>JAISEO010000101.1 GCA_031264075.1 Coriobacteriales bacterium | reverse complement strand
TCTTGTCTATTTATGGCCTCGATTATCAACCTGGCCAGGTTGATAATCGAGGCCATAAAGAGAAAGCCTGCCGGTTATCGCGGCAGGCATTCGAGAGACTAATCCCGGTCTCGAAGTCGGTGGGGATGTAAATGGCATCCTCGCCGACTCCCTAAACGATAGTATACACCACTCAAACAGGAGTGTAAATAGTGAGAAGCAAAGACATTCTGGGCAAGCAGCTCATCATCGCCGACGGGGCCATGGGCACCCAATTACAGGCCCGAGGGCTGCCTCCCGGACTGGCACCCATGCTCTGGAATGTCTCGCATCCGGACACGGTGCGTGCTGTCCATACCGCCTATCTTGAGGCAGGGGCCACCCTCATTACCGCCAATACCTTCAGTGCCAATGCCCTTACGCTCAAGAATACGGGCCTCAGCGTTGCCGAGGTGGTTACCGCTGGAGTTACGCTGGCCCGCGAGGCCGTGGAGCGGCACGGCACGCAGGGTTGCTTTGTCGTCTTGGATGTGGGCCCGCTCGGCGAGCTGCTCTGCCCCCTGGGACAGATTGCCTTTGACGATGCCGTTGCGCTCTTTAAGGAGCAGGTGGAGGCGGGTAGCGCCGCCGGCGCAGACTGCATCCTCATAGAGACGATGATCGATACCTATGAACTCAAGGCGGCAGTTCTCGCTGCCCAGGAGGCGAGCAATCTGCCGGTACTGGCTACGGTGGCCATCAACAGGCAGGGAAACCTGCTCAACGGCGCGGACATCGCCTGCGTCTGTGCGCTGCTGGAGGGCCTCGGCGTTGACGCCCTGGGCCTCAACTGCGGCGATGGTCTCCAGGAGACCCTACCCTTCATCAAAAAGTTGCGCGCACTTTCCTCAACGCCGCTGGTGTTCAGCCCCAACGCAGGCCTCCCGATAATGAAAAACGGCGAGGCGGTGTACACAACGAGCATCGAGGAGTTTGCCTCCACGCTCACACCACTGGCAGGGGAGTACGCAGCCGTGCTTGGTGGTTGCTGTGGCACGACTCCGGCGCATATCGAGGCCCTGGCAGCTGCCTGCGAGGGCATCAGCCTCAGGCCGGAAGTGCGCCGTCGCCGCTGCGTTATCAGCTCCTATGCCTCAAGCCTTGCCCTGGATGAGACAGCGTTACGCAAAGGGATGCTACTCGAGGCGGGGCAGGACGAAGAGACAACAGGCGAGAACATCACCGCCGAAACAGCAGCAGGCAGAGAGGCCACCGCCGGAGAAGCCCTTATCGTCGATACCCGCATCGATGCTGCTACCAATGCTGAGCTTGCTGAGGCACTCGCTCTGGGCGACTACGAGTATGCTGCCGATGAGGCGCTCGATGCCCAGGGAGAGGGTGCCCGGATAATCGGCGTCTCAGCCACCCTCAGCGGAGCTGATGAGGTTTCCAGGCGTGCTTTGCACGCTTCAGCCGACGATGCCCAGGCCCCGGCCCTCCCCGTCATTGACGAGGCCCAGGCCCTCCCTGCCATGATAGAGGCAATCCAGGCCCTGGTTAATGTGCCGCTTTTCATAACAGCAACAGGGCCCACCGCGTTTGAGCGCGCCCTGCGGGTCTATAACGGCTGCGCCCTTATTGCGCTCGACCGCTGTGCGGCCGAGGACAGGGACACTGTTCGCGCGCTGGCCGCTCGTTACGGCGCGGTAATCAGAGAAGCAGGCAGGGAGTCAGCGCAGGAACTTCCACAGGAACCGGCACAGCAGGCAGGCAGAGGGCAGTAAGAAGGCTATGCAGGACACAACACACGGGACGTCTCTTCATCTTAACCCCGAGCAACGCGCCGCACTCGAAACGGCCTTTGCAAGCCTTAACCCCGAGCAACGCGCGGCGGTAGAGGCGCTGGATGGCCCGGTACTGGTGGTGGCCGGCCCGGGAACCGGCAAGACGCAGCTCCTGAGCCTGCGTGTGGCTGCCATCCTGCAGCACAGGGACGTGTCTCCCGACAACATCCTCTGCCTCACCTTTTCCAACGCGGGATCGGATGCCATGCTGGAGCGCCTCGTAGGCTTTATCGGCCGGAGCGCCTATGGCGTCACCATCGGGACCTTCCACGCCTTTTCCGAGCGCCTGAGTGCAAGGTATCCGGAATACTTTGACCGCAGCGGGTTTGACCGCCTCATCACCCCCCTCGATTCCCCCAAGCTCATCAATCGCCTGCTGAGGGAGCTCCCCGTAACCGACCCGCTCTATCAGAACCCCTTTGACGGGGTGTCCGGTAATCTGGGGGCCGTCCGCTCCCTCATGGGCAAGATAAAGAAGTCCGGCCTCCAAGCGGCAGACATCCTCGCCATCTGCGACCAGAATCTGCGTTTCTTCGACTATTTCGAGCGCGAGAAGGCCGGGCTGCTGCAGAGGCTCACGACAAGCCTGCAACACGGTACGAAGGAAGAGAAGCAGCGTTTTCTCGAGGATCTCAAAGCCGAGCTGCTCGTGGCTCTGGACTCCGCGCCGGCCGAGTTTACCGAGCAGCTCGTTACGCTCACGGGCAGCTACGAGCCCTACGCCCTCCTGCTCAGGCGGGTGGTGCAGGAGACCTGTTTCTTTGACGAGAACGGCAACTCCTCCGGATTCAGAAAGGAGCTGCGCGACCGGTTCTTCAACCAGAGTCCGCCTGCCTTCAAGGAACGCCGGGCCAATGCTGCCACCCGCTCCGTCGTGTCGGTCTACCAGCGGTATCAGGAGTATCTGAAGGAGATGGCACTCTACGATTACGACGACATGATACTCGACGCCGGCTTGGCCCTCGAGCAGCATCCCAGTTTCGCGGCTCAGCTCCGCGCGCAATACCAGTACATCCTCATAGACGAGTTCCAGGACACCAACGGCGCGCAGATGAAGATCGTCGAATCCATCATCGCGGGCGTCGAGCGACCCAATATCCTGGCCGTGGGCGATGACGACCAGGCCATCATGCGCTTCCAGGGCGCGAGCGTGGAGTTCATCCAGCAGTTCGAGGAGAACTACGCGGGCACCCGATCCATCGTCCTCACGAAGAATTACCGCTCCCTGCCCGAGATAGTGGCGTTGGGGCAGGAACTGGCAGGTCAGATTGAGAAACGTCTCACTACCAGCAAGGAGAGCAAGCATCTGGAGGCCGTGCGACAGACTGCGGCCACGCCTGACCTTGCGCCACGGGTGTATGCGGCACCGGAATTGCAGTACTACGAAGTCGCGCGGGAGATCAAGGCGCTTATCGAGGGCGGCTTCATGGAACGGAGCACCCATCCCGGCTCGGAGATAGCGATACTTGCCCGCAAGCACGCAAGTTTCAGTGCGCTCATTCCCTATCTGGAGCATTTTGGCATTGCCTTCAGCTATCAAGTACGGCGCGAGGTGAGCCGGATTGCCTCGCTGGCTACTCTGCTTGCGCTCATGCGCTGTGTTGTGCACTGGTCGCGTGGCGCTGTTCCACGCGCCGAGGCGGAGCTGCCCCGCATCGTTGCCGCGCCGGAGCTCGGCATCGCGCAGGAGGACGCTTTGAGGCTGGCCATCGAGGCCAGAAGCGCTGGCGGTTGGCTTGCCGCCCTGGAGGCAAGCAGCCAGCCTTCTCTCCAAAGACTCTACGTCGGACTCCGGGATGTATCGGCCCAGGTGGCATCGGTACCGGCGAGCGCGCTCATCCGGTGCCTTTCCGAGTGGGTTGTTCCCTACTATGAGGCGCACAGCGAAGCAGAACCCTTTGCTGTCATAGAGCTCCACTACGGCCTGGGGGCGCTGCTGGAGTTTGTGCAGGGCGAGCTGCAGGCCAACTCCCCCAAACGCAGGGCCGCCCTCGGCCTGCAAGCGCCCATCCGCCTGCCCTCTGTGGTGGAGCTGCTTGACGAGACCGAGCGCTTTGGCGTCAAGATCGTTGCCAGCGTTCCACTCGGCAGCACCGATGCCATTACGCTTACCACGGCGCATAATTCCAAGGGTATGGAGTTTGACCGCGTCTACCTCATCGACGCTGACCGGGGCAGCTGGACAAAGCCTGCCGGAGGCGCAAAGCTCATTACCCAGAACATCTATCTGAGCGAGAGCGAGGATGCGGACGACCTGCGACGCGTACTCTTTGTTGCTGCCACCCGGGCGCGCGACGAGCTCTGCATATCGCTTGGCAACTCCCGTCTTGTGCCGGAGCTCGTGGGCCTTGCTACTCCGCGCCAGATGGAGGTGGGTCTTGAGGCTCTTGAGGACATAGCGCCGCTCAGCTGGCAGGACGCCTACCTTCCCAGGCCGGAGAACCTGCACCTGCTGCAGGCAAGGGCAGGGCGGAGGCTCAGTGTCTCGCTCCTCAATGAGTTTGTCGAATACCGGGAGGGCGGCCTCGATGGCGCGCGTTTCCTTACGAACAGGCTCCTGGCCCTGCCGAGCAAGCCCTCTCCGGCCCTTGATTTTGGCAATATCGTGCACCAGTATCTCGCCGGGTACCTCAATACCGTGCTCAAGGCGGGCTCAACGAGCGAGGCAGAGCTTGCGGCAGAAGCAAGGGATGCCCTGCAGGCGCTCGATTATCCGCCCGAGGAGCTGGACGGTCTCGCCCAGCGGTTTGAGCTGTTCCTGCAGCACTTCATGCCCGCCTTCAAGCTGCGGCTCACGCCGGACGCGCGCGCTGAGCAGAGTTTCGACGTCCTGCTCGACGGCGTACCCCTCACGGGGCGCGCGGACCTTCTGCTGCTCGACACCAGCACGCAGACGATAGCCCTCTACGATTACAAGACCGGAGCTGCGAGGAGTCCGGGCTCGCAGGGTGCGGCCTACCGGCGGCAGTTGCAGTTCTACAAACTCCTCGTAGAGAACACGCCGGAGTTCAGCGGCTGGCGGGTAAGCGGCGGTGCCGACCTCTTTGTAGAGCCAGACCGCAAGCAGGGTCTCGCCCTGCCTGAGGAGGAGTTTGTGCAGGTAGGGGAGGAGGAGCTCGTGCATCTGCGCAGGCTCATACAGGCGGTGTGGCACCGGCTCCAGCAGCAGCTCTTCGACACGAGCGGCTTCCTCCAGAGCCAACAGCTGGCAGACCTCCGCGCACACTCCGTATACAAGAGCAACAGCGGCGAGCATAAGAAGGGCGATCCCAAAGAACCGGGTGCCGAAGAACTGCAACGGGCCTACGAACTCTGGCTCATCGAGGAGTATGAAGAGAGCACAGGGCAGACAGCATGAAACTGGGCACAGGGCAGACAGCATGAGTAAGAAACCGACAAACAAGTGGCTGGCACTGATAACCATCTCGCTCGGCACCTTCATGGCCACGCTCAATTCTTCCATCGTCAATATCGCCAATCCCATCCTGGCCGCGGATTTTGGCATCTCCATGGCGCAGGTGCAGTGGGTCACCACCATCTACCTCATCGTCACGAGCTCGCTCATGCTGCTGTTTGGCCGTCTGGGAGACCGGGTAGGCTCCCATAGAATCTACATCGTGGGCATCGTCATCTTCACGGCAGGCTCGCTGGCCTGTACCCTCTCGGACGGCTTTGCGACGCTGACCCTTGCGCGTGCCATACAAGGTCTCGGTGCCGCCATGACGATAGCCGTGGGCATGGGCCTCGTCACCACCATCTTCCCGCTGGCACAGCGCGGCCGGGCCATGGGCGTCACGGCGCTTATGGTGGGCCTGGGCAACGTGGCCGGTCCGGCGGTGGGCGGCCTCATACTCGCACATTTCTCCTGGCACTTCGTGTTTCTGCTCAGTGTTCCCTTTGGGCTGGTAAGCTTTATTCTGTCTGCCGTGTTCCTGCGTTCGCCCCTGCCCAGGAACAGAGAGGGCAGTTTGGACGTTCGTGGCTCCATCCTGTTCACGGCGCTTATCGCCTGCCTCATCGTCTTCCTCAGCGGCGGGTTCGCTGGCCAGGAATGGTTCGGGCTGGGCTTTGTGGCGCTGCTCGCCCTGTTCATCTACACAGAACGACGCGAGAAGAACCCGCTGCTGGAGCCCGAGCTTCTCAGGAATAAGCGCTTTATCCTCGGCAACATCATCGCGTTCTTCAGCTACTGCGCGCATATGATGGTCATGTTCCAACTGCCCTTCTTCCTCGATATTGTCTGGGCGGTTCCGGTAGGCATGGTTGGCCTGTTGATAATGGTCAACGCGCTTGCGCTGGGAGTCTGTGGTCCGCTCTCCGGCTTTGCCTCCGACCGCATCGGAGCGTTCAGGGTCATGGTGCCGGCGCTCGTTGGCATGGTAGCCTACATACTCGCGGCACTGTTCCTGGGGGCAGACCAGCAGGTCTGGCTCTTTGTCGGCATGCTGGTGCTGGCCGGGGCGGGCATGGGCTTTCTCAATACGCCCAACAACAGCGACATCATGACGGCCGCCGGCAGGGCCCATGCCTCCTATGCCAGCGGCTTTGTGGGCACCAACCGCAACCTGGCCTTCTGCCTCGGCACCGCCCTCTCTGCGAGCATCTTCTCGTTGGGCGGCACCCTGGCGAGGATGTTTCCCGATCTGCCGGGCGCTGCCAGTGGTATAGTGGAACTGGACTACCTGTTCAATTTCAGGCTGGTCCTGCTCGTCTGCCTGCTCTTTGTGCTCATATCGCTGGGCGTCTGCCTCTTCCTCATGCACAGCGCCAGGTCGGGCAAACCCGATGCGAGAGAAGCAACCGAAGCAGAGCATGCAACTGAGCACAAGCCGCACGAAGGGAGTTACCATGCCGATAAGAGAATGTAAGGGAGTCTGTGCCAGCTCGGTACGTTACACTGTGGACGGGGAGGGACGCGTGCACGATGTCAGTTTCAGCGGTGGGTGTCACGGCAACCTCCAGGCGGTGGCGCGTTTATCGGAAGGTCGCGAGGCAAGCGAGATAATCACCATCCTGGAGGGCGTCACCTGCGGCCATAAGGGCACGTCCTGCCCCGATCAGTTTGCCCAGGCCTTAAAGGCGGAATGCTGAGAAGACAGTGAGGCCTCTGGCATGCGAGTACTGATCATCGACAATCTGGCATCCGGTTTGAGGAATGGCATCATCCATGACTTCAACCGCATCTTCGCGCGCGACGGCGACGAGCTCACCATCCGCTCCACCGGTGGCATACGGCGCATCGATACCATGCTCTCCGACGCAACCGAGTATGACCTTGTAGTGGCTTCGGGCGGAGACTCCACTATCAGCACGGTAGCCTATGAACTGAGGAACACCGACATACCCCTCCTGCCCTTTCCTGCCGGCACGGCCAATCTGCTGGCCACCAATCTCAACACTCCGGAAGAGCCCAGCGCTCTTGCCCGGATAGCACGCGCCCTCAAGACGGAATACTATGACCTCGGCGAGATAGCATACGAGTGCGACGGACGGAACCACACGCAGGGTTTTGCGGTTATCGCGGGAGCCGGCTACGACGCGACCATCATGCAACGCGCCGAGAAGCTCAAGGCACGTTTTGGCCCCCTGGCCTATCTGGCCGCGGCTGCCTCCGAGCCCAATCCCCGGGTTGCCAGCTTCAGCCTGAGCCTCGATGAGGAGACGCTCACCAGCGAGGGCATTGCCGTATTGCTCATCAACTTTGCCCAGATATACCCGGATCTCTCCATCACCTACAACAACGATGCCCAGGACGGGCTGTTTGAGGTAGTGGTCATCAAAAAGCAGCATACCCTGGAGCTTGTGCCCGCCCTGCTTGCTGCCCTGCTGGACCCTCATTTTACCGACCGGGCCGATTACTTTGAATCCCGTCGCTCAGCCCGGGCCCTTATCGAGTCCGACCCGCCGCTGGGCCTTCAGTTCGACGGTGAGACGCCCGCTGCCAACACGCCGTTTGAGGCGCATATCCTCCCGGGTGCCGCGCGATTCGTCGTGGTGTAGCGAGGGATAGGGAGTAATCTGCCCTGCGCTATACAAGTGAGTTACAACAGGCAGGCGGGGGCCTCTGAAGCCGCACGGCAAGGGGGGAGGGCTGGTATACTGGAGGCATCCGGCTTAAGCCCGGTGTGTGGCAGAACACGATACCAACTTTTAAGGCTGGTTGCGGGCAGAGGCCCGCGAACCCAGCAGGCAAGCAAAGGTGATACAACATGTCAATGAACTATTTTGCCCTCATACTCGTCGTACTGGTCATTGGATTTGGTGCCCAGTTGCTCATCAAACACGCGTATAAGAAGTGGGGGAAGGTCCCCGTGAGCATGGGCGTGAGCGGCGCGGACGCGGCGCGCACCATGCTCAACAACAACGGGCTTTCCCAGGTGGCCATCGTGGAGATCCATGGTGAGCTCACCGACCACTACGACCCGCGCACCAACGTGGTGTCGCTCTCGAGCGAGGTCTACCATGGCCGGAGCGTCTCTTCCGTTGCGGTGGCCTGCCACGAATGTGGACACGCTGTGCAACATGCCCGCGACTATGCGCCCGCCCGAATACGAGGGGCCATCGTCCCGGTGGTTAACTTTGCGTCCAACCTGTGGATCTTTGCGCTCCTGGCCGGCATCTTCCTCTCGATAATCGGCCTGGTCTATGTGGCCATCGCGATGTTTGGTGCCGTGCTCATCTTCCAACTCGTGACCCTTCCGGTGGAGTTTGATGCCTCAAAGCGGGCCATCGCCTTCATCCAGGGCAGCGGATGGATGAGCCCCCAGGAAATGGGCGGGGCCAAATCGGTGCTGCGCTCGGCCTCGCTCACCTATGTGGCCGCGGCGCTGGCCTCCATACTGCAGCTGGTGTACCTGCTCGGCATGGCACGGCGCTAGCCTCCGATCCGGAGCTGCGACCGAGAACTGCAACCCAGGACTTTGGCACAGAACTACGTATATCTCAACAGCGAGGCTCCTCCTCATGGTCCTCTGAGTGTCTCCGCCGCCCTGGACAGGGCCAAGCACGCCCTGGAGGGCATCACGCTCTCCATCATCGGCGAACTCTCCGACATCTCCGATAATCCCCGCTACAAGGCGGTGTACTTCACGCTTGCCGACAAGGGGGCCGCGCTGCCCTGCCTGATGTGGCGCAATGCCTTCGACCGCCTGGGCATCCTGCTCAAGAGCGGTATGCAGGTAGAGGTGCGCGGCCGGTTCAGTCTCTACAGTGCCAAAGGCCGCATGCAGTTTGAAGTGCGCCAGCTCAGTGTGGCGGGAGAAGGCCAGCTCAGGGCGCAGGTGGCGGCCCTTGCCGCCAGGCTCAGGTCGCAGGGGTATATGGAGCCGGCGCGAAAGCTCGCCCTTCCGGCCCTGCCCGAGACGATAGCGCTCATAACCTCACCGCAGGGCAAGGCCGTGCACGACGTGTTGCGTACGCTGCGCAGGCGGTTTCCTCTGGCCAGGGTGCTGTTCTTTGGCGTCAAGGTAGAAGGCCGGGACGCGGCAGCGCATATCATCCAGGCACTCAAAGCCGCCGAGGCATCCGAGGCAGAGGTGATTCTGCTCGTGCGCGGCGGCGGTTCGTATGAGGACCTCATGCCGTTTAACGACGAGGCATTGGCCCTGGTCCTTGCCACGACTCAGAAGCCCGTCATAACAGGCATCGGCCACGAGCCCGACACCTCGATTGCCGACATGGTGGCAAGCCTCAGGGCCTCTACCCCTACGGCGGCAGCCGAGGCCGCCTCTCCCGACAGGCAGGAGCTGGAAGCAACGCTCCGGGCAAGGCAGGACTCGCTTGCCCGCGCCCAGGTCAGGCAGCTCGAACGCCATGCCCACGCTCTCGAAGGTCTCCAACGCTCCGCCGTTTTTGTGCAGGACGCCTTCCTCACGGCCGAACACACGCTCAACCTTGAGCAGACCGCACGCAGGCTGGACGTGGCGCTGCCCACCGGCCTTGCCACAGCCCGACAGGGCCTCTCAGAGTCTGAGCAGCGTCTGAGTGTTTCGGTAGCCATTCTGGTGAGCAGGCAGGCCCATGCCCTGCAGCACCTGGGGCAGTCCCTCCTCTCTGTGGGCGCCACCCTCACCGCCGGCCCGCACACGGCTCTGGCCGCCGCTGCCGCCAGCCTTGAGGGCCTTTCACCCTTGGCGGTGCTTTCGCGTGGCTATGCGCTCGGGTATGATGAGCAGGGGAACATTGTGCGTTCCATACACGAGGTACAACCCGGCAGCTATCTGCGTGTAAGGTTCAGCGACGGGAGCATCAGGACCAACGTGGTGTCCAAGGAGAAACAGGAGAAGCCATGAGTACGAAAACCGCCGACCAGACCGACAGGCCCCTGCCCGTCGAGGATCTCAGCTTCAAGGAGGCCCAGGATGAACTCGAGTCCATCGTCCGTTCGCTTGAGTCGGGCACACTGGAGCTGGAGGAGAGCCTGGCGCTGTATGAGCGCGGCGTGGCCCTGCTCAGGAGCCTCAAGACGCGGCTTCAAGCAGCCGAGCAGAAGATTGAGGTACTGATGGGTGAACTGGAGCCCGATGCCTCGCTCGAACCCGCGTCCGAGCTCCGCGCCACGGTGGAAGTCGTGTCAGAATCAGAAGGCGGAGACGCTGGCGAGACAGAGCTTACCCTGAAGTGGTAGGCGGAGCCGGAAGGGCCGCCTGGGCGTGCGCGCTTCGCGCGGGCAGGTCAGGCAACCGAGAGACGAGGAGCAGACATGGAACAGTGCATTTTCTGTAAGATAGCCGCGGGAGAGATACCCGCCACCATCATCTACGAGGACGACGAGGTGCTCGCCTTTGAGGACCTCAATCCGCAGACCCCGGTGCATGTACTGCTCATCCCCAAACAGCACTACCACAGCATGTCCGACGACATCCCTCCCGAGGTGCTGGGCACCCTGTTTGCCAAGGTGCGTACGGTGGCCGAGCTCATGGGCATAGACGAGCGGGGCTATCGCATCATCGTCAACAAGGGCGAGGATGGCCGCCAGACCGTCTTCCATCTGCACATCCATATCCTGGGGGGCGCTACGATGCCCATATCCATGGGCCCGGCGGATTAACGCACGCACAAGATCCGGGCCTTTGGTGCCTTGCCACAACCGGCCCAGGAAGGAAACTCCATGAACGTTCTCGTACTCAACGCAGGCTCGTCCTCTCTCAAATATCAGCTCGTCGATATGGACACGGAGGAGGTCATCACCCGAGGGCTCTGCGAACGGGTCGGTACCCCGCTGAGCTTTCACAAGCATGGTGTGGACAGTGATGAGTGCGTCATCCACCGTCCCCTGCCCAGCCACCACGCGGCCGTTCTGGCCGTGCTTGAGGCGCTCACCCACCCGGAGTATGGCGCCATCGCGGACCTCTCAGAGATACAGGGAATCGGACACCGTGTGGTGCACGGCGGCGATTACTTCGCGGAGTCGGTCATCATCACCGACGAGGTCATCGCCCGAATAGAGGAGTGTTCGCAGTTGGCGCCGCTGCACAACCCGGCAGCGCTGGCCGGCATCCAGTCCTGTGGCGAACTCATGCCCGACAAGGTGCAGGTGGCTACCTTCGATACGGCATTTCACCAGAGCATGCCTCCCCGGGCCTACCGCTATGCCCTGCCTCCCGAGTATTACGAGCAGCACAGGATCCGGCGCTATGGCTTCCACGGCACCAGTCATCGCTATGTGGCGGAGCAGGCCGCGCTGTTTTTGCAGAGACCGCTTGACGAGCTCAAGCTCATCACCTGCCATCTGGGCAACGGCTGCTCGCTCACGGCCATAGACGGTGGCCGGTCGGTGGATACCTCCATGGGTTTTACGCCTCTCGAAGGCCTCATGATGGGTACGCGCTCGGGCAGTATCGACCCGGCCATCGTGCTCTATCTCATCGACGAGCTGGGCATGGACACCGCGGAGATAGGCGCGCTCCTCAACAGGCTGAGCGGACTTTTGGGTGTGTCTCAAAGCTCCAACGATATGCGCGATGTCAGGGATGCCGCCGAGGCGGGCAATGCCGACGCCGCGCTCGCGCTGGAGCTCTATGCCCATGCCGTCTTGCACTATCTGGGTTCGTATGTGTTTGCTCTCGGAGGTGTTGATGCCATCGTCTTCACCGCCGGAGTCGGAGAGAACAGCGCTGATATGAGGCAGAAAATCCTCACTGGTCTGGAGGGCCTCGGCATCTGCCTGGATGCCGAGCGCAATGCCGCCCGCGGCGGCGAGCGGACTATCTCCTCAGATGATTCTCAGGTCAAGGTGCTGGTCATTCCCACCAATGAGGAGTTGATGATTGCCCGCGATGTCAAGGCGCTCATGCGCTGAGTTTTCTCGCCTGGCTCTGCACGGCGGTGATGGCGGCAACGCCCACGATGTCCTCTGCGCTGGCACCCCGCGAAAGGTCGTTGACCGGCCTGCTCAGGCCCTGGGTAATCGGACCGTAGGCCTCGGCGTTGGCCAGGCGCTGCGCCAGTTTGTAGGCGATGTTACCGGAATTGAGGTCGGGAAATATCAGCACGTTTGCGCGCCCGGCAACAGGGGAGGCCGGTGCCTTGGACTCGCCGACGCTGGGCACGATGGCCGCATCGAGCTGCAACTCGCCGTCGAGCGCCAATTCCGGCGCCCGGGCAAGGGCAAGGGCGGTGGCCTTGACCATCTTATCCACGCTGGAACTGTGCGCGCTGCCCTTGGTAGAGTAGGAGAGCAGGGCCACCACCGGCCTGGCCTCCACCAGGCTCTCAAACGAGGCGGCGGAACTCAGCGCGATCTCGACGAGTTCCTCTGCGCTGGGATTCCGTACGAGGCCACTGTCGGCAAAGATAAAGGTACCGTGCTCGCCATAGTCGCACTGGGGTACGACGATAACGAAGAAGGCCGAGACGAGGCCCGCGCCGGGAGCGGTCTTGAGGATTTGCAGGCTCGGGCGCAGCACGTCACTCGTCGCATGGGTGGCACCGGCCACCATGCCGTCCGCCTCATCAAAATACACCTGCATGACGCCATAATACAGCTCGTCGCACACGAGTTTTCGAGCCTCCTCAAGCGTAAGCCCCTTATCTTTGCGGAGTTCGTAGAGTGCCTGGGCATAGCGGGGGCCCTCGGGGCTCAGTGCGGGGTCCACTACACGGATGCCGGTGAGATCGATGTCGCTCTGAGCCGCCACATCCGCCGCGGCCAGTACGGTTACCTCGGCAATGCCGCCATCGACGAGGGCCCGGGCAGCCGCAAGCGTGCGGTGGTCTGCGCCCTCCGGCAAGACGATATGCTGGGTGTCTGCGGCAGCCCGCGCGCAGATGCACTCGAGAAAAACGCTCATAGTCAACCTTTCTGTTGCCGGCCCCAGGCACCTCCCGGGCAGAGCGGGATACAAACTATCAACCAGGGTGTTGGATGAGAGCCGTGCTGGAGTGTCTGACAGGCTCTCATGTTAGAATACCATAGGACAGAAAAAACCAAAGGAGCAGGCTTGACAGAGAACCAAAGCGGCATACAACACGACCCGGGCGGCGATGCCCGGGGAGAGCCTCACGCGCAAGGCTACGCGCAGGGCCGGGCCGAGGCCTGCCGTGCCCTGGCAGCGGGCGCGGATGCCCTTGTCGTAGGCGCTGGTTTTGCCGGAGCGGTCGTGGCCCGCGAACTCGCAGAGCGCGGTGGCCTGCGGGTGGTGGTGTTGGAGCAGCGCCCGCACGTGGGGGGCAATGCCTACGACTGCTACGACGATGCCGGGGTGCTCATCCACGCCTATGGGCCGCACATCTTCCACACCAATACCCGGCGCGCGTATGAGTACCTGAGCCGCTTTACCGCCTGGCGCAACTATCAGCACGAGGTGCTCGCCAACATCGATGGCGTGTACACGCCGGTGCCCTTCAACTTCAACGCCATCGAGCAGCATTTTGCTCCCGACGTGGCCCGGGCACTTATCGAGCGCCTCACGGAGAGCTTTGGTACGGATGCCAAGGTGCCTATCATCGAGCTCCGCAAGGCCCAGGACCCGCTGCTGGCAGAGCTTGCGGACTTCGTGTACGCCAAGATCTTTCTGTACTATACGCTCAAGCAGTGGGGACTCAAACCGGAAGAAGTCGATGCCAGCGTTACGGCGCGGGTGCCCGTCTTTACCGGGCGCGACAACCGCTATTTTACCGACACCTGGCAGGGCATGCCGCAGGCCGGCTACACGCCGCTCTTCGATGCCCTGCTCGCACACGACAACATCAAGGTGGTCACCGGGGTGGATGCGCGTGAGCTGCTGAGTTTCAAGGAAGGAGCACCCTCTACGGAGCAGCCTGCCCCAGCAAGAGCGCCTTCTCACACCGAGCAACCCGCCAATCCCTTCGTTGCCGTCTTCGTCAACGGCCAGCCCTTTACCGGCCCCGTCGTGTACACCGGGCCTCTGGATTTTCTCGCGCAGAAGCGCTTTGGCCTGATGCCGTACCGCAGCCTGGACTTTGTGTACAAGACCCTGCCACAACGCCACTTTCAACCGGTGGGCACGGTCAACTACACGGTGAGCGAGGACTTTACCCGCATTACGGAGTTCAGCTGGCTCACCGGACAGGAGCTTGAGCACACCACCATCATGGAGGAGTATCCCCGTGCCTTTGAGGACCTTCCCGGTCAGGTGCCCTACTATGCCATCCTCGACCCGGGTAACCAGCAGGCCTACGAGCGGTATCGGGCGCTGTTTGAGGGGCTTGACAACTTTCACGTTCTGGGGCGTCTGGCCGAGTACCGTTATTTCAACATGGACCAGATAGTGGAGCGAGCCCTGGAGCTTGCCGATGCGCTCTGTGCCCAGAAAGAAAGCTAGCCGGTCATCATGCCCAGGCCCATCATCAGCTTTGCCATACCGTGCTATAACGTCGCGGACTACGTTGATACCTGCGTCGAGTCCATTCTGGCGGGCTGCTCTGAGTACCTGGGTGCCATCGAGATCATCCTCGTGGATGACGGCTCCGTCAAGGACGACACGCCGGCCAAGCTCGACGTGTGGGGGGCACGGCATCCCGACATCATCAAGGTCATTCATCAGGAGAACGGCGGCCACGGTCAGGCGGTCAACACCGGCCTGGCAAACGCGACAGGCACCTACTTCAAGGTCGTCGATGCCGACGACTGGCTCGATGAGAAGGCCTGCAAACGAGTCATGCCCAAGCTGGCCCAGTTCTCGCTCACCCAGGCCCCCATCGACATGGTGCTCACCAACTATGTCTACGAAAAGGTCTATGAGAACAAGCGCACGGCCATCCGCTACCTCAACGTACTCCCGCGCAACAAGCAGTTCTCGTGGGGAGACATAGGCGTGTTCATGCCCTCGCAGAATATCCTCATGCATTCCGTCATCTACCGCACGCAACTGCTCAGAGACATAGGCCTCACGCTCCCCAGGCATACCTTCTATGTGGACAATATCTTCGTGTACGTGCCGCTGCCCGCGGTGCGGAGCCTCTATTATATGAACGTCAACCTCTACCGTTACTTTATCGGGCGGGAGGGGCAGAGCGTCAACGAGCAGGTGATGATAAGCCGTATTGACCAGCAGCTGCGCGTCACCCGCATCATGATAGACGCGTATGACCTCAGCAGCGACATAAAGCAGCCACGGCTCCGCCGTTATATGGAGAACTACCTCCTGATGATGCTCGTCATCTGCTCGGTGTTCCTCATACTCTCCGGCCGGGAGGACGCACTCGAACAGCGCGATGCCATCTGGGGTTATCTCAAGAATCGCTCGCCGCAGATGTACGCAAAAATCCGCAAGCGCTTCCTGGGCCGCGGCGTCAATCTGAATGGCCGATACGGAAACTTCACCATCAAACGCGGCTATCGGGTCACGCGTCGCATATTCAGGTTCAACTGAGCTGGAAGTTTCGGCTGATGGGACAAGAGGGACGGGGCTGGTGTCCCACCGGTTTTACCCTGTGGCCATGCATCTTTTGTGACTGGAAAAGGTGGGACACCAGCCCCGTCCCTCTTGTCCCATGCCTATCTCGCCCTTCCTCTTCACTCGCAACCCTGAGCGCATCGTCCCAGTTCTATCCTGTGAGTAGCATAGTAAGCACCTCCGATCCACGACTTTCAAGGTATGCAAACTCTCAGAGGCTTGCCACTTCCTCAGGTTTGAGGCCAGTGCACTCTACAATAAGCCCAACGTCAAGGCCAGCAGACTTCATACGTGTGGCGTTAGTGCGTGCAGTCCGCTTCTCACCCTCAGCAAAGCCTATCTCTCGTTCCTCTTCACGCGCAACTCTTATTGCATCGTCCCAGTTCCATTCCGCCACCAACATAGTAAGCACCTCCGATCCACGACTTTCCAAGTATGCCTCCATTATACCGCGCTTCTTGCATTCCTGTATGGCCTTTGTTATGGCCTCGTCAAGGGAAAGGCCACCTGCTCGATAGTTTTCTACCATAGACACGAAGACAGAGTAGTCAGAGAGTGCCCTGCTTTTGGCAAGCACTTCTCTGCTGTGTCCCTCAGCAACATTATAGACCGTGGCTACAAGCTCAAGTGCAGGAGACTTCTCCTGAGCAATAAAGGCATCGGACAGGCGTAGTACCTGTTTATCAGGACAGGGCTCACGCCCGTTGTAGACCACGATGAACTCAGGGGTGGGCACCCTGTAGAGCCTTCTTCGGTAGAGCTCCTCACTCGGCACCATAGCCTCGTAGATTCTCGCCAGGTAGAGCATAAGTCTCAAAGGTAGATTGCTCGACACGGTGCTCTGATGCTCAGCCAGGATTACATACCTTCCCGCTATGGTGAAGGCTATGTCGTTATAGGGACCACCGAAGAGCACGTTGTCGAGTGTCTCGTAGCTTATCTTAGTGTCGAAAGGATAATTCTCACCGGAAAGGGCGTTGTAGACCTCTATCAGGCGTTCCTTCTCACTTAGGTAGTCAGCGAAAAGGTTGGATTTGTACTGCCTTTGTCCGTGGGTGTCTTTCTCTCGCACGTTTGCTCCCTTCTGTTGTCACGAGGATATCGGAGCCTTCTCACGGGCTCTGCTTATCTGGCAGCACCTCCAACATCTCATAGCAGCTGTTGCCATAAGACGACACTACCAGAGCCTTCTTACTACTCTCCAAACCAGAGCAAAACGCGAGCAAAATAATGCCAACTCGCAATAAACTGGGTCTAAACTGGAGGTAGAAGCACCCGGTGCACCTCAACCCTTGTATCACCAACCCTGCACTTTCCACCCCGTGCCGGCACCGCTCCGCTGACTCTGGTATCATCAGGGCATGGCATTTGTTCACCTGCACAACCACACGGAATACTCCCTCCTCGACGGGCAGACCCGGCTCCCTGCCATGGCCCGCCAGGCCCGCGACTTTGGCATGGACGCCATCGCTATCACCGACCATGGTTATATGCTCGGCGTGCCGGCCTTTGTGGATGCCTGCAAGAAGGAGGGCGTCAAGCCCATTATCGGCTGCGAGGTGTACTTTACGCCCGACGAAGGGCTCAGCCGCGAGCACAAGCCCGAGCTCTATCACCTGCTGCTCCTCGCCAAGGATCTGGGAGGCTACCAGAACCTGCTCAAGATATGCTCGGTGGCGGCCGTGGAGAACTTCTACTACAAGCCGCGCGTCACGCTCTCCATGCTCAGACGTTACGGCGAGGGCCTTATCGGCACGAGTGCCTGTCTCGTGGGCATCATTCCCCAGATGCTTATCACGAACAGGGCTGAGGACGCTCGACAGTGGACGGAGGATCTCGCATCGGCCTTTGCCCCGGGAGACTTCTACATAGAGCTCCAGAACCAGGGGCTCACCGTCTCGGACAGCGGCATGACGCAGACGGAACTCAATCACCTGCTCAACAATCTGGCACGGGAGTTGGGCCTCAAGACCGTTGCCACCAACGACATCCACTACCTCAGGCAGGCCGACAGCGTAGCCCAGGACTACATGCTCTGCATCCAGACCGGCTCGCGCGTAAGCGATGAGGGGCGGCTGCGCTTCGAGTGCGACCAGTTCTATATGAAGAGTGAGGCAGAGATGCGCTCGGCGCTCGGGGAGTTCTCCGATGCCTGCGATACCACCGTTGAGATTGCGGCCAAGTGTAAGGTCGAACTGCCCGACGACTACGTGCTGCCGCAGATACCGCTTCCCGAGGGCGAGACCAATAGCTCGCTTCTGGCCAAACAGGCACTCTCCGGTCTTGAGGCGCGCTATGGCAGTCCTCTGTCGGCGGAGGTGCGCGAGCGCTACGACTACGAGTATGAGATAATCTGCTCCCAGGGCTTTCCCTCCTACTTTCTGGTGGTGGCGGAGTTTGTGGACTGGGCACGCAACAACGGCGTGGGTGTGGGCCCGGGGCGCGGCAGTGCGGCAGGGTCCATCATCAGCTACGCGCTGGGCATCACCGACCTCGACCCGCTTTCCAACGGACTCATGTTCGAGCGCTTCCTCTCGCCCGAGCGCGTGGAGATGCCCGACATCGACATCGACTTTGACGAGGAAGGCCGATTCCGGGTCATCGAGCATCTGCGCGAACTCTACGGTTTTGACAAGGTCGCCCACGTCATCACCTACTCCACGATGAAGGCCAAGGCGGCCATCAACGACGCCGCGCGCATCCTCGACAAGCCCATCTCGCTTGCCCAGAAGATCTCCAAGACCATCCAGGGAGGCCCGGCGGCCAACCTCAGGGCCAACCTCGGCGAATCCCGAGACAGCAAGCTCGCGACTCAGAGGAGCGCGGACCTCCTCGATCTCATCAACAGCAACGATGAGGCAAAGCTGGTGGTTAAGACGGCACTCATGTTGGAAGGCTCCATCCGCGGCGAGGGCGTGCACCCCAGCGCGGTCATTATCTGCCGCGATCCGATAGAAAAGCACGTCCCGGTCAAAAAGGACACCAAGGGTGAGGTCATCATCACGCAGTACGACGGGGAATATAACGCCAAGCTTGGCCTGTTGAAGATGGATTTTCTGGGGCTGCGCACGCTCAACGTACTGATGCGCGCGCGTGACTACGTAAAGCAGAGCTGCGGCGTAGACATCGACATCGACGCCATACCGCTCGACGATGCCAAGGTATTCGGGCTCCTGCAACGAGGCGAGACGGCTGGCGTGTTTCAGGTGGAGTCGCCCGGCATGACGACGCTGCTCAGGCGCATGAAGCCCGACCGCTACTCGGACATCGTGGCAACTATCGCACTGTTCCGTCCCGGCCCCTTGAACTCCGGCATGGTCAACGACTTCGTAGACCGCAAGAGTGGCAGAAAGCGCGTGAAGTACTACGACGACCGGCTCGCTCCCATACTGCAGGAGACCTACGGCGCCATTGTCTACCAGGAGCAGGTCATGCAGATTTCCATGACCATGAGTGGCTTTACCGCCGGCGAGAGCGATATCGTGCGCAAGGCCGTGGCCAAGAAGATTTACGCCATGATGTCTGAGGAGCGCAGCTGGAAGGACGGCACCACCGAATCCATGAAAAACCACTGGCTCAACGGTGCCGAGAGAAACGGTTACACGAGGCAGGTGGCCCAGGCCATTTGGGAAGACGTGGAGAAGTTTGCCGAGTACGCCTTCAATAAGTCGCATTCCGCTGCCTACGCCGTGCTCGTCATGCAGACAGCCTGGTTCAAGGCGCACTATCCGGTTGAGTTCATGGCTGCGGTGCTGTCCTCCAACCTCGGGCGCAACGACGCGCTCACCCATTACATCACCATCTGCCGCAAGGAGGGCATAGAGGTGCTGCCTCCCGATGTCAACTCCTCTGGGCTTGAGTTTACCGCGCTCGGCGCGTCCATCCGCTTCGGCCTTGCCGGCATCAGGGGCGTAGGCGAGCAGGCGGCGAGCGAGATAATCAGGGAACGCGAGAGAAAGGGCCCCTTTACCTCGCTCCACGACTTCGTCTTTCGCGTGCCCAATTCCATCGTAAGCAAGCGCGCGGTTGACGCACTCATCAAGTCGGGTGCGCTCGACTCCACCGGCTACACGCGCAGGCATATGCTGAGGATACTCGACGTGGACAAAATTGTTGAGATCGCGTCCACGCGGCGCAAGGCGAGGGCAGAAGGCCAGGTCTCGATGCTTGACCTCCTGGGCGACGACGCCGAGGACGCAGGCTTTGGGGATGTCGTCGAGCCTCCGGATGGCATAGAGTGGGACCGGCGCGAGAAGCTCGCCTTTGAAAAAGAGATACTCAAGATGTATGTGTCTGACCACCCGCTCAACCCCTATGCCGATTCGCTTAAAGTCGCTGCGGAATATACCCTGTCAGAGCTCCTGGCCGATGCGCAGATGGACGATGCGGAGGTAGGCGGCGAGGCCCTGGACCTGTCCGAGGGCATCTCCGGTGATGTGATGGGCGAGGCCTTCCGGCGGCGGGTTCCCCAGGACCGGCAGATAACGCTGGCCGGGATGATTGCGAGCGTTTCTCCCCTGGTTACCAAGAAGGGTGAGCGGATGGCACGTTTTCTGCTGGAGGACCTTGAGGACAGCATGGAGATGATACTGTTTCCCCGGCCCTTTGAGAGCTATCGGGAGATTCTGGTGGAGGACGCGGTCGTGCAGGTAACGGGCTTCTTCGAGACCTCAGACCGCGGCTCGCAGGTCAAGGTCAGCGCCATCAGGGAGATACGCCTCAGTGAGAACGCCACGCGAGAGCCCCGCCCGCTCGAACTCCGCTTCAAGGCCAGTGCATTCAATCAGGTATTCTCAGATGAACTCTCGCGTCTGCTGGGGAGTTATGGGGGCATTGACCCGGTGGTTCTCATTCTCGAACGCGAGAGCGCCACGCCGCTCCGAGCCGAGCTACCCTACACCGTAGACGGCCAGGATGGACGCCTCAAGGCCCAACTCCTACAGCTTTCCAGCGCGTAGAGGGGTTAACAAGGTATATTTGACGCATGGTCAGAAACTCTTCCTTTCTATCAGAATGTGAACAGGGAGGGAGTGCTGCTCAGTGCCTGACTCACGCAGATTGGCGCTGGCAGGATATCACGCCGCCTCCACAGCATAGCTTACATCTCGGCGATGTCTGGCAAAACTGCCTGCCGCGCGGCTCGGCTTCTGTTATCCTTGATACTCTTGACCCCAGCGGCTTGTGCGAGCCGCAGAGTAATGTGATAAGGAGTGCAACTGTGGCTGAGACAGCAAAACGCGTCTATGCTTTTGGCGCAGATGAGGCCGGCGTTAACGTAACAGAGGGCAACAGAGACATGAAATCCATCTTGGGCGGCAAGGGCGCCAACCTGGCCGAGATGGCCTCCATCGGCCTGCCGGTTCCGCCCGGCTTTACCATCTCCTGTCAGACCTGCATGGAATACGCACAGGGCGGCAACCGTTTTGTTCCCGAGGCACTGGCAGAGATCGAGGACTATCGTCTGGACCTTGAAAAGCGCATGGGCAAGAAGATAGGAGACCCCGCAGATCCCCTGCTGGTAAGCGTGCGCTCCGGCGCCCCCTTCTCGATGCCCGGCATGATGGACACCGTGCTCAACCTCGGCCTTAACGACGAGTCCATCAAGGGCCTCATAGCCCAGACCAACAACCCGCGTTTTGCCTGGGACAGCTATCGCCGCTTCATTCAGATGTTCAGCAAGGTGGTCATGAACATCGACGGCGACCTCTTTGAGAATGCCCTCACCGCCACGAAGATCACCCGCGGCGTTGCGGGAGACAACGAGCTTTCCGCCGAGGATCTGGAAGCGCTCGTCGGTGCCTTCAAGCAGATATTTGCCAACAATGTGGAGGCGGCGGACTTTCCGGAGTTGGAGCGGGACGCCGCGGGCAGGGTAGCGTTTCCGCAGAGCCCGGACACCCAGCTGCTGCTCGCCATCAAGGCCGTCTTTGGCTCCTGGATGAACGACCGCGCCCAGCTCTACCGCAAGCAGAACAGGATTCCCGACGATCTGGGCACGGCCGTCAACGTGCAGTGCATGGTCTTTGGCAACAAGGGCAACACCTCGGCTACCGGCGTGGCCTTTACCCGCGACCCTGCCTCCGGGGAGAATGTGCTCTACGGCGACTACCTCATCAACGCGCAGGGGGAGGATGTCGTCGCCGGTATCCGCAACACCAGCCCTATTTCCGAGCTCAAGAACAATCCGGGGCTTGAGGCGGCCGGCAAACGGCTCGAGGAGGTATTCTCCATCCTTGAAAACCACTATCGCGATATGTGCGACATTGAGTTTACCATCGAGCAGGGCACGCTCTGGATGCTCCAGACCCGCGTGGGCAAGCGCACGGCTCTGGCCGCCCTGCACATTGCCATCGACATGGTAGGGGAGGGCCTTATCTCAAAGGAGGAGGCCATTTTGCGCATTGACCCCTCGCAGCTCGACCAGCTCCTGCATCCGCAGTTTGACAGGGATGCCTCGCTGGAGGTGGTGGCACGCGGCCTTAACGCAAGCCCGGGTGCGGCCGTGGGAAGGGCGGTCTTTGCCGCTGACACGGCCGTGGCCTATGCGAGTGAGGGAGAGAAGACCGTGCTCGTGCGCTGGGAGACCAATCCCGACGATCTGGCCGGCATGGTTGCTGCCGAGGGCATCCTCACGAGCCACGGGGGTAAGACCTCGCACGCGGCGGTCATCGCACGCGGCATGGGTACGCCCTGTGTCTGTGGCGCCGAGGCGCTGAGGATCGATGCCGAGGCACGTCGCGCCCTCATCGCGGGTACCGACATCGTTATTGAGGAGGGCGACGTCATCTCCATCGACGGTACGAGCGGCATCCTGGTGCTCGGTGCGGTGGACCTCGTACTGCCCGAGCTTTCCGGCGACCTGGATACCATTCTCGGCTGGGCGGACGAATTTCGCACGCTGGGCGTGCGTGCCAACGCCGATAACCCCGAGGACGCCGGGCTGTCCCGCGAGTTTGGGGCCAGCGGCATAGGGCTCTGCCGCACCGAGCATATGTTCCTCGGCAGTCGCAAGGCCATCATCCAGAACTACATCCTGAGCGATGATCCTGCCGTACGCGAAAAGGCGCTCGATGATCTGCTCCGAGTCCAGACCGAGGACTTCTACGGCATGTTCAAGGCCATGGACGGCCTGCCGGTGGTCGTGCGCCTGCTCGACCCGCCGCTGCACGAGTTCCTCGACGACCCGCGTATGCTCGAGGTGGAGATAACCCGCCTGGAGCTGACCGCCGAGGACACCGACCTCGTCATCACCAAGCGTGCGCTGCTCTCGCGCATCGACTCCATGACGGAGATGAACCCCATGCTCGGGCTGCGCGGCGTGCGCCTGGCCATCCTCAACCCCGAGCTGGCCGCCATGCAGGTGCGTGCCCTTGCCACCGCAACCGCCCGCCTGCTCGCAGAGGGCCTGCATCCCAACCCCGAGATCATGATACCCCTGGTGAGTGTGGAGCCAGAACTGGCCACGCTGCGCGAGGAATGCGAGGCCGTACTGGAAGAGGTGGGCGAGGAGTTTGGGAGGGAGCTTGACCTTGCCATTGGCACGATGATCGAGTTGCCCCGCGCCGCCGTGACCGCAGATGAGATAGCTGCCAGGGCAGACTTCTTCTCCTTTGGCACCAACGACCTCACCCAGACCGCCTTTGGTTTCTCGCGCGACGACGTGGAGAGCAAATTCGTGCCACGCTACCTTGAACGCAAGATAATCCCCTTCAATCCCTTCGAGACGCTGGACGAGGGCGTGGCCAAGCTGGTTGAGATGGCCGTGCAGCTCGGACGCTCGGCCAACCCCGAGCTTGGCCTGGGTATCTGCGGCGAGCACGGCGGCGACCCGCAGTCCGTCAAGATCTTCCACAGGATAGGCCTGGATTACGTGAGCTGTTCGCCCTACCGCGTGCCCCTGGCCCGCCTGGCCGCCGCCCAGGCAGCACTGGAAGACAAACACGAAGCGTCAGACAATCGCTGAAAGTACTGTAAACAAGCACGTACGTATTGAAAAGCAGGAATAGCCATGCTATAGTGTGGATGCTGAAAGACAGGACGGTACCAATACGTATTCAAAAGAACATCCTGTTAGGTATACATGACTGAGACTGTGTATGACATATATCAGATCAAAAACTTATTGACGCCGATTTTTATCGCCAATAATGTGCGTAGGGCGATGCTGTTTGGCTCGTACGGGAGGGGCGATGTTGCTCCCAAAAGTGATATTGACCTATTTGT
Organism: Coriobacteriales bacterium; assembly: GCA_031264075.1. GTDB lineage: Bacteria > Actinomycetota > Coriobacteriia > Coriobacteriales > UBA8131 > WQXH01. Next base: position 33,367 of record JAISEO010000101.1, on the reverse strand, counting down.
AGACAGCGGGCTTCGCGGTCTCGAGTTTGTGGGGCTTCTTGAAACAATCACCAGGGCGGTTGACAAGAATGTTGACCTCATTGATGCCACTCATATTGAATCAGGCTCTCCCATAGAGAGGGAAATCGAATCTACTGGGGTTGTGCTGTATGAAATTTGAATTAGAAAAATTGTAACGGTACTGGGGTACGGGGTAACAGCTCCTATGCCCCCCCACTGTCATTGCGAGCGAGCGGGGGCTCAGTTCCCCTTATTTCCAGGAATCTTCAGCTGCCCAGACAGCACATCATCCTCAAACTCCCTTAATTTACCTCAAGGCCGCAAGCCCGCCTTCAAACCCCAATTGTGTTCATTTTGTGGAGATTTTGTGGAGATTCAAGCTCAATCGACCTCAAAGGCGCCCGGCCTCAAACTCCAATTGTGTTTATTTTGTGGAGATTCAAGCAATATACTTGACGACGCCCCCACCGTACCGTAATTTCAAGGAAGAAGTTTTATCGGATTTGCGTTGACAACGAGGTTCTTGTGTGTTGATCGAGCCTCAGGAGCGGCGCAGGAGGCGGTACTTTGGCAACAGGGTAGCTCTCAACCGATGCAGCAGGGCAAGAGAAGCGGGACCTCAGCACTGGGTAAGCACGGGCAATGACGAGAGAAGCAGGAAACGGTGAAAGGGCAGGTGAAGTGGCAATGAACGGGACAACGCGAGGCAGTGGTACAGGACGAGGCCAGACATCAACGGTAGCCAAGAAGATACTACTGACGATGCTGGCTTTTATTATGGCAACTTCCATGATTACGCCGGTTACCGCGTGGGCGGACGATGCCGTCCCTGTGGTGGAGGAACAGACCGCGGACCAACCCGATCCTATTCCCATCCCTGATGACGTTGCAGACCCCAACACCGGGGGGGGGGGGGCTCACAGAATCTGAACCGGACGACGCGTTGCCAGACGACGCTGAGCTGGATGATGTCACCAGGCTAGAAGCCCAGGATCTCTCGTTCTCGCCCACAGCCGAGGTCATGAGCCTGGGCGTCGCGCCGATGTCACTGGGAAGTGGCAATGTCTTTACGGTGGGTACGGGTGAGGGCGGGCCTTACGACTACGCGTCGCCGGCTAACGCCCTGGCAGATACCGGCAATGTGAGAAGTGTTGACCGCGGTCTCTCTGCGGGCGAACCCTGGGTGATGGAGCTGCATGAGGACTTCGTGATAAAACCAGAACTGAAGATTCCCGCAAGCATGGACGTTACTATACGCAGTGTTGCAGGCAAGCAATATGCGTTGATAGGCGGTGAAGGAACCGATAACATTAACAGGCGAGTAATTGGCATGTATGACGCTGGCGCAAAACTCACGCTTGCGGATGTTGTTATCAGGGAAGGATACCACGGCAACTATGGCGCTGGCATATTCGTAGACGCGGCATCCTGCGAACTCATCTTGAACAGCGGCACAGTCATCAAGGGTAATAATGTTGGGGGCAATTACGGCGGCGGTGGCATTTGCGTTTATACAAAAGGGACAAACTCTACCGTCACTGTGAATGCCGGTGCAAGCATCTCAGAAAACGATGCTTTTCGTGGTGCCGGCATAAGCATCTACTCGGCATCCTGTACCCTTACCGTAAAGAGCGGTGCAAGCATCTCAAATAATACGGGTGGTTCTGGCGGTGGCATATATTCGGAAGGGGGCGCGGAAATCATCGTGGAGAGCGGCGCGGTCATCTCAGGTAACGTGGCTCGCCACGGTTACGGCGGTGCCATATACGTGCTCAAATACAGTAATCTCACCATGAAGAGTGGCGCGGTCATCTCAGGTAACAGTGTGTCCTCAGACACCGAGTCCGTCTTCGGCGGCGGCGTAAGTGTAGGTGCTGCCAGTACGCTGACGATGGCTGCAGGAGCGAAGATCACGAATAACAGATCGGAAACCGAGTCGTCTTACTCCGTGAACCAAGGCGGTGGCGTATACGTTGAAGGCGGTTCTCTCATCATGAATGGTGGGGAGATCTCAGGAAACACGGGAACAGGCGGTGGCGTATACGTTAGAGGCGGTTCTCTCATCATGAATGGTGGGGAGATCTCAGGAAACACGTGTAACACCTCAGGTGGTGGTGTGTATTTGTACGAAGGAAGCTCCTTCACCATGAAGGCCGGAAGCATTTTGAACAATTCGACGCCAAACTATGGATATGGCGGCGGCGTGTACGTAAGAGGAGGTTCCTCCACAAGTGGAAGTTCCTTCACCATGGAGGGTGGGACGATCTCGGGCAACCGTGCAACGTATGGTGGTGGCGTGTCTGTGGAATATGGCAGCACCTTTGTCATGAAGAACGGTGCCATCTCATCTAATCTAGCCACAGGAATCAACTCAAATAATGGAGCCATAGGAAACGGTGGCGGTGTTTCTGTGGGATACATGCATGGCTCTTCAGTCGGAAAGTCCTCCTTCACCATGGACGGCGGGGAGATATCGTACAACGAGGCACAGGGCAACGAGAAAACTTTGGGCGGCGGCGGTGTGTACGTAGGCTCCGAATCCGTCTTTACCCTGAATGCCGGCAAGATAGCATACAATAAGGCGCTTTGCGGCGGCGGCGTGTTAGGCGTTGCCGATATTGGTAGCACTGGGACTGATGCGGTGATATCGTTTGTCATGAACGGCGGGGAGATATCGTATAACCGTTCAGAAAATAACGCAGATGGAACCGGAATCTTTCTGGGCGGCGGCGGTGTGGCCGGCGGTATTGTCATGAACGGCGGGACGATCTCTCATAATACGTCAACCACTAAGGGCGGCGGTATTCTTGGCTATACCGGCTTTGAATTGTACAAGGGGACAATCTCAGATAACACGGCTCAAAACGGCGGCGGCATGCTAGTCAATAACTACGCTTTGTCAAATGATTATATGGTCCGCATGCCCAGTTTCATGAAAAACGGTATGACGATTTCAAACAACACGGCGGAGAGGGCCGGCGGCGGCGTATACATCGATTATGATCGCCAGTTCACCATGGACGGCGGAGAGATATCCGGCAATGAGACGTTGACCTCCAACAGCAACTACGGCGGCGGCGGCGTGCACCTGAGCGACAGCAGTCTAGACAGAGGTGGCTCCTTCACCATGACCAGTGGTACGATTAAAAACAACAGGTCAGTTAGCCCCGGCGGCGGTGTATACGTAGGCTATCGTATGGCCTTTACCATGAGTGGTGGGACGATCTCGGGCAATACGGCAGACGAGTACAAATCCCCCTGGGGAGGCGGCCAGGGCGGCGGCGGCGGTGTGTATTGCAACGCCGGGAGTTCCACGGTATACGGCTCCTTCACCATGGAGGACGGGACGATCTCGGGCAATACGGCAACGGGTACCACATACGGTTACGGCGGTGGCGTGTACACCAGTGGTCCCTTTGTCATGAAGAACGGGACGATCTCGGGCAATACGGCAACTTCTGTCGGCGGCGGCGGGGTGTACATACACAATAACGGTGCTACTACGTCTCCTTACGGCTTCGGCTCCTTAACCATGAAGGGCGGTACGATAAGCGGCAATAAGGGAGCTGATGGCGTCAAGATCAATGGCGGCGGCGTGTATGCTGCCGGCTCCTTCAGCATGGAGGCTGGAACCATCTCAGGCAACACGGCAGGCCTTAACGGCGGCGGCGTGTACGTAAACCACACCGGTTCCCTCAGGGGCTCCCTCGCCATGGGCAATGGAACCATCTCGAACAACACGGCATCTCTCAACGGCGGCGGCGTATACACGACAGACTACAGCTACCTGTCAATACCTGAGGGCAGTTCGGTAAGCTTTAATACGAACAAGGCCATTCAGGTCTATCTGTTGTCACCCGATCACAAAGCAAACCCTCCGGTGGCCTTCGTGGGAGGCGTTGCCACGCTCAGTCCCGCGAACATAAACTCACTTAACGGGCTTACCGACAATGCTGAATTTAACAAGAAATCCGTCTTCAACAACCTCGACATAAACTACGCGGAAGTCGGCATCTCGTATTACTACGACAGCTCGACACTCTATACCACCCAAAACAGCGGGGAAACAACGGCCACGCTTACCACGCGCGGTGAATACGGTGCTACGATAACCACGGCTCCCACGCCCACTCCCACGCGCTTGGGCTTCACCTTCACCGGTTGGTATACCCATGTTACCGATGACACGCCTGCGGGCGGCTGGAAGTTCGGTGCAGCGGGCACGGGCACAGACCTGACTGTGGAAAACGGAGTGGTTTCCTATAACACCCTCAAGCTCTATGCCCATTGGACGCCTGCTACCGCTACTATATCTTATGATAGGAACAAGCCCAGCGGTGCGACTGGAACCGTCAGCCCGTTCAGCATGGATTCCCAGACAGCCACCTACGGCCAGAACCTGACGCTTACAAAGAACGAATTCGTACTCAACGGTTACACCTTCACCGGCTGGAACACGGCTGCGAACGGAACCGGCACTGACTACGTGGATGAACAGGCGTTTACACCCTGGCAGTCCACAACGGGCCTTAAGCTGTATGCCCAGTGGAAGGCAAACTTCTACAAGGTGATCTTCAACGGCAACGGCAATACCGGAGGTTCAACGGCAGACCTTGAGATGTATTTCGATGAAACCAAGACGCTCACCCCGAACGGATTTACCCGCACAGGCTATACCTTTGTCAGCTGGTGCACGTATCCGAACGGCACCGGCACCCACTATGCAGACAGTCAGAGCTACAAGCTGCAAACAGCAGGAGGCACAACGCTCTATGCCGAATGGAAGGCCCGCACAGACAGCGAGCTTATCTTTAACGCCAACGGTGGTGTGGCAGGCGACATCACGAAGATGACTGGTCTTAGCTTTGGCCAGAGCTTTACCACACAGTCAAAGCTACTGCCTGCCACCGGCTCAGGAGCACCCACCCGCACCGGCTATACCTTCGCGGGCTGGTCCACGGACTCAGGTGCCAGCAACTCAGTCAACTTCGACAACACTACAACCGTAGATTGGGAAGGCTCCAAGACCGTCTATGCGGTGTGGACGGCCAATGCGCACAAAATAATCTTCAGCTCCAACGGCGGCACAGGCTCAATGCTTGACCTTCCCATCGACGTTGGTCAGACCAAAAACCTCACCGCTAACGGCTTTTCCAAGACAGGCTACACCTTCGCTGGCTGGGCAACCTCAGCAGCCGGCGGCAAGGCATACGACGACAAGGCGAGCTACACACTTGCCGTAGATACAGATGTGACGCTCTACGCGGTGTGGTCAGCTAACAGCTACAAGGTAACCTTCAACGGCAACGATAATACCGGAGGTTCAACAGCGGACCTTCCCATCAATTTCGACGAGACCAAAAAACTCACCTCAAACGGCTTCAGCAAAACAGGCTATACCTTTGACGGCTGGTCGACCACGAAAAACGGCGACCTGGCCTATGCGAACGAAGCGGACTATAAGCTGACAGTGGCTGGGAATGTGGAGCTCTTCGCCCGCTGGAAGGCCAATACCTACACGGTAAGCTACGAAGGAAACAAACCCAGTGGTGCCACTGGCGCTGTCTCCGGTACCATGACAAGCCAGACAGCCACCTACAACCAGAACCTGACACTCACGACAAACACCTTCTCACTCACCGGCTACAGCTTCATCGGCTGGAACACGGCTGCAGATGGCAAGGGCACTTCCTATGCCAACGGCAAAAAGTTCGAGCCCTGGGACCTCACATCTGACCTGAAGCTCTATGCTCAGTGGTCAGCTAACAGCTACAAGCTGTACTTCAACGCAAACGCTGTCGGAGCCGCACTGGGAACCTCCGAGAAGTCCGTCGTCTTCGACTCAGCCGTAGGCACGCTCCCGGATATCGGCTCTGGGGCACCGACGCTTGCGGGCTATACCTTCTCGGGTTGGTCTGAGACCGAGGGCAGTTTCACCACAGGCACGGGCACCAGCAACACAGCCGACTTCACCAGTGCCGCTATCGTTGACTGGACTGACGCAGGCAAGACGGTGTACGCGGTCTGGACTACGCGCGCGCCTGTCATCACCGGTTATACGGGCAGCTCGGTTAACTCTGAAAAGGTACTTGCCACCAACACCTGGACCAACACCGAGGTTTCCGTACAGGTAACCGACAACAGCGAAGCGACCGGCATCTACTACCTGTCGCTGTATAAGGACGCACCGGTTATCCCCGTCTGGCTTGCGAGTGGCAACGCAAACTCTTTAAGCAGGCCGACCGCACCGGCCTTCAAGACCTTCACCGACGAGCAGGTCACCCCGGTCTATGGCGTGATGACCAGCACGAATACCTCTGCGGCCACCGAGCTTTCTACGCATGCTCCCTACATCCTTAAGATCGACACGACCAAGCCTCTGGCCCGCGTACAACTCAATACCGCCACCTTTGGTTTTGAAGAGCGCTCCAAGGACGCCTTCAACGGTGAGCCCACGAACTACAACCACGCAAATGCTTCGGCAACTGAGAATGAGAACCTCTCCCTCTCCGGCATCGATATCGCAACCACCAAGGTGGCCGTGGTAGCTACGGGTACGTCTCCTGTGGCCGGGGATTACGTGGCCCGCGCCGCGGCTGTTCTCCCTCAGGTGGATGCCTACTACGACGTGTGGGTTATCACTACGGACATCGCCGGCAACGAAAGTGTGCCCTATCTGCAATACGCCCATATCAACTCTGCGGGCAAGGATAAGATAGATGCCCTGGACTTCTCGCGCGGCATCGACCAGGGGCTCATCACTGCGGACCTTCTCGCCATCCAGCTGGCCCGCGCGACCGGTACCTATTACGGTGGAGGGGTCATTGACCTCAGGGATATGCTTTTGCCCACCGCCGCACATCTTAAGGCCATCAATGGTCTCATCACTGCCGGAACGCCCGGTAAATACGAGCTCACGATCTCCACGCCGGTGGTGAACCCCCACTATCCTGACCTGACCACTACCAACATCACCACCATCTGGGTGACGATCTATGACCACGGCGCAGGGCCAGACGGTCCTGGCTATGACACTACGTCCATCTTTGCCAACGACTTCGAGTACGGCGTCAGAAAGGCCGACGGCAGCCCGGCAGACGCCATCCAAGATCCTCTCGCACGCCAGCTCTCGCATGTTATCGCCTACAATACCGACGGTTCCCTGCAGGAGGTCTCCGCCATAACAGTAGACCAGACCCAGCTTAAAGCCATCAACGATGCCATAGCGGCAGGCACGCTGAAGACCCTCCCGCTGACCTTCACAGAGATAGAGGGTGGCAAGTCTGTCATCGTAAACGTGCGCCTCTACGACGCCCTCGGATCTGAGGTACCAGAGGCCGGCGAGACCTACATCGCAGCAGACGACTTCGAGTATGGACTGTACTACTCTGACAGAACACCTGCTCTTGCCCTGAGCGATGATGTCGCGAAGGAACTCGCACACGCCATAGCACGTGACAGAGAAGGCTTCACCCAAGATGTCTCCACCATACTCGTAGATGAGGGTATGCTTGATGCTATCAACGACGCCATCAAGGCCGGAGAGATTGGCATCCATGACCTCACCTTCACAGAGCCTGTCGGCATGAAGACCGTCACCGTCAAGGTCCGCCTCTTTGATGTTGTTCCGACTGTCCCCGAGATGCCGAACACTGAAGGCGAGACCTACATCGCAGCTGACGACTTCGAGTATGGACTGCACTACTCTGACGGAAGCCCCGCAGAGGACTTCACCGAGGTCCTTGCCCGTGAGCTTTCCCACGTCATCGCCCGCACCGTAGAGGGCTTCCCGCAAGTCACCTCTACCATACTGGTCGGCGTAGACGATGAGTTCGCAGACATCTGCGCTGCCATCGACTCAGGCACGATAGGTAACTTCCCGCTCACCTTTACCGAGCCTTTGGGATACAAGTCCGTTACCGTCAACGTCCGTATCTTCGACGTCATACCTGAGGTTCCTGAAAGCCCCGCACCTGAAGGCGAGACCTACATCGCAGCAGACGACTTCGAGTATGGACTGCACTACTCTGACGGTACGCCTGCAGAGGAACTGAGTCCCGACATTGCCAAGGAACTCTCCCGCGTTGTTGCCCGTGACATCGAAGGCTTCTTCCAGGATGAGGCTGACATAACCGTGGGCGTCGGAGACGAACTCAAAATCATCAACGACGCTATCAAGGCTGGCGAGATTGGCAACTTCCCGCTCACCTTCACCGAGCCGGAAGGCGGCAAATCGGTTACCGTCAACGTCCGTATCTTCGACGTCATACCACCCACGCCGGGTGCGGATGAGACCTACATCGCCGCGGACGACTTCGAGTATGGCATCGACCAGCCCGACATCAGCAAGACGCTCGCAAAATACCTCTCCCGCGTTGTCGCCCGCGACACCGAGGGCTTCTTCCAGGATGTCTCCACCATAGTGGTGGACGCGGTAGAGCTTGCCTTCATCAACGCGCAGAAGAACGCCGGCATACCGGGCAGCTTCCCGCTGACCTTTACGGAAGTACTGGGCGGGAAGAGCGTCACCATCCAGGTGCGTCTCTATGAGCACGGCGCCCCCGCGGTGCCGGATCCCGGCAGGCCCACCATCTCAGCCTCCGACTTTTCGTATGGCTGCAGCCAGGCCGACCTGAATGTTGTGCGCTCCCGCATACTCAGCCATGTATCGGCCCGCGACAAGGACGGACTGCGCATTCCGTTTACCAAGATAACGGTGGACCAAGGCCAGCTCGAGGCAATCGTCGCCGCCCAACACGCGCGGATGCGGGGCTTCTATCCGCTCACCTTCTCCACGCCGGAGGGCGTCTCCACAACCATCACCGTGACCTTACGCGACTACAGCAAGCCCGATGCGCCTGATGGTCGCAACCACATCGCAGCCGATGACTTCTCGGTGGGGCTCGACGAGCTCAATATCACTCCCGAGCAGGCCATAGACCTCGCGGCAACCGATCTGCGCGATAAGGACGGGTTCCCCCTGGACCTTGCGCTCGTCATCGTTGACGAGGACCAGCTCGACGCCATTAACGCGGCAACTGTGGCAGGGGAGACCTTCCCCTCAACCTACGCGGGTCCCGGCGACGTAGCGGTTACCGTTGAGGTTACCATTACCGATAACGGCGGCGGCACGGGCCGAGGCGGCAGCGGGCACATCGTGGCCAACGACTTCAGCTACGAGATAACGCAGCCGACCCTCGACGACCTCATCGCGCGCACGCGTTCCGCGGTGACAGCGACCGACGTGAACGACCATTGGATTTTGCAGGAAGACATAGCCTACAATGCCGAGGAACTCGACGCGCTCATAGCCGCGCAGAACGATCATCAGATGGTGACGCTCCCGCTCACCTTCTACAATGGCTACGGTGCCTCTACCACCATCAAGGTGAGCCTGGTTGATTCCAACCTGTACTACGTGAGCTATTTCTCCGTGGGCCACACCTCCGGTACCGCGCCGGACCAGACGGGACACAGCTACGGCCAGACGGCGACGATTCAGAATCAGGGCTCGCTGCTGCGCGAAGGCCATAGCCTCGCCGGTTGGTCCTTCAACCCCGACTCCGCGGAAGTGGCCTACCAGCCCGGCGCCGGCCATACGGTAACCGGCCACATAAGCCTCTATGCCGTCTGGGTCATCAACAGCCACGACCTTATCTACGATGCCGGCCTGTCCGATTCAGAGAACGATGCGGTCACCGGCCTGCCGGCGAATGAGACGGGCATCAACTTTGGCACAAGCGTCATCGTAGGCGCGGCTCCCAAGCGGCAGGGCTACAGCTTTGAGGGCTACCAGTCCTCTCTGGGAGATACCTTGAAGCCGGAGGAGAGCTTCAGCATGCCGGACAACGATGTGACGCTCACAGCAGTGTGGAAAAAGGACACGCTGATTCCGGTGGGTGCCTCTCTTACCGAGTCTCTCAAAACCACGCCGACCCCCGAGGCCGACCCGAGCATCACTGACGCGGCTCGTGCCGAGGGCATCCCGGTACTCGACATCTTCGGCTTCCAGATTCCGCTCGTAGCACCCTCGGGCTTTGCGGCATGGTCTCTGTTTGACCTCTTCGCCACCATCGTCTGTGCTCTGGCGCTCATCGTCGCGGCAGTCCGAAGCCTCCTGCGGCGCAGAAAAGACGAGGAAGATGAGCAAGCTGCAGCCACTACCACGCGAAATGCTGTACAGGCCGCATCCGCCCAGGCTGGTAGCGAGAAGAACGACGGCGAGGGCGTAAGCCGCCTGCGTCCGTACATGCTACTCGGCGCGCTGCTGGCCGTGGTCTTTGCGGTGATACTGTTCATCCTCACCCAGGACCTGTCCAACCCGCCGGTCATATTCGACCTCTACTCTATCGTGTTTGCCCTGGTGATGTTGTTCAGTATCGTCGCCGCCTGCACCGTCGTGCACCGTGAAGACGACAAGGCGGACGAGGAAAAGGATGTGTTGCAAAACAATCAGGGCAGAGCCCCGGTACTCACCGGTGGCGCCTAGCAGAGCCTCTCTCCCTGGTGCGGGGTGAAACTCCCCGCGCCTGCCCGTCTTGAGGCAGGGGGGAAGGGGCTGCACACCCACAGAGTTCTGTGGGACAGCAGCTTCGTTCCCTCTGCCTCAGCCCCGCCCTTAGCTGCTGTCCCACGAACGTCTGTGGGACAGCAGCCCCGTGCTCTCCTGCCTCAGCCCCGACACGCCCCTCAGCCCCTTTCTCCCTCACCTTCTCCGCAAAACTTTTTCTGAAATCCTGTAACCTTTGGGATGCCAAAACGTAGTTATCTCTGAAAGGGAAGGCAGGCATGTGTTGTGCGAGGCATCGGGCCCGCGTTTTGCCTACACAGCCGAGGCAATCCAAGGTGGAGGACAGCAGATGCAGAGCGAACCGAGCATTGAGCAGGTCATTGCGCGCTATACCGCAACGGTGTATGGCGTCGCGTTGACGCACACGGCCAGCCGTAGCGACGCCGATGACGTGTTTCAGGAGGTCTTTTTGGCCTATTGGCACAGCAGGCCCGGGTTCAACGACGAGGAGCACCGCAAGGCATGGCTCATCCGCACCACGCTGAACCGCTGCCTCAAGATAACACAGAGTAGCTGGGCCAAAAAGACGGTCTACGCAGACGACGGTTACTCGGCTGTCGAGCACGCGGAGGACAAAGCCCCGCCAGGCCTCATCAGCGACGAATCTGCCAACGGACCAGAGATCCCCTCAGCCGACTTTCCCTTCCAAACAGAAGAGCAGACAGCCTTGTACGCGGCGCTTCGCAGCTTGCCAGCGGCCTATCGTACGGTGCTGCAGCTGTTCTACTTTGAGGACCGGACCATTGCCCAGATTGCCGCCATCCTGGGTGCAGAGCAGGGCACGGTCAAGACGCGTCTTTCGCGTGCGCGCGCACAGCTGCGCGAGAAGTTGAAAGGTTGGTACCAGAAATGACCGAGCAATCCACAACATCAAATACTACGCCCGTTGAGCCTGACCCATTTGGCACTGCGCCTGTCGGTGCTCCCGAGGCCGGCGCTTCCTTTGCTGCGGACGCGGAACCTGACGAACTCTTCGACACTCAGCTCAGGGCCGTGGCCCACGACATGCGTGAGCAGATGCAGCCACCAGGCGAGCTGATAGAGCAGACCCTTGCCGCCGCAAGGCGGGCCGAAGGGGCGCAGTCCGCGGCGCAACCCGTAGCAGCCACGATGACTGTTGCGCCACAGGGTGCGCCTGTCTCTCCCGCCCCGGTGCCCCGAACACACACACCCCGCACGAAGAAGCGCCGCCGTGGGCGTGTCATCGGTTTCATAGGCACAGCCGCCGCCGCCGCAGCCGCGGTGCTTGTTATCGTCGGGAGCGTCGCCGTCTATCAGTCAACGAGTTCGCCGGTCCTGACCTCAGGCGTTATCGCCGCAGACGGGATCATCACACCCGGCTCCTACGACGACATCTATGCCTCGCTTCAGGCGCAGGCCTTCGGGTCTGTGGGTGAGGGTGTAGTCAGCACCGATGTAGCTCCGCTCCTCAACGCGGAAGGCGGGGGATCGGACTCGGCTGAGGCGCCTTCCGCGGACTCGGCCCGTGCAGAGGTCTTCGAATCCGGAACACCCCAGCTCCGTGCAGAGGCCACCGCGACCGGCGCAGATGAGACCTCCGGAAGCTACTCGCAGACCAACACACAGGTGGAGGGGGTTGACGAGGCGGACATCGTCAAGACCGACGGCAAACATATCTATTCGCTTTCCACACGCTACAACGAGATACTCATCACGCGCGCCGACGGCAGGGACACAGAGGAACTGGCCCGCATCAGTATGGGGAGCAGCTCGGTGGAAGACCTGTATGTCAACGAGGGCCGGCTGGTGGTGCTCTTCCATGGGAATACGGATGACGAGTCTGCGAGCTCCTCCGGTTATTTTGTGGAGACAAGCCTTGCCGCCGTTGCCATCTATGAGGTGAGCGACCCTTCAAATCCCGAGCTTCTGAATGTCCTCGCCCAGGACGGGTACCTCAACACCTCGCGGCTCGTGGACGGCATACTCTATGTGGCGAGCGTGCATTGGATCTACAGCAACAGCTGCGAACCGGGAGACCCGGCAAGCTTCGTGCCCAATCTCTATACCAGCGTGGATATGGCTGAGCTGCACGACGATTCGGCCACGGCGGAGCCCTTTGCTGTTGAGGATATCCGCATCCTGCCGGACTTTGAACGTGCCGCCTACACCGTGCTTACTGCCATTGCCGTGGACAGCGCCGAGCGCGAGAGCGAGATCTCTGTCCTCGGCTCCACCGATACCGTGTATATGAACGCGGACAATCTCTTCCTCGCGGCTGCGATCTACGACTACGGTTCTGCTCTGACGCATATCACTCGAGTCGCGCTTAATCAGGGCTCCCTGGACGTCGCCGCGAGCACGAGCTTTGAAGGCACACTCCTCAACCAGTTCTCACTCGACGAATACCGGGGATACCTCCGCGTGGCAGCGACCGTTATCGAGGATCGGTACGAGCCCTCTGGCAGGGGAGACGACGGGGAGAGATTCTGGAGCGGCAGTACTACCAGCAACAGCCTGCTCATCTTTGACAGCAGCCTCAGGCTCACGGGCAGCATAGAGGATCTGGCTCCCGGCGAGCGCATCTACAGTGCGCGGTTTACCGGCGACGTGGGGTATATGGTCACCTTCCGGGAGACCGACCCGCTCTTCAGCCTCGACCTCTCCGACCCTCAAAACCCCCGGGTCATGGACGCGCTCAAGATACCGGGATTCAGCCAGTACCTGCATCCCTATGCCGATGGTCTGCTCCTGGGCCTGGGGCAGGACGCCTCCAGTTCCGGAGCGATGACGGGATACCTCAAGCTCGCAGTGTTTGACGTGAGCGACCCCTTTGCGGTGCGTGAGGCCGACAAGCAGCTCGTCGATGCCTCTTACAGCGAGGCCCTCAACAACCACAAGGCCGTGCTGATTGACGCGGAGAAGAACCTCATCGGTTTTTCTGTCGAGACAGAGATGCGCTACGACAGTTCCGACGTACTCTACCGCTATGAATCGCTGTCTTACTACCTGATCTACGGCTACGACAGGGATACCGGCTTCTTCGAGCGGGCTGCCATAGAGCTGCCGGAGGAGTACGAACCGGCCAGGGCACTCTACCTTGACGACTACCTCTACCTGGTCAATGGAGACAACATAGGCGTATTCAGTCTCGACACCCTGGAGGAGATCACCTGGGTCAGACTCTGAGCTCCACGTCAAGGTTGTCCAGCCCCCCCTCTGTCATTGCGAGCGAGGTAGCACTTACTTTGCCTGAGAACTGGGCAGGTGCTGCTACTCGACGCAAAGGCAAAGTAAGTGCTACCGGCAATCCAGTTCTTCTCACCCTTCTTTGTCATTGCGAGCGAGCAAGGCGAGCGCGGCAATCCAGTTCTTGAAACAAGGGAAGTGGTAAAAAACTGACCACCCAGAGGCACTGTACAAGGACTGGATTGCCGCGTCGCGCTAAGCGCTCCTCGCAATGACAAAAGAGGGGGGTAAGCCGCTCGCTCGCAAAAGGGTGTGACGTATAACCCAAAGGTAAAGGAGCCTGAGGGTTTGCAAAGCTCTGCTTGCAATCTCGATTTAAGAAACGCTAGAATAGAGGAGCCTCATTCTGAGCCGGCCTGTTCGATGGACCGACATGCATGAATAGGGAGCCCAGATACTGCTGTGGACAGGTATTCCCCTATACGGTAGCGAAAGCTGGAAGCAGTGGCGCGGGCACCCCACCTTTTGATAGGTGGGTTCATCCCGCCGGCTCACGAGTGAGGCTTGCACGGACTCACCCCACCACAAAGCGGCTATAATTGAGCCATGGATACGCTTTTTACAGAAGTTGAGAGGGATGCCCTCGACAGCGTGGCGCCGCTGGCGGTTCGGATGCGGCCGCGCACGCTTGATGAGATCAGAGGGCAGAGTGAGGTTCTGGGGCAGGGGAGTTGGCTCCGCAATGCCATAGAGGGCGACAGCCTCTCCTCCGTCATACTCTTTGGGCCGGCCGGCACCGGAAAGACGACGCTCGCCCGGGTCATCGCCGCCCAGACCAAGGCACATTTTACCGAGGTCAGTGCTATCAGCGGCGGGGTCAGCGATTTACGGAGAGTAATCGACGAGGCGGCGGCGCGGCTGACGCACCATAACAGGAAGACCATCCTCTTTGTGGATGAGATACACCGCTTCTCCCGCTCGCAACAGGACGCGCTTCTGCACGCGGTGGAAGACCGGGTGGTCATCCTCATCGGCGCGACTACCGAGAACCCGGCCTTTGAGGTCAACTCCGCGCTTATCAGCCGCTCGAGGGTCATTGAGTTCACGGTGCTTACCAACGAGGACATCGCGACCATCATCAACCGTGCTCTTGTTGACGAGCGGGGCCTTGCGAGCGCCTTTGCCGTGAGCGATGAAGCGCGCAATGCCATGATAACCATGGCCGGGGGTGACGCACGGAGCGCGCTCACCACCTTGGAGCTGGCCGCGGATATGGCCGCCAATCGCGCCGAGCCGGATGCGAACCAAGCCATCACCATAGAACTCGGTGACGTGATGGAGGCCGCCCCGCGCACCACCTTGCCCTACGACAAGAAGGGTGACCTGCACTACGACGTCATCAGCGCCTTTATCAAGAGCATGCGTGGTTCCGACCCCGATGCCGTAGCCTACTGGCTTGCGCGCATGTTGGACGGCGGGGAGGATCCCAAGTTCATCGCCCGCCGCATCATGATTTTTGCCTCGGAGGATGTGGGCAATGCCGACCCCCAGGCCCTGCTCATAGCCCATGCCGCCTTTGCCGCCGTAGAACGTATCGGGCTTCCGGAGTGTCGCATCAACCTGGCGCAGGCCGCGGTCTACATGGCGCTTGCCCCCAAGTCCAACGCCTCCTATATGGCCGTTGAAAGGGCGTTTTCCGAAGTAGCCAAGGGGCCGCTCAGGCAGGTGCCCAATCATCTCCGCGACCGCCACAGACCTGGCTCCGAGAACTACGGCGCCTACCAGTACCCCCATCTGCAACCCTCTGGCTACGTGGAGCAGCAGTACCTGCCGGATGGCCTGGAGGCGGGCTGCTTCTACAAACCCGGCGAGCGCGGCTGGGAGGCATGGCGCACCGAGCAGCGCGCAGCCGACAAGCCGGGAATCACGCAGGAAGAAGGGTGAGGCGGGCCGGGGGCAGATTTCCCAAGCGGCTGCGATACGCTGGGGGCCCTGGGCACATCCTGTGCTATGATGGGAAGCAACAGATTACCTCGGGAAGGGAGCCGCGATGAATGACACAGCGATACTCGTGCTCATCATAGTTGCCATAGTCCTTGTGGTCGCGCTCATTGTGCTGGTCATTCACGTTGTTGGCACGGTGCGCAAGATCAACCGGACCATCGACGATATTCAGCCGACCATCAGCTCGGCCAACAAGATGCTGGAAGACTTACAGCCGGCGCTCAAGCGGGTGGACCCGCTCATGGAGCGTGTCTCATTGACGGTGGACGCCGTCAATCTGGAGATAATGCGTGCCGACACCATCCTCGCGGACATCTCCGAGATAACCTCCACCGCCACGGACGCCGTGGACAAGGTGGCCGAGATAACGGATGCGCCGCTCAATCTGCTCACCGCCGCTACGGACAAGGTTCGTGACCTCTTTGGCTCCTCCAGGGAAAAGCGGAAGGCTGAGAAGGTCGTCAATCGTTCGGCTGAAAAGAGCAGCACGCCCAGGCAGGCCGACGCTGCAGAAGCTCCTGCGGCTGCGGTTTCTCCCGAGCCTTCTCCCGTTCCCGTAGCTTCCCCCGCTCCCGAACCCGCGGCTGAGCCGGTTGCAGCTCCCGAGCCACCCCCTGCTAGCGTAGCGGTTGCCGGGCCTGCTCCTGACGCTGCTCCCTATGCTGCCCCTGAACCTGTCGCCGGAGCGGCAGTACCACCGACGCCGGCACACACACCGGAGCCGGTGACCCAGCAGGAGCCCGCTGTACCGCCCTTGTCCGGGGCACAGCCGAGCAGCTCCGTGCAGGTAGGCTACACGCCCGACTTTGAGCCGGACGACGACCTTCAGACACCGCCTGGCCCCGGCTCCACGCCTGTGGCGCAGGAGGGTTTCTACCTCTTTTATACCGACGACGAAAGCGTCAAAGAGGGCAGGCGCGCCGAGTAGACGCTGAGAAGGCACAGCGCGACGCATCATACACATCAGCGAACAGGATGAACCGGGGAACACACGTGGCTCACACTCACGACACGATAACAACCACCAGACGACGCTTCTATCTGACCTTTACCGTCATCGGCATAACGCTGATAGTCGTGGCGGCGCTCTGGGTCATCGGGCAGATCTGGACGCCCATCTCCATCATATTGTTCTCCGCCTTCCTGGTGTTTGTCCTCCATACACCCGTGGCCTTTCTGGAACGCAAGGGCGTGCCCCGCATCCTCGGCGCCGTCATCATGTATATCGTGGCCATATTGGTCATCGCCGCCATAGCCCTGGTATTCATCCCGGTTATCATGGAGCAGTTCGTCAGCTTTGTGGGTATGCTGCCCCAGTACATCCAGGACGCGAGCAACTACTTCTCTCAGGCCTTTTCTCAGATAAGCTCGATTCTCCAGGAGTCCGGCATCCAGGACGTGGTCAGTACCATTGGGAGCGAGATGGCAAAATGGGCCAGCTCCATGGCCTCTGACAGTGCCAACGCCGTCGTGACTACGGCCTCAACCATCTCCACCTTCTTTCTTGTTGCCGGTGTCTCGCTTGTGGTGGGATTCTGGATACTCATCGATCTGCCCCGGTTCAGCGCTGAGGTCTACAAGATAGTCGGGCCCCGCTACACCGAGGATGTCCATGTCATAGCTGCCGCCTTCTCCCGCTCCCTCGGTGGCTACTTGCGGGGCATGGTGGTGTCGTGTCTCTGTACGGGCACGCTGGCCTTCATCGCCTACACGGCCATCGGCCTGCCGTATCCGGCGGTCATGGCCCTCTTTACGGGGCTCATGGTCTTTGTTCCCTTCATCGGGCCAGCCGTCGCATGGATACTCGCCGGTATCATAGGCCTCTTCGTCTCGCCGCTCACCGGCATTCTGGCGCTGGTGCTCACCATAGTCGCACAGATGCTCAACGACAACCTCATCTACCCCCGGGTCATGGGCGGGAGCGTCGAGCTGCATCCCGCTGTTATTTTGGTGGTCATCTTTGTAGGCGCCGCCCTCGGCGGTATCTTCGGCATGCTCTGTGCGGTACCGCTGACCTCGGCAGTCAAGGCGATTTTTGTCTACTACTTTGAGAAGACGACCGGACGCCAGCTCATCAGTGAGGATGGCGCCCTGTTCAAGGGGCACCCTTCCTCAGATGTCAACCCCGAGGTCGATTCGCTCCGCAAGGGCCTGCCGACGAGGCTGCTCCAAATGCTCCTGGGTGGGAAGAAGGTCCCGGGGAGCACCGCAGGAACACCGGAAAAAACAGCAGATCCGACTGGCGAGGCGGCAACCACTGACACCTGGGACAGCGCAGCCACCGAGAGCGCGACAGCAACGGGCAGCAAAGAGGCCAAAGACGCCAAAGACGCTGCACCCATCCAGACAGATCCGCCTAAGCAGACATAAGGAAAGGCTCTCCGAGGACCAGATTATGCGTACTGCAGAACTACGGGAGAAGTACCTGGCTTTTTTTGAGTCCAAGGGCTGCAAACGCATGCCCTCTTCCTCCCTCATACCGGACGACCCGTCCCTGTTGCTCACCAGTGCCGGAATGGTGCAGTTCAAGCCCTATTTCCTGCAGCAGAAGCAGCTTGAGGCGCCCTACATCGGCACGACCACCGTGCAGAAGTGTGTGCGCACCACCGACATCGATATCATCGGCACCACGGGCAGGCACCTCAGCTTCTTTGAGATGCTGGGCAACTTCGCCTTTGGCAGCTACTTCAAGCAGCAGATGTGCGCCTGGGCCCAGGAGTTTGCCACCGAGGTGCTGGGTTTTGCGACGGAACGGCTCTACTATACCGTCTACGTGGATGACGATGAGACCTTTGGCATCTGGGAGAGCCTGGGTGTGGACAGAAGCCACATCACGAGGCTCGGCAAGGAGGACAATTTCTGGGTGGCCGGCAGCACCGGGCCCTGTGGCCCGTGCAGCGAGCTGTACTACGATCAGGGCCCGGAGTTGGGCTGTGGCAGAGCGGACTGCGCACCTGGCTGCGACTGCGACCGCTACATCGAGTTCTGGAATCTCGTCTTTACCCAGTACGACCTGCAGGAGGACGGGCGGCTCATCGATCTTCCCACAAAGAATATCGACACCGGCCTGGGCCTGGAGCGTACGGCCGCCCTGCTGCAGGGTGTGCAGTCCAACTACGAGACCGACCTGCTGCGCGGGCTTATTGCGGTGGGGGAGCGTCTCAGCGGACAGCACTACACCGACAGCTTTGCCTCTGCAAGCAGCGACGAGGCCGCCGCTCAGAACGCAGAGCAGCTGGCACGGGACCTCTCCCTGCGCATCCTCGCCGATCACTCCCGTGCCCTGACCTTCCTGATAGGCGACGGCGTTCTACCCGCCAATGAAGGCCGTGGCTATGTGCTGCGCCGCCTGCTGCGCCGGGCGCTCAGACATGGCCTGCTTCTGGGCATCGAGGGGCCCTTCCTCGGCGAGTTCATCGACGTGGTCATAGCCGAGATGGGCGGCAGCTACCCGGAGATTGCCGAGAACCGTGCGCTCATACAGCGCATCGCACACGCAGAGGAAGAACGCTTTGCCCTGACCCTCCAGCACGGCCAGGGCTTCCTGGATGAGCATCTCGACAGCCTCCAGCACGGGGACACGCTCAGTGGCGCGGTGGCCTTTGAGCTGCATGACCGGTTTGGCTTCCCTCTTGACCTGACCGTTGAGATTGCCGGGGAGCAGGGCATAGCGGTGGACCGCGCGGGCTTTGACGAGCTCATGCACGAGCAGCAGGCGCAGGGTCGCGCGCACGCGAAGGGAGAGGCCTGGAGCACGGGCGACGATCTCTACGAAACCCTCCTTAACGAGCACGGCCCCACGGACTTTACCGGCTATACCCATACAGAGACCACCGCGGAAGTCATCGCGCTCATCGTGGAGGGACAGAGCGTTGCAGAAATCCACGATGGCCAGGCAGCCGAACTCGTGCTCGACCAGAGCCCCTTCTACGCGGAGAAGGGTGGACAACTCGGCGACACCGGCCTTATCCTGTCGGGAGAGGACTCCGAAACATCCAAGGCAGAGGCACCGGCAGGGGTCTTTACCGTTGAGGATACCCAGCTGCGTGCGGGCGGCCTTGTCGTACACCTCGGCCACATAGACGGGAGCCTCAGCGTTGGCAACACGGTGCGCGCGGCCATCGACAGCCTCAGGCGCGAGCGCATAGAGCGTAATCACACGGCCACCCATCTCCTGCACCATGCGCTGCAAGAGGTGCTCGGCGAGCACATCAAGCAGGCCGGTTCGTTGGTGGCCCCGGAACGACTCCGCTTTGACTTCACGCATTTTGAACCACTGTCGCACGAGCAGCTTGCTGCCGTGGAGCAACTGGTTAACACGCTCATCATGGAGGATGGCACGGTCAGCTCCTTTGAGACCTCGCTGGATGAGGCCCGGGCCAGCGGCGTTACCGCGCTGTTTGGCGAGAAGTATGGTGAACGGGTGCGGGTGCTTGAGGCCGGACCCCATTCCCGTGAACTCTGCGGGGGCACCCATGTTTCCCACACGGCACAGATAGGGCTCTTCAAGATAGTGGGCGAGTCGTCCGTTGGTGCCAGCCTGCGTCGCATCGAGGCGGTGACTTCCTTTGACGCCCTCGACCGTTACAAGCGGGCCGAGGACGAGCTCGGCCGGGCGGCGGCGCTCCTCAAGACCACACCCGATGAGGTATCCATCCGCGTCGAGGCACAGTTGCAACAGCTGCGCACGCTGGAGGCGGAGTTGGCGCGTCTCAGCTCGGGTGCGGCCACAGACCAGCTCTCCGAGCATCTCGGAGAAGCCGTGCAGCTGGGCGGTGATACGGGGAACGACCCGGGTTACCAGCTGCTCGTCCTGCGCCAGGACGGTCTCGACGGCGGCCAGTTGCGCGAGGCGGCGGACTTCCTGCGCCAAAGACTCGGCGACTCCTCTGCCGTGGTACTGGCGAGCCTCGGCCCAAACGGCATGCCTTCTCTCCTGGCTGCCGCTACCACCAGGGCGGTTGCGGCCGGTTTTGACGCGGGAGCGCTTATCCGCGAGCTTGCCCCCCTCATAGGCGGCAGAGGCGGCGGAAAGCCGTCCATGGCACAGGCAGGAGGTAAGGACGCCCAGGGCCTGGATGCCGCCCTCACCCTTGCCCGCGATATGCTGGGAGCGTCGAGCCTGTGAGCGCTGAGCCATGAGCGTCATGGCCCTCGATCTGGGCGAAAAGCGCACGGGCGTTGCCGTCAGCGACCCCGCACTCAGGATAGCTCACCCTCTGAGGGTCGTGCCCACGCACGAGATCCTGAGCAAGGCACCCTCCTTCAGGCGGCTTCTGGCAGATTACAGCGTCGAGCGCCTGATAGTTGGCCTGCCCCTCTCGCTCGATGGCTCCGAGCACACGCAGGCCCGGCGTATCCAGAGCCAGGCACGGCAACTCGAACAGCTCTATGGCCTCCCCGTCGAGTTAGCCGACGAACGCCTCTCCAGTGTTGAAGCGAGGAGCGTTCTGAGACAGATGGGTTACAACGAGAGGGACATGCGGGGAAGAACTGATAAAATAGCCGCCGGCATCTTATTACAGACCTGGCTCGACGGCATGTCGTCTCTCCAGAGGGAGACCGTATAGGCGGCTTTTCCCTGAGCATCAGGCCCTGTGGATGGCAGCAGCTTTGTTGGGCAGTTGGGCAATGCGGCTTCTTCGTTCGCATACGACCTGCAAGAGAACTGGACAAGGATTACTGATAATGGCAAGTTATCGCGGCAAGCATTCCCGCCCCACCCCGGAGGACAATTCGTCCGAGGAGCATCCGGCACCGAACAGACAACAGGCTGAGAAGGGTACTACGGCAGACGGCTCCGAGCCTGAAAGGTCGATCATAAGCAGCTTACCGCCGGTGCAGTCCGAGCATCCGCGCCGTGCCCGCCAAAGCTCCGACCTGGCTGGCGCCAAAGCCCGCGCGGCCACACCGCATGCCTTCAAACACCATGAGGCCGTGCATGAGACGGGCAGCCGGCGTCGCCACTCCAGGTCCAGGACCCTGCTCATCGTCATCCCTCTCGTCGTGGTGCTGCTGGCCCTGGCTGCCGCCGGCTTTCTGGCGCTCAGCACGCTGTTTACCCCGGTGGAGGTCGAGCCGGGAGTCGCCGTTACCGTCACCATCCCCGATGGGGCAACCACCGATGAGATAGCAGGCATCCTCAAACAGAAGAACGTCATCAGCGACACGCTCAGCTTTACCAGGGAGGTGCGGAACCTGGGCGCCGAACAGAGCCTCAAGCCCGGCACCTACGAGCTTTCGACCCTCATGGATACCACCACGCTCATCAGCCTGTTGGCCTCAGGGCCTGCATCCGATGGCTACCGGCTCACCGTGCCCGAGGGCCTTACGGTGGAGCAGACGGCGGCAGCCGTGCAGGACGCCTGTGCCATACCCGCCGCTGAGTTCCTCGCACGGACCTCTGCGGCCTCTGAGTATGTGGGCGAGTACCCCTTCCTCGACGGCGTCTACAACAACTCCCTCGAAGGCTTTCTCTATCCCAAGACCTACACCATACCCACGGGTTCCAACGCGGACTATGTTGTGCGGGTCATGCTCGATCAGTTCGCTCTGGAAACAGCCGGCCTGAGCCTGGCCTACGCCGGGGAGCATGGCATGAATCTGTTTCATGTCGTTACCATGGCCTCGCTCATAGAGAAGGAGACCGCCGTTGCCGCGGAGCGCCCCCTCATATCCTCGGTCATCTACAACCGCCTGCGCGACGGGATGAGGCTCCAGATAGACGCGACCGTGGTCTACGCGCTGGGCGCGGCCTACGGCGGCAGGGGCGTGAGCTACGAGGACCTTGAGGTGGACAGCCCCTATAACACCTATCTTGTTGACGAGTTGCCGGCCGGACCCATCTGCTCTCCGAGCATCGAGTCGATGGAAGCCGCCGCGCATCCCGAGGAGAGCGACTACTACTATTACGTGCTCACCTCGGTTGAGGGCTTTCACACCTTTTGCGCTAGCAGCGAGGAGTTCGAGGCCGCCAAGGCCGAGTACGAGCGTATCTTTGGAATCGAGTAGCCATGGAACTGTTAACGGCCGATGTACGGCTCGCCAGGGTCGAGGATATAAGCCCGGAGTTCCTCCGGAGCAGGGGCTTTACCGCCCTGTTGCTCGATGTGGACAATACGCTGGTATCAAGGGCAACCGGTGAGCTGAGTAGCTCCGTGCTCGCCTGGGCCAAAACCATGAAAGCGGCGGGTATTGCCTGCTGCCTGCTCTCCAATAACTGGCATCGGACGACCTGCGACTATGCGAAGGCGCTCGACATGCCGATAGTCTACCGGGCGATGAAGCCGCTTCCGGTGGCCTATGTCAAGGCCCTCGCAAAGATCGGCGCGCACCGCGCAAACACCGTTGCCGTGGGCGATCATGCCTTCACCGACATACTGGGTGCCCGCCTGTGCGTCATTCCCTGCATACAGGTGGAGCCGCTCTCCACCACCGACCTGTGGTATACGAGGATCTTTCGCCTGCTGGAGAAGAAGCTCGTTGATGCGTGAGAGAAGCTGGGCAGGGGTTTGAGTGAAACAGAGGGAAGCGAGGAATGCTATGAAGCTGCTGGTACTGAATGGCCCCAACCTTAACATGCTGGGCTATACGGGTGCGGCGCCTACGGGCGAGATGACGCTCACGGAGCTGAATAAGGCGCTGGCACGCTACGGCACAGAGATCCGCGAGGACCTGGAGCTGGTCTTTTATCAGACCAATCATGAAGGCCAGCTTATCGACCTGGTGCAGAAGGCCGCCCTGCAATACGACGGCCTCCTGTTCAATCCCTCTGCGCTCTGCTACTATTCCGTAGCCCTGCACGACGCAGTGGAGCACGCCGGGCTGCCCGTGGTGGAGGTGCATCTGGAGGATGTGAGCCGGGGGAAGGAGGCCGGGCAGCATTCGATTATCGCAGAGGTCTGTGCGGCCCAGTTCATGGGCAGGCATCTGGATTCCTACAAAGAGGCGCTGGATTTTTTGATGGATCTCGTGGAGAAGCGCTGAGCGCGGCACTGACATGGCACAAGGACGAACGCAATCCGATTATGCGCGCAACCGCTTGAAACAGCTCCGCGCGCGCATGCGCGAGCTCAGGCTCGATGCCCTGCTCACCCTGAATCCGGCCAATCTGCGTTGGCTGAGCGCCTGGCAGGAGGTCTTTGATGATGAACCGGCACATCTCGCGCTGATTACGGCGAAGAAGGCGTATATCCACACCGATGCGCGCTACGCCGAAGCCCTGCAGGCCAAAAACACGGAGGGTCTCTGGCAGATCAACACCAAAACACCCGACCACTTTGAATTTGCTCGGCAAACGCTGGCCCGATACGCTCAGCAGGGCCTGCGTCTGGGGTACGAGTCAAACATCCGCCTGAACCAGTTCAAGGCGCTCAAAAAAGAGCTGTCTCAGACGACGGTCAGGCTGGTGGAAGTCAAGCGGGTGTTTGAGGATCTTCGTGCCGTTAAAGATGAGGAAGAGATAAAACTGCTACGCCGGGCCCAGGCCATCACCGATGCCGCCTTTGCCGAGCTGCTCAGCTGGATAAGCTGCGGCATGAGGGAGCAGGAGGTAGCCAATCGCCTGGACTTCATCCTGAGGGATAAGGGTGCCGAGGGCCTTGCCTTCCCCACCATCGCTGCCTCCGGACCCAACGCTGCTGTTCCCCATGCCCGTCCCACGGGCCGGACCTTGCGGACAGGCGATTTTCTCATCCTCGATTTTGGGGCGCGGTACAGGGATTACTGCGCCGATATGACGCGAACCCTTGTTATGGGCGAGGCAACGGATGAGCAGCGCCGGATATACGACGCGGTGCTTGCCGCGCAGACCGAGGCCAAGGCAGGCATCAGGGCGGGCAAGACCGGCGGACAGGCCTACGAGAGCGCGCGCACGGTGCTCAAGACGGAAGGCCTGGATGAGCGATTCACCCATTCACTCGGCCACGGCGTGGGCATCGACGTGCATGAGGCCCCCGCGCTCTCGCCAAAGAACACCACGGCTCTGGTTGCGGGCAATGTTGTCACCGTGGAGCCGGGTGTGTACCTCCCGGGATATGGCGGGGTCAGAATCGAGGATTTTGGCCTGGTGGAGGAGAAGGGCTTTACGAGCTTTACCCACTCCCCCCACTAACTCATGTATATCTATGGGGGACGAATGGGGTACGGGGGGAGGGGGACACTGGGGGCCGGGGCAAACTGTCCCCCTTTGGCAAGCAGGCAGTAGGACCACTCAACAGGCTTCTCTGCCAAAGGGACACAGTTTGCCCCGGCCCCCTGTGTCCCCGCCCCCCTGTCCCCCTTCACAAAGCCCGGGTCAGCGAGCCCGTGCGATAGCCCATCAGGTCGAGGGTTACGTAGGTGAATCCCAGTTCCTGCAGGCAGGCGGTAACGCCATGACGGAACCCCTCGCTGGCAAACAGCGGCACGTCGCCCTCGGCTACCTCAATGCGAGCGAGATCGTCGTGGACACGCACTCTCACCTGTCTGATCCCGGTGTCGAGCAGGCACTGTTCGGCCCGGTCTATGCGGAGCAGGAGTTCGGGGGATATCTCGGTGCCATACGGCACGCGGGAGGCCAGGCAGGCGCACGCGGGCTTATCCCAGGTGGCGAGGCCACGCTCCCGGGAGAGCGCGCGAATGTCGCCCTTGGTAAAGCCGGCACGCTTCAGGGGTGAGACTATGTCCAGCTCGCCGAGGGCGGCAAGGCCCGGTCGGTAGTCCTGTTCGTCGTCGAGATTGGATCCCTCTGCCAGCACGGAGATGCCTTCTGCCGCAGCAAGCGGAAGCAGCGTGCTGAACAGCGCGCGTTTGCAGTGATAGCAGCGATCCGGCGGGTTTTCGGTAAAGCCGGGCACGGAAAACTCCCCACTGTCCACCTCAATCTGGCGAATCCCCCGCTCCTCGCAGAAGGCACGCACGGCCAGCCGCTCGCGCTCGGGAAAACTCGCCGTGCAGGCGGTGAGCGCCAGGGCCCGCGGCCCCAGAACCTCATGCGCCACATCCATGAGAAGCGTAGAGTCCACGCCACCGCTCAAGGCCACCGCGATGCCGTCGCAGCCTTCCAAAAACTCCCTGAGGGCCGCCTCCTTATGTGCCAGGGTATCCTGCATGCTTCCAGTATAGCTCAAACAGGCCTTGCCGTTGCGACCTGCGCCCGCTATCCCTGGCATGCAATTCACTTTTCGCCTATAATCTGACACAATTCCGCAACGAGCCAACAGGTGTGGGCAGCGCACGTGAGCCTGATAAGGTGGTCTGAGGTGAAGCAATTCAGAAGTGGCATGAGGTACGGCAGTGTCTGAGACGAGTATGCTCAAAAAAGGTCTCGCACTGTGCCTCGCCGGTATGCTCACCGTGAGCCTGTGCGCCGGGTGTTCTCCGGACAACGCCGCTGTTCAGGTTGAGGAGTACCCGGTCTACGCAAGCTATACGGACATCCCCGGGGTTTCGCAGGAAGAAATCGATGCCATAGAGCGTTTGCGGTCGAGTCAGAGCGCGTTCACGCTCGCCCAGCTGGCTACGACAGAAGCGTTCATAGCTACCGATGGCAGCGTGGGCGGCTATTCCAAGCTCCTGTGCAACTGGCTCACCGATCTGTTCGGCATACCGTTTAACCC
This sequence comes from Coriobacteriales bacterium, assembly GCA_031264075.1. Taxonomy (GTDB): domain Bacteria; phylum Actinomycetota; class Coriobacteriia; order Coriobacteriales; family UBA8131; genus WQXH01. The sequence goes on along the minus strand of JAISEO010000101.1, from coordinate 7,048 downwards.
GGAATTGGCAGCGTGGGACGACTTGATGGCAGGTCTTGCCAGCCACAGATTCGATTTTACCAATGAGCTCACGGCAACAGACGAGCGCCGCGAAACCTACTTCATGACGGACGCCATAGCGGAGCGGTTCATCAGAACCTTTCGGCTCGCGGACAGCCCCAGGTTCTCAGAAATCGCGGCTGAGCGAACGCTCCGCTACGGCTTCCTGGAGGGCACAACCACAAAAGGCCTGGTTGAGGAGAGTTCAGAATACGACTTTGACGCGCGCTTCGTGCAGAACTCCGACGAAGTCGCCACGCTGTTGCGCAACGGCAGCATAGACGCCTTCTTTGCGGAGGGAGTGGCAGAGGCCGCGCTCGATGAGTACCCGGACATCGTTGCGCGGGATTATTTTCCCCTGATTTACACACCGGTATCCCTTGCCACCCCCCATGCCGAACTCGCACCCATCATCTCGGTTGTGCAGAAGTATCTCGAGCAGGGTGCTCTGTACCAGCTTACCGAGTTATACAACCAGGGGGAGCAGGAGTATTTGCAACACAAGCTGTACCTCCAGTTGAGCGACGAAGAAAAGGCCTGGCTGGCCAGAAACCAGCAGAACGGCGAAGCTACGGCAGGCGGAGTTGAGGGCATACCCATCACCGCCGAGCCGGACAACTATCCCATCAGCTTCTACAACACGGAAGAGAAGGAGTGGCAGGGCATCGCCCACGACGTGCTGGCAGAGATAGAGCGTCTCACCGGACTGCGGTTTGCCATACGCAATGAGCCGGACACCACCTGGACAGAACTGCTGCGGCAGCTGGAAGAGGGAGAAGTGGCCCTGACCACCGAGCTGGTTCCCTCGCTTGAACGGCAGGGTCATTTTCTCTGGCCTGCAAGCTCATACAGCATGGACAACTATGCGCTCATCTCCCTTTCCGGCAAGGCAAACATCGAGGTCAACCAGATCTGGTACTCCCGCGTGGGTATCATAGAGGGTTCGGTCTACCTGGAGATGTTTGAGAAGTGGTTCCCCAATCATCAGTACACGAGGCTCTATGCCACAAGCGATGCCTGCTACCAGGCCCTGGAAACGGGCGACGTCGACTTTGTCATGGCCACCCGCGACTCCATGCTGAGCATGACCAATTACCATGAACGACCGGGCTTTAAGGTCAACATCCTCTTCGACAATGTCTACGAATCCCGTTTTGGCCTGGCCGTGGGCGAGGAAGAGCTCTGTTCCATAATCGGCAAGGCCCAGGAGTTGGTGGACACCGAGACCATCGCAAGCGGTTGGCTGTATCGTGTCTTTGACTATCGCGACAAGCTGGCCCGCGAGCAGCAGCCCTTTCTGATTGGACTCACCCTGCTGCTCATCACCGTGTTGGCGCTGCTGCTCATCATGCTGTACCGCCGTCACAATTCTGCCCGGAGGCTCCAGGCCCTCGTCCACCAGCGTACCCGCGAACTGGAGGTGCAGACCGAGGTTGCCCAGCAGGCCTCAAAGGCAAAGGGCGACTTTCTCTCCAATATGAGCCATGAGATCCGCACGCCGCTCAACGCCATCATCGGCATGGCGCAGATAAGCAGGCAGGTTGCCGGCGTGCCGGAAAAGGCCCGAAAGGCCAACAACAGTATTATCGCGGCCTCCGACCATCTGCTCGGGGTGCTCAACGACATTCTGGACATGGCCAAGATAGAGTCGGGCAAGTTCACGCTTGTCACTGAGCCCTTTGCGCTGCTGGTGGCCATGCGTGAGGTGGAGGAGATATTCACGCAGCGCTGTACGGAAAAGCACATAGGCTTTGTCGCCACCTTTGACGAAGGCGTAGACACCGGTGTGGAGGGCGACAAGCTGCGCCTCAAACAGGTGCTCATCAACCTGCTGGGCAATGCGGTCAAGTTCACCGATGCCCACGGGCACGTGAGTTTTACCGTGCAGACCGTGCGCGAATCTGATCGGGACATTACGCTGGAGTTTGCAGTACAGGACACGGGTATCGGCATGACCGAAGAGCAGTGTTCGCGCCTCTTCACGCCCTTCTCGCAAACCGAGGACAGCATATCGGTACGCTACGGCGGCACCGGGCTCGGCCTCGCCATCAGCCAGACCATGGTGCAGAAGATGGGTGGCGAGATCAAGGTTCAGAGCCGTCTGGGGGAGGGCTCACGGTTCTTCTTCGTCGCGACCTTTGCAAAGGCCCAACTCCCGCAGCTCCCCGAGTATGCGCGGGAGACTCCGGATTTTGAGGGCAGGAGACTGCTCCTGGCAGAGGATGTCGAGGTCAACCGGGTCATCCTCAGGGAGTTGCTCGCAGACAGCGGCGTGCTACTCGAGGACGCGGAGAACGGCAGGGAGGCCGTTGAGCGGTTTGAAGCCTCGCCGGTGGGCTACTACGATGCCGTGCTCATGGACATTCAAATGCCCCTTATGAACGGCCATGAAGCCGCCCGTGCGATACGACAGTTGCCCCGCGAGGATGCCCTCACCGTGCCCATCATCGCCATGACGGCAAACGCCTTTAATGAGGACGTGGAAAAGGCGCTGGCCAGCGGCATGAACAGGCATCTGGCCAAGCCTGTCGATGTCGCCATCGTCTACAGCACCCTGCACGAGTTCCTGGGCCAGGGAGGCGGAAGGCGATGACAGGGGATAGGGGATGGTTTCTTCTCCGGAGCATCCCTGCCCGGGGCGCACAACACCGGTGCCACGTCTGTTGCGAGCACCGGTGTTTTTGGTGCGCCGATTGCGAATCGGACAGCGTTGGAGAGACTGGCGCCTATGAAACGAAGAGCACCGCTCCGTTGTAGGTCTGCTCGATATAGGTCTTGACCGTGGTGCTTTGCAGGGCCTTGACGAGCGCTTTGATCTTGTCGGAGTCCTCGTCGCCCGCCCGCACCGCAATGACGTTGACGTAGCGCTCGGCGGCGGCAGACGAAACATCCTCGCTGGCAAGGGCGGTATCAGGGTCGAGACCCGCACCGATAGCGTAGTTGCCGTTGATAACCGCCGCGTCCACATCCTCCAGCGTGCGCGGCAGCGCAGCGGCCTCTGCCTCGACTATAACGATATTCCGGGGGTTGCTGGCGATGTCATTGGGGGTGGCCTCCAGTCCAACGCCCTCCTTGAGCGTGATGAGGCCCTCGTCTTCAAGCAGGAGCAGCGCGCGCGCCTCGTTGGTGGGGTCTGACGGTACGGCGATCTCGGCTCCATCTCCCAGGGCGTCCAGGCTGAGCGTCTTGCCGGGATAGAGGCACAGTGGCTCAAAGTGAACCCCTCCTGCCGAGACCAGGTTGGTACCGTTTTCATCGTTGTAGTTTTCCAGATAGGCGATGTGCTGAAAATAGTTCGCGTCCAGCGTGCCGTCCGAGAGGGCCTCATTGGGCTGGATGTAATCGGAATACTCCACTACCTCCAGTGTGTAGCCTTCGCCTGCCAGGATATCCTTGACCTGCGCGAGGATCTCAGCGTGGGGAGCGGGGGAGGCCCCCACTTTGATGACTGTGCCGCCGTCTGCCGCGCTGCCTTCCGTGCCACTGCCTGCCGAGGCCGAGGTGCCTTGTCCACCGCAGCCTGCGAGTGCCAGGGTCAGGGTCAGGCTCACAATGAGAGCGGTCAGTAGTGCCAGGCCTGTCAGTTTCTTTGTGTTCATGATGGTTCTCCTGTTCTTTTCTGTGTCGTGTTGTGCACTTTGGTGCACGCTTGTGTGGTCGTACGTGGTTGTTTGGGCTGGTGTCTGTCCTTATCTGTTGCGTTTGTCAATCTTTCGTGCGGCGAGGTCTCCAATGCTCTGGACTATCTGCACGAGGACGATGCAGAGCAGCACCGCGGCAATCATGACGTCGTCCTGGTAGCGCTGGTAGCCGTATCGGATGGCGATGTCGCCCAGGCCTCCCGCTCCCACCGTGCCGGCCATGGCCGAGTAGCCAAACAGGGTGATAAACGTGATGGCGGCACCGCGGATAAGCGAGGGAACGCTCTCCTTCAACAGCACCTTGTACACTATCTGTCCTATCGAAGCCCCAAAACTCTGGGCCGCCTCCGTAAGTCCGCCGTCCACCTCCGCCAGGCTCTGCTCCACCATGCGCCCCACGAAGGGAGCAGCCGCAAACACGAGCGGTACGATGGCACCGGCCACGCCGAGTGCTGTTCCTACGAGGAACCGCGTGAGCGGGATAAGGGCCACCAGCAGGATGATGAACGGGATGGAGCGCCCGATATTGAGTATCCACCCGAGTACCGTGTTGAACACGGGATGAGGCCAAAGCCCCTGAGGAGCGGTGAGCGTGACGAGGATGCCGAGGGGTATGCCCAGGACATAGGCAAAAACGGTGGAGATCGAGGTCATCAGCAGCGTGTCGAGCGTGCCTCGCCCGAGCAGTGCGCCGTAGTTCTCGAAGAAGGTCTGTAAGGCTTCCATCAGAGGAAGGCTCCCTTGCAGGCGGGGCCAACTGCAGCTTCCGCCCCATGAAAGGCCGCGACGGTATCGGCCACAAGCAACTCGCGGGTTGCCTGGCTCTGTGGGTTTTGCAGGATCTCTCTGGTCGGGCCCTGTTCAACCAGCCGCCCCTTGTCGAGTACGGCTATCTTGTTGCAGATCCTTTCGGTTACCGCGAGAGAGTGGGTGATTATGATGATGGTGACTCCCAGCTCGACGTTGATGCTGCGCAGAAGCCTGAGGATGGAGACCGTCGTTGCCGTGTCGAGCGCGCTCGTGGCTTCGTCGCAGAGCATGACGCGCGGCTTGTTGGCGAGCGCGCGGGCAATGGCCACCCGTTGCTGCTGGCCGCCACTGAGCTGGCTGGGATAGGCTTCTTCCTTTTCGGCTATGCCCACGAGCTGTAGTAGCTCTCGGGCACGGGAGTCGCAGGTGCGCCGCGGCTCATGCTGTATCTCAAGCGGAAAGGTCACGTTTCTCAGCACGGAGCGCTGTGCGAACAGGCTGAAGTGCTGAAATATCATGCCCATGCTTGCGCGGAGTTGGAGCAATTGCCTGCCCCGGTAGCGCGTTATCTCGTTTCCGTCAACGTAGATATGCCCCGAAGTCGGCCGTTCCAGCAGATTGATACAGCGCACCAGCGTAGACTTGCCGGCGCCAGACGAACCGATGATGCCAAATATATCACCATCATCTATGGTAAGGCTCACGTCTTGCAGGGCGTGATGGCAGCTCATCGCCGAGTCGCGGTTCCTGGACGCAGGCGAGTCAAAGCTTTTAGACAGATGCTCGATCTGTATCATGCTGTTCCTTCAGTTGTGGGTAAACGGGGGAGACGCGACCTGCTGTAACGCGGGGCACACGCAGCGGTCGCCGGGAGTTAGTATGCCTGAGTCATAGCGCGCGCACGAAATAACCCAGGCTTGGGCATGTACATACGAACACAGCTGCTCTGTCGCAAAGAAAAAATCATCCGACGTATACTAAAGCAAATCCCCGGCGAGTTCAAGTCGAGAAAATCCTGTCAACTTCGCAGCAACAAGCCCACACTACCAACGGCAGCTTCTGACCTTTACACGCCTGCACAGACGATGTATCCTAGATGGACAGTCTTATTGGAGCAACGAGTCACAGTGACCAGGCCCGACGAAGGGAGTTTCTCATGAAAAGCAATCCAGAAATCATTGATAGCTTGAACAATCTGCTCGAAGGCGAGCTGACCGCAATCAATCAATACATCGTCCATGCGGAGATGTGCGAGGATTGGGGGTATAACAAGCTGAGCAAGAACGTCAAGAAGCGCGCAATCGACGAGATGAAGCACGCCGAGAAACTCATCGAGCGGATCCTCTTCCTGGAGGGCTCTCCCATCGTCAGCAATCTGAGCGAGATAAACATCGGAAAAGACATCCCCACTCAGATAGACAACGACCACAACTCCGAGTTCAATACCATCAAGGACTACAACGCGGCCATAGTGCTGGCGGGCGAGAAGCTCGACTACGCCACGCGCGACATACTGGTGGGTATCCTCAACGATGAAGACCGTCACATCGACGACATAGAGGATCTGCAGGACCTGATAGAGCAGATGTCGCTCCAACAGTTCCTCACGACCCAGGTAGACTAGGATCCTCCCCAGAGTTTTCTGACAACACTATATTCCCAGTACCGTTCTGGCCTATCGCCTTGGCACAGAAAGCCGCGAATGCGCCCGGTAACCAATCCGGTAGCCAATCGCGGGTAAATGTCGGGCAAAATGCGCGATTACGGTTGTTAAATCTGCGCCAAAACAATATACTGGGTCTGTGGCGCCTTGAGCGGGCGTCTGGTAATTGTCATGGCCCCGGATACATGTTGAAAACCGCGAGACTTACGTAACATGGAGAATGGGCCCCAATATGAGAGGGGCTTCCCTTGAGTGAGATTCAAAACCCCGATGTCATTGAGCTGGGTGACATCACCGACGAAACATTCAACGACTTGATTGACGACACCATCACCGACTTTGATGAGGGCGACCTCGTAACCGGTACGGTGGTCAGGATTGAGCATGACGAAGTCCTCCTGGACATTGGCTTCAAGTCCGAAGGAGTCATACCGCTTCGTGAACTCTCCATTCGCAAAGACGCCGACCCGGGCGAAATCGTCTCCATAGACGACACGGTAGAGGCGCTCGTCCTGCAAAAGGAAGACAAGGACGGCCGTCTGATCCTCTCCAAGAAGCGCGCTGAGTACGAGCGTGCCTGGATAGATGTTGAGGAGAAGTTCAATGCTTCCGAGGCTGTCGTCGGTGAGGTCATCGAGGTGGTCAAGGGTGGGCTCATCGTGGACATTGGCCTGCGCGGCTTTCTGCCGGCATCCCTGGTGGATCTGCGTCGTGTCAAGGATCTGGAGTCCTTTACCGGCGAGCGCATCGAGGCGCGCATCATCGAGATGGACCGCAATCGCAATAATGTCGTGCTCTCCCGCCGCGTTGTGCTTGAGGAGGGCCGCAAGAATGAGCGTTCCGAGATCCTGGAGAAGCTCACCAAGGGCATGCGTCTCAAGGGCAACGTCAGCTCCATCGTGGACTTTGGTGCCTTTGTCGACCTGGGCGGTATTGACGGCCTGGTGCATATCTC
>JAISEO010000094.1 GCA_031264075.1 Coriobacteriales bacterium | reverse complement strand
AGTGCCTACAGGGTAAAACCGGTGGGACACCAGCCCCGTCCCCCTGTCCCACTTGCCCCGTCCCCGCCAAAAAAATCGCAGAGTAACCCAGGATTTACTCTTGACATCGCCGGCCATTTGAGTTAACCTGACCTAACTGAAAGGCATTACTGGGCTTCGCTCTAAGCATACGTATAGGAGAAATCGACCTTTATGGCGCTGACCGAAATCACAAACTGCGATACCTATCGCATACACCGCATCAAGGGCGACAGCAAAGTGCGCCGTCACTTGGAGGATCTTGGTTTTATCCCCGGTGAAAGGATCAAGGTCATCAGTCGCGTTGCCAGCGGCTTGATTGTCAACATCAAGGGTTCACGCGTTGCGGTCAACTACGACGCGGCTGCAATGATTCTTGTCTAGCACTACCGGCTTACTGCCTCCCCCTCTGCAAATCCAGCCCCTTGCCTTTCTACGCTTTCTACGCTTTGTAATGGCAAACGTGCTCCTCACTGTCTTCCAAACAACTATACTGAGAGAAACGACTTCGAGAGGGAGTGTGTTGCCATGAGAACCCTGGATAAAGTTAAAACCGGCGAGACGGTAAAAGTAGACAAGCTGAGTGGCGACGGCGCTGTCAAGCGGCGCTTGATGGACATGGGTATCACCAAGGGCACGCATATTTTTGTACGCAAGCTGGCACCCCTCGGAGACCCGGTGGAGGTCACGGTGCGCGGCTATGAGTTGAGTCTTCGCAGGTCAGAGGCCAAACTCATTCAGGTAACGTAAGGAACAGGCACGCATGGCTCTTATCATCGCACTCGCAGGCAATCCCAACACCGGCAAGACCACGCTGTTCAACGCGCTTACCGGCAATAACCAGTTCGTGGGCAACTGGCCGGGCGTTACCGTGGAAAAGAAGACCGGTCGCCTCAGGAAAAACAGAGAGGTCGAGCTCGTAGACCTCCCGGGCATCTATTCGCTCTCACCCTATACGCTGGAAGAAGTCATCGCCCGTAATTACCTGATCCAGGAACTGCCGGACGTCGTCATCGACCTCGTTGACGGATCCAATCTGGAACGCAACCTCTATCTCACCACACAGCTTCTGGAGCTGGGCATCCCGGTTGTCGTGGCCGTCAACATGATGGATGTGGTGCAGAAGATGGGCGATACGATAGACGTGGAGGAGCTTGCCCGGCAGCTCGGATGCCCAGTCGTTGAAATCTCGGCGCTGAGGAACACCGGCCTGGATGCCCTTGTCGAGGCAGCTCTGGCTGCCCACAGCGAGGCCCTGGCAAACATTGCCCGACAAGCCGAGGCCACCCATTACTTCTCGCCTGAGCTGGAAGCGGTCCTCACCGAGATTGAGGGGCTGCTTCCCGCAGAGGTCGAGCCTGCGGAGCGCCGCTTCCTGGCTATCAAGGCATTTGAACGGGACGAGAAGCTGCACGAACTCATTGCCGCCAGCGGACAGAGCGGCGAGCACGCGAGTGAGCAGAAGCCCGGCAGGAGTACCGAAGAATCCGCCGAGACTTCCGCTCTCAGGCACGAGGCCGAGGCAGGTATCAAGGCCTACGAGGATGCCCAGGACGACGACTCCGAGAGCCTTATCATCAATGAGCGCTACGAGCACATCTCACGCATGATAGACAGCGTGCTTATCCAGAAAAATGCTGGTAGAACGACCATCTCCGACAAGATAGACCGGATAATCACCAACCGCGTACTGGCCCTGCCCATCTTTATCGTGGTGATGTTTCTCGTGTACTTTCTCTCCGTTACCACCGTGGGCACCCTGGTTACCGACTGGGCCAACGACGGCGTCTTCGGCAGCGGCTGGTACCTTACGGGAGAGTCTGAGGCAGCCGGCGAAGTATTTGCTGAGTATGACGATGCGCAGCTTGCCCGTGAGGCCTTTGACAACGCTGCCACCGCGGCGGGTCTCGATCCGGAGAGCCCCGGCTTCTTACGGGAGGCCCAGGCGGCCGGCATCGTGGGCAGCTTTGATGCCTACGACGACGAGACAGGCCTTAACGAAGAAGTAGAGGTTGACAGCGCTGCTTACGAGGCGGCTTTGGCCGTGGAGGAACCCAACCCCGCCGAGTACGGCATATGGATAGTGGGCATTCCCGTGATCGTTGAAGGCTGGCTTCTCGCCATTGACGCCGCGGACTGGATACAGGGCCTGGTGCTTGACGGCATCATCGGCGGCGTGGGCGCGGTGCTCGGCTTTGTGCCCCAGATGCTCGTGCTCTTCCTGCTGCTGGCCATCCTCGAGCAGTGCGGCTATATGGCGCGCATCGCCTTCATCCTCGACCGTGTGTTCCGCCGCTTTGGGCTCTCGGGCAAATCCTTTATCCCCATACTCATTGGCACGGGTTGCGGCGTGCCCGGCATCATGTCATCGCGTACCATCGAGAACCAGAACGACCGGCGCATGACGGTGATGACCACCACCTTCATACCCTGTAGCGCCAAGCTGCCGGTTATCGCATTATTTGCGGGAGCAATCTTCAGCGGCGCCTGGTGGGTGGCACCTTCGGCCTACTTCCTCGGCATCGCCACCATCCTCTGCTCGGGCATCGTGCTCAAAAAGACCCGCTTCTTTGCCGGAGACGTGTCGCCGTTTCTGATGGAACTGCCCGCCTACCACCTGCCCAGGCCCTCCACGGTCCTGCGCAGCATGTGGGAACGCGCCTGGTCGTTTATCAAGCGCGCCGGCACCATCATCCTCGTGGCCTGTATCCTCATCTGGTTCATCTCCAACTACGGCTTTACCCCTGAGGGCGGCTTTGGCGCGGTGGACGGCGATAGTTCGCTGTTGGCGGCGCTGGGCGGCGTGTTGGCGTGGCTATTCGTGCCGCTTGGCTTTGGCAACTGGGAGGCCACGGCGGCCTCGGTCACCGGGCTCATTGCCAAGGAGAACCTCGTGAGCACCTTTGCCATCCTCTACGGGAGCGAGGGCCATTGGTATGATGCCATGCAGGCCAGCCTCGGTCTTGTGGCCGCCTATTCGCTCCTCGCCTTCAACCTGCTCTGCGCTCCGTGCTTTGCGGCCATGGGCGCCATCAGGCGCGAGATGAATAACGCCCGCTGGACGGCCGCGGCGATAGCCTATGAGTGTAGCGTGGCGTGGCTCGTGGGCCTGTGGATCTTCCAGTTTATAGGTCTTGCCATGGGTGAGGTGAGCCTCAATGTCTTTACCTTTGTTGCGGGAGCGAGCTTCCTCGGCTTTCTCTACCTGCTGTTTCGTCCGCAGAAAAAGAGGGCTCAGGCTCAGACGGGTACCACCGGCACAGACGGAGCGGCTGCTGACGCGGCCTAGCGCCCCCCTGAGGTGAGCGCGAGGTAGCACGTGGCAGACGAAAGAGGCGATTGGCATGACACTGGGAACCATAGCGGTTATCGTCGTGCTTGCCCTCATCGTTGGGGCCATCGTCTACAGCCAGATCAAGCGTCGAATCAAGGCGAAGAAGGCCGGGGTCCCTCCCCATTGCAGCGCTTGCAGCAGCAGTGCAAGCTGCGCTCAGGACAAGGGGAGCGATGACGATGCCAACGGGAGCGATGGGCAAACGCCTACCGGTTCCTGCCACTGACAGGCACCCTGGAAGTCGCGGGAGCGATGGCAGAACACGGGCTCCTGAGTTTACGCGCTAGGGAGGCGCCGATTTATTCATTGTCTGCCATCTCACGTCTGATTTGCCCCAGCTCTGCCCGTGAGCACAACGCCATTACCGCAAGTAGTGACGTTGCACTCCCGAACAGACCTGGAACAAATCAGACGCAATCTGGCAGACAAGC
>JAISEO010000066.1 GCA_031264075.1 Coriobacteriales bacterium | reverse complement strand
GCCTATCTCCCTGAGGGTACCGACCGTCTGCCCTACCTTGGCTCGACCTCCGGTAACGGAGAGATCGACCGTGAGCAGCTTTTGGTGGAAGACATCCAGATCGTCTTCTCCATCTCCGGCCAGCCTCTCGCCTCGTCGAACGTTTCCGAGGCCGAGGACCTGCAAAAGCACACGAACATCCCCTGTCTCGTGGTGGACGGCTCCTTCGGCTGCGTGGCGAGCGCCTATCGCTTCCTCGGTGACATCCTCGGGGCTCAGACGCGCGCGGAGGAGCTTGCCGTTTACTGTGAGGAAACCTATGCACGGGTCACCGCAGCGGTGGCCAACATTCCGGATGCGGAGAAGGTCACGTTCTACTACGCCGAGGGTCCCGAAGGTCTCCAGACCGAACCGGATGCCTCACAGCATGGCCTCACCTTTAACATCGCCGGTGCCAACAACGTGGCTGCCGTGCCGGAAAACGAGGGGCTCGGCATGTCCAACGTCTCGCTGGAGCAGGTGCTTGCCTGGGACCCGGAAGTCATCGTGGCCTGGGATCTGGAGGTGCGCGGCGGTGCGGACGAGATGATTCGCACCAACCCCAACTGGGCACAGATTCGCGCGGTCAAGACCGGTCGCGTCTACACCATGCCCAACGTGCCCTTTGCCTGGTGCGACCGTCCGCCCGGCGTGAACCGCCTGCTTGGCATTCAGTGGGTGGCCAACATGCTCTATCCCGCCCGCTACGATGTGGACATGGTGGAGGTAACCAGGGACTTCTACTCCACGATGTACTGGGCCGACATAACCGATGAGCAGGCGAAGGAGATACTGTCCAACTCCTATCCACCGTATAAAGGTCGAGCAATATCGTGACAAAGCCTTTTGTGACAGACAATCGCCCAAAGCGTACGCACGCACTCGACAGGATCGAAAAGGCGCGCGGAGTGTTTGACTCCAAAGTGAGTCTGTTCGCCAAAATCGGCATCGTCACGGTGCTCTTTGTGGCCTTTGTGGCATCGTTCATGCTGGGCCGCTACCCCATCATGCCCGCCGAGCTCTTTCAGACCATCGGGGCGCACTTCCTTGACCCTGCCTCGCTGGAGGGTTCCAAGGAGGACACGGCCATCTTCAACATCCGTCTGCCGCGCGTCATCGTGGTCATGCTGGTGGGCGCGGCGCTTGCAATGGCGGGGGCCTCCTATCAGGGGATGTTCAAGAACCCGCTCGTCTCGCCCGATCTGCTCGGCGCCTCAGCCGGGGCCTCGCTCGGCGCGTGTCTGGCACTTTTGCTCGACCTCCCCTCGCTGATGATCCAGATATTTGCCTTTACCGGTGGCATACTCGCGGTGGCTGGGGCGGTGTGGCTCAACAAGATGGTGCGCTACGACCCCATCCTGGGCCTCGTGCTGGGCGGTATTCTTGTCTCCACACTCTTTCAGAGCGGTACCTCCATCGTCAAACTTCTGGCCGACGCCAGCGACAAGCTCCCTGCCATCACCTTCTGGCTCATGGGCTCCTTTGCCAAGGTGGATAACCAGGACCTCTATCTCTGCCTGATCCCGCTTGCTTTGGGCTTTGCGGTGCTGCTCTCGCAGACATGGAAGCTCAACGTGCTTTCCTTCGGTGAGGAGGAGGCGCGCTCGATGGGCGTCAACACGAGACGCACGCGTTTTCTGGTCATCGTGGCCTCTACGCTGCTTTCTTCCACCTCCGTGGCCATAGCGGGCATCGTGGGTTGGATCGGCCTTGTCATACCACACCTCGCGCGCGCCATCGTCGGCCCCAACTATCGGGTGCTTCTACCCACGACCATGTTCATCGGCGCGGCGTATCTTTTGGCGGTGGACGATATAGCCCGCCTGGTTTCCAGCGTGGAGATTCCCATTGGCATCCTCACCTCGGTGTTGGGTGTGCCGTTCTTCGTCGTGATATTCCGTCGTAACATGAGCGGTTGGAGGTGAGCGCGATGGGGGATTGCGCCGCCCTGCTTGAGGTTGAAAGGCTCAACTGCGGCTACGGCAAACTGGAGATCGTGCATGAGGCGACCTTTGTGATGGGGCGTGGCGAATTCTGCTGTATCATCGGGGCCAATGGCTGTGGCAAGACGACGCTTCTCAAGACTCTGCTCGGTCTGCTCGCTCCCCAAAGCGGCAGTGTATCCATCGATGGTCGCCCAACGGCGAAGATGGACGAGAAGGAACTGGCGCGCTACTTTGCCTACATTCCCCAGGCGCACCGCCCGCCCTTTCCCTTTACCGTGGCCGACGTGGTGCTCATGGGCCGTACGCCCTACATCAATCGGCTTGCTCAGGTTTCGGATGAGGACAAGGCCGTGGCCTTTGAGTCGATGGAACTTCTCGGCATAGAGCATCTGGCAGAGCGCACCTACACGCAGCTTTCCGGCGGTCAGCAGCAGCTTGTGCTCATTGCCCGCGCGCTCACACAGGAGCCGCTGTTCCTCGTCATGGACGAGCCTACGGCCTCGCTGGACTTTGGCAACCAGCAGACCGTGCTTTCCCGTATGCGCTCGCTTTCTACCCGCGGCACGAGTGTCATCATGGTCACGCACGACCCCGACCACGCGCTTTTCTGCGCCGACCGCGTGCTCATGATGGAGGAGGGTCGCATCACCGGCGATGACCTCACTGCCGCGATAATCACCACCGAGAACCTGCAACGCATCTACGGCGAGGATGTGGTGGTGCTGGATGTGGAGGCCATGCCGGGCCGCATGGAACGAGTCTGCATCCCCCTGCTCAAGGACCGCTGAGAGAGGGGAGCCCAACGCCCAGTCCGAGGCCGGAAATGAACCAGATTACAAGAACCTGCTCAAGGGTCGCTGAGAGAGGGGAGCCCAACGCGTCGCGTTTTCGCGGGCGGGCGGGGCAGAATATACGACTGAAGGCCGAAGGTATACAACGCCCCGCGTTTTTTTGTGGGTGGGCAACTCTGTGGGTTGCCCCGGCTATTTGACGAGCGCGTAGACCTCGATTATCGGCGGGGCGGCCTGAAAGGGCTCGAGTGCCGGCAGGGCCTTGTTGAAGTGCGCGCTGGCGTTGTGCGCATCGATTGCCTCCTGGTCTTTCCATTGCTCAAAGACGGCGAGGACTGTGGGGTCATTGACGTGCTGAAAGAGCTGATAGCTGATATTGCCCGGTTCCCTGCGCGTCTCCTCAATCAACTCGTCAAGTATCGCCAACACCTCATCCATGCTTTCGTCTTTTACCGTGAACCTGGCGCATATCTGATACATGATGTATCTCCCTGTCTCGTCATTGCGGTTGCCGTATGTACCCATTGTCACACACTCCCCTCTATTTCTGAAGCCACCCCGTCCACATGACACGCAGTTTTAGGCTTAACAGAGCACTGGCCTTGAGTTTTACAATGGCGCGATGAACACCGGCTGGTGTGTGTTTTCGGGGCATTGGTACTACTTTGGTGGGGTGAATGTTATTTGGTAGTTGATAGTGTTCAGAGCGTACAAATCTAAGCTCTGTTGTAAAGATAGTATCCGCACCGCGATTGCCTATTGCCAAAACCTATACGTTTTTGTTAAGGTTTTGGCATGACCTACTATGATGACATATACGAGATAGCTGTTGACAACTATGGATTGATCACTTCTGCTGAAGCCAAAGAGCTCGGCGTATCTGATCAAGATATG
>JAISEO010000055.1 GCA_031264075.1 Coriobacteriales bacterium | reverse complement strand
GCCCCGTCCCTGCTGTCCCACTTGCCCCGTCCCCCCTACTTGAACTCGAAGACGACCCCCGTGCCATCGGTGCGGGGCTTCATCTTGACTTTATTGGCAGCTACCAGCTGATAGTGGATCTCCTGCTTTCTGGACCGGGCCTTGGAGTCGAGGATGGCCACGATGAGGTACAGGATGAGACAGGCGACTATGGAGAAGATCAACGGCACGATATAGGGCTCACCCCTGAGCATGAATACGGCAATCTGTACGAGGGTCAGCGCCCCCACGACAAACTCGACGCGCTGCAGGAGCGAAAAGCGCTTCGTGGCCTCTTCCAACTCCCGGTTCTTTTGTTCCTTGAAGGCTTCCAGTGCTTCCCTGGCGCGCTCCCGCGCGCTCGGCGCATCGATGATGCCTGCCACCGCATCTGTCAGCTGCGTGTGCAGCAACTCCTTGCCGCGCTCATAACGCTCTGCGTTGAGCCGGTCCTGCCTCTCGCTCATACTAGTGCGCCATCCTCTTCTGTTAGGTGTTGGGGCTCTGCCTCAATACTACACGCGGGCCGGGCTTTGCCTGCCGCCCGGCCCGCGTCTTGCCCACCTGTGTCAGCGTGCTAGGCAGCCGGCGGCAGGTAGTAGGTCGGATCGACGATCTGCCACGCTATCTGCAGGATGACGCCGAGCGTAGCGATGGCGACGAGCGCAAAGCCAAGATTTCTCTTGCCGGGTGCTTCGTCAGTGATATAACCGCCGCCGATTGCACCAACGACAATCGGGAGGAACAGTAGGATTACATACAGCATACGATCTCCTTTCCAATAAGGCTTTGCCCTAGAAGGCCGCTTCCGGACGATAGACCTTCTCTTGTGTGGTATAGATGCCCATGATGATGGCCATGACGATAAGGAGGATGCCGGCAAAGAGCCAGGAATTTGAGAACAGGAAGAAGTTGTCAAACGACATCCCCAGAACGATCATGATAAGGCCGGGGATCCACACCGGACCAAAGGTCTGGCCAACACCGTTGAAGGCCATCAGGTACGAGGTGGACAGCGCCACGTGCTTGTTGTCGTTACTCTGTGCGATACGCAGAATAACGGCGCCGTTATAGGTCTGGAAACCGAGGCCGAAGATGACGGCTGCGACCAGAGCAAAGGGGAGGCTCCCCATCATGCAGACGCTCACATAGAGCAGTACGAGGCCAACGCCGCACATGGTGATACCCATGGTGTAGGCGTGACGCTTGAAGATGCCCACCCAGACCGGCTTGAAGATGAAGCCGGAGACGAGCATGGCGATGGTAAAGGCGTTCATGACGTTGCCGATGTTGACGGCGGGGCCTTCGGCCGTACCGGCCAGGACGCCGCTCCAGTCGGTGAGGTTCTTGACGACATCCTCGATTGCCGCAGACTCGGGGGTAAACGGCGCGGCGACACCGGCGATAACCGGTCCACCGACCACCTGGGCCACGTTGGACATCATACAGTTGCCGGCACCGATGATGAGCACGTTGGCCAGGATGAAGATCCAGGTATTGCTCTTGATCTTGGTGCCGATGCCCTCGGTGCCCACCTTGACGCCGGTGGTCTTGAACATCGTGATGATGAACAGAATGGCAAAGAGGAGGAACACCACCGCAATGGCGTAGGACAGGGGGTTGGCAATGCCCGCGTCGGGGATGGAAAGTGGGGGATTGTTGGTAATGGCGTTGTAGACGAAGTAGATGATGGCAAGCAGCACACCCAGCATCAGCACGGCAACCGTTATGTAGATGAGGCTGGAGGTGGCTGGCTTCTTCGGGTTCCTCTCCTCCTCGGAGAGCTGCTCTTGAGCGTAGATGATGCCCTCGTTGGGGAGCTTGATTATCATGATGATGGCGCAGATAAACGCAATCAACGGCAAGACAAAAGCACCGGTGGGGAAGGGGTAGACGCCATTGGCATCCATCGGGTAGTAGAGGTTGGCGATAAAGGCCGAGGCATTCATGAAGAAGAAGCCGGCACAGGCACCAACCACGCTGCGCATACCGAGCATCCAGCTCTCCTTGCCGCCTTTGAAGAGGTCAACAGCGTAGGATGCGGCAAAGGGGAAGATGATACCAACACCAAGACCCACGCAGGCACGCGGGATCAAGACGCCCAGGTACCCTATGGGGCCGGTAAAGAACGGCAGAAAGCCGAAGAAACCCATGATGACAGCGCCGCTGACGGCGACCGTCTTCTTGGAGAACTTCTTCAGTAGAAAGGTGGTTGCCAAACCAGAGACCAGAGCCAGCGAATAAACGATGGCGTCCGTCTGGTTGTAGAGGTAACCGAACTGCTCACCCAGACTCAGTGAATAGTTCATGATGTTGGTAGTGATCTGCGTGGTCATGGTCATGGTGTACTGTACGATGATCAACATGAGCACCGCGACCTTTACACCAAAGCCATAACTCACTTCTTTCGCGTCTGACATAGAACCCTCCTTTTCGAGTTCAACGTGTACTTTTCCGAAGCGCCTGCCTGAGCAGCCCAACGAGCCGCATCCAGCACTCCGAACCTTGCCTAACGATCAAATCCGGTCCAAACATCTATTCCTGTGTACTCGTGAGCTTCCTCCTCTCCTCTGATAACGCGCATAATTCCTGAAGCTAAGCCTTGCAACTCAAATTCACCGGGATAGCTGAAGATGGGGGCTATCCAGGAGAGCTTCTCTGTGAGATATCCTACCAGCCTGCCTGACTTGGCCATGCCGCCGGTAAAGAGAATGGCATCGACTGTGCCATCGAGTACCACAGCCATGGCACCGGCCTGCTTGGCAATCTGGTAGAACATGGATTCTAGCACTATTTGTGCGTAGGAGTCTCCGTCAGCAATCATCTGCTCGGCTTTTCGCAGATCGTCGGTGCCAAGGTGGTCCATCATGCCGCCGGTCTTAACGGAGCGCAGCAGTAATTCCTCAAAGCGGTAGGTGCCACTAAAGGCCATGCGGAGCAGAGGCAGCACCGGCAACATGCCCGAGCGCGTGGGGGTCATGGGGCCTTCGCCCTCGATGATGTCGTTAGAATCCACCATGCGGCCCTTCCGGTGCGCCGCAACGGAGATGCCGCCACCCATGTGGCAGACGATGAGGTTGAGATCGTTGTAGTTGAGACCATGCTCACGGGCATAGCGGTAGGCGACCTCCTTATGGTTGAGCGTATGCACTCTGCTCTGACGCATGATGTCCTTGAAGCCGGTGAGACGCGCAACATCGTCGAATTCGTCCACGCTGGGCCCGTTGACGATGTAGGCCGGCTTGCCGTACTTCTGCGCAAAGCCGTAGCTTATCTGAGTGCCGAGTTTGCCGGGATGACTGTCGCCACCTATGGTGAAGGTGTCCTCGTACATGCGCTCGTTTATCGCGTAGGCACCCGACATGATAAACACCTGGGCGCCGCCGCGTCCAACGAACACGTCAAAGTCCGCGAGTTGGTAGCCCTTGTCTCTGACCCACGCTTCGATGAGGTCTTCGGCAAAGGCGCGATGCGCCACGAGGTCGGCAAACTTCTTGGGGTAGGTATCGGTGCCGTGGTCAAAACTCTCGGAGGCTATCAGCTCCTCACCCTTGAAGATGCCGAGCTTGGTGGAGGTGGAGCCAAAGTTGATGACCAGTAGCAGGGGTGTATCGCTCATGAATTCCCTTTCGTATTCTTATTCCGCAACCAGGGTGGCGAGGGCAATGGAGCGGAGCTTGCCCTCCACCGGACCGCCACGACTGCCAAAGACCACCGGTACCTCAAGGCCGATGACCAGGTCGGCGTTTTGCATCTGCCCGAAGAAGCCCATGCCCTTGATGAGCAGGTTACCGGCCACCATGTCGGGTACGATGAGGATGTCCGCGTCTCCGGCCACGGGACTTTCGTAGTGCTTGATGGCGGCCGCACCCTTGTCCATGGCGAGGTCAAAGGAGATGGGACCTTCCACGATGCAGCCCGACAGCTCGCCCGCGAGCCACTTCTGCTTGATGGCATCGGAATCCACCGTGTCGGGCATCTTGGGATTGAGCTTCTCCACGGCGCCGAGCAGGGCCACCTTGGGCTCTGCAACGCCGATGCGATGCATGAGCCACACGCAGTTCTCCAGTATCCGTATCTTCTTATCCACGTCGGGGTAGGGGTTGATGCCCACGTCAGCCAGGGCAAAGATCTTGGGATACAGGGGAGACTGCATCAGGGCCACGGGACAGACGATGGCGCCTTCCCTGACGATGCCCGTCTCCTTGTTGACCAAGCCCTTCATGAGTTCGCCGGTTTCGAGGATGCCCTTGATGAGGAAGTCCACCTCGCCGGCCTTGACCAGCTCGATGGCCTTCTGCACGCATTCCTCGTGAGTATCCGCGTTGATGATGTTGAAGTCTCCGGGCACCTCGCCTGCGCCGATGAGGAAGCCTTCGATCTCTGCGGCCCTGCCGATGAGTATCGAGTCGATGAACCCGTGCTGGCGCGCCAGGATAGAAGATTCCAGAACATGGGGCTCGTGGGCGGCTACCAGGGCGGCACGCTTACGCACCCCACACTCGCGCGCCAGTTCAGCCAGCCTGGTAAGATCGGTTATTTTCTGCATTGCATCCATTTCCTATCTGCTTGAGGAGGGGTTTCTGTGGGCGAGCAAATTGGCTTGAAGACAGTGGCGCTGGCGAGAGGAGCGTATAACCATACGTGACCGAGCCAGCGCCACTGTCTGAATGCCAAGATGCCGCCCACAGGAAGCCCTACAGGACCCAGCCGCCGCCATCGCCCATAGCAAACCGCCGCACGCGCGTAAAGGTCTTGGCCGTCGTAACGCCCTCGCCCGTGGTCGTGGCTATGGTGGCGGAGCCGTTGCCCGTGCCACCGAGGCCGGTTGCAGCCACCGTGGCACCGTTGTGCACGAAGATCGAGGTGTTGATGCGCCTGCCAAACTCGTTGGCATGCTTCCAGTCATTGGTCCACACGGCGGCGGAGTGACGGTAACCACATTCGGCCACAACGGCGGCGTCCATGGCCTCTTCAAAGCTGGCGCACTTCACCACGGGGATAATCGGCATCATCTGCTCGGTCAACACAAAGGGATGGTTCCGGTCTACCTCGACGAGGCAGAGTTGCAGGTCGCCTTCGCTCGGGGTAACGCCGGCGGCCTCGAGGATGACATTGGCATTCTTGCCCACATAGGCCTTGTTGGCCACGTGCTTGCCATTGTCCAGGGCAATGAGGGCGGTCTTGGTGACCTTCTCGGTCTCCTCAGCCGTAAGGACGCGGGCGCCCTTCTCCTGCATGGCGGCCAGGAAGGGTGCATAGGCCTTCTCGAGCGCAAAGATCTCCTTCTCAGTGATGCAGAGCATGTTGTTCTCAAACGGCATCGCAAAGCTGAGCCAGAAGGCGGCCTTTTCGATGTCGGCGCTGTCGTCAAGGATGGTGGGAGGATTGCCGGGACCCGCGGCGATGACCTTCTTGGAGGACTTCATGATGATATTGACCATCTCCTCCGAGCCGGTGCCGATAATGAGGGCTACCTTGGGCGATTCCAGGATGGCGTCCAGGCTCGCCTTGGTGGGCTCGGCGGCCATGGTGGCGATGTTGGCCGGACCACCCGCGTCGATGACACTCTGGTTGACGAGCTTGACTGCCTTGGCTCCGGCGAGCTTGGCGGCGGGGTGACAGTTGAAGATGATGGTGTTGCCGGCGGCAAGCATCGTCATGGAGTTGCAGGCGACGGTTACGAGCCCGTTGGTAACGGGGGTGAGGGCGCCGCAGAGGCCGTAGGGGGCATAGTACTCGACCGTCACGCCCTTGCTGGAGGCCATGACTCTGGCCTTGAGGTCGGCGGTGGACTCGGCCTCGGAGATGGTACCGATATTCTTGACGATCTTCTGATCGAGGCGGCCATAGCCCGTCTCCTCAAACTCGGCAATCGTCTCGGCCTCGACAATCTCCAGGAAGGCGGACTGGATGGCCTTGATAAACCTGTCGCGATCCTCTGTAGTATAATCGCGCACCAGCGTCTTCTGTGCCTCATAGGCAGCGTCGATTGCGTCTTCTACCTGGGTAAATACGCCCAACTCATCACTCATGGTTCAATGTCCTTTCGTCGTGTGGTATAGGAATATAAGAGCCCTTTATGGGGAGGGCTTGAAACGATGGGTCTCGATACTGCTCAGCCTCGATATTCGTCAAAACCCACGACGATGTCGGCGATGATGTCCTTGAAATCATCCACACTGAGCGGCGCGACGGTGTTATGGAAGAAGACGTTATGCGCAATGGCGTCCTCGGCGAGTGCCTGCGCGTCCTCCACACTGATATTGTTGTCGCTGAACTTGCGCACGCCCAGATCGTGCATCAGGTCAAGGGCGGCGGTGCGGGCCTCTTCGGCGGTGGCAACACCAAAGGCATCCGCAATGCCCTGGGCGCGCTCGGGGTCGTGCTTGGCCGTGAACTTGATAACGGCGGGGATGGCATACGAGGAGGCCATGCCGTGCGGGAGACCGAAGATGCCGCCCAGCTCGTGTCCGAAGGTATGGCCAAAGTGCAGGCCGGTGTCGTTGAAGGACATGCCGGCGATGTTGGAGGCAAAGGCCAGATTGCCGCGTGCCTCGAGATCCTGACCGTTGTCATAGGCCTTCTTAAGGTTCTGCACGACGAGACTGATTGCCTTCGTGGCCAGCAGCATGGTCATGGGGCTTGCGCTTGCACTGGTATAGGACTCCAGGGCGTGTGCGAGGGCGTCCAAGCCGGCAAAGGCGGTCACGTGGGGAGGCGCCGAGACGGTGAGTTCCGGATCGAGGATGACAAAGGCGCAGTTTGCGAAGATGGCATCCTTGACGTGATCCTCATCGTGCGAGACCACGGCCACGCAGCTGACTTCGCTGCCGGTGCCCGAGGTGGTGGGCAGCAGGATGACCGGTGCGATGGGCAGCGGCGGGTTCAACCCGTTGGAAAGCATGTGAGGGCGCAGGGGCGCGGGGTTCCTTATATAGATGCCCACCATCTTGGCCGCGTCCAGTACACTGCCGCCGCCGAGGCCGATAACCAGTTCGGTTCCCTCTTTAACCGCAATCTCACCAATGGCCTCCACCTGGGCATCGGTGGGGTCGCTCTTCACATCGTCAAACCTGGCAACGGCAAGGCCGTCGTCCTCAAGGAGTCTGGCAACGCGATCTGCCATGCCGGAGGCCTTGACGCCGCCGTCAAACACCAGGAGCACCTTCTGGGCACCAAAGCGCTTGACCTTGTCGGCTATCTCCGTTACCGCGCCATTTCCAAAACTCACGGGCGCGACCTGCGTGTACTCGTTAAAATTGCTTCCCATTGCCATGCGTCATCATTCCTTTCGAGCTTGCCTTGCCGGCACTGTCTGGTTGCCTGTGGGCTCTGTGGACAAAACCACAGGAGCGTTAAGGGCAGGTATCACTAGGTCGGGGCAAACGTGCGCACTGCATATCTGCGTGTATCTGCGTCAAGCGTACTACCCTTCCGTTACCTTACGGTAATAATAGCCGAGGACCAGTTCCGGACAACCTCCAACAAGACTTAACTCATTGCAGCGGGTGGTAAAAATTAGACTTCCGGTGTACCTGTTGTCAGACTCCCTTAGACTTTTGGTAGCACTATGCTGGTATTAGGCCTGTACTACAAGGCTTAAAGATGGTCTTGTGGCAATAAAACTCCTCTGCTACGGTGTATACTGCCAGAGAGGAACAGCGGTTGAGAACCGTAGTTGAGTGCGCGTGAGCGCATCGCTTGCAAGCAACAGCAGGTCGGGAGGAAGCTATGGCTAAAGAGGTCTTGAAGTTCTTTGAGGGCCACTGCCCTGTCAACGATAAGCCGGAGTCCTTCTCGGTGACCTACGTTGAACGCGGGGACGGCAGCTTTGAGCGCCGCGACCTGCGCGACTGTCGTTTCAAGGGCCTGTTCAATCCACGGGGATGTGTGGAGTGCGAGCTTATCAGGGAGGTCAGGCAGGTAGTGAAAGCCGACGAGATAGATCTGTCCAGTGCTGTAGAGGAATTCGTGATGGAATGAGGGCCCGGCACGGCACAGCCAGGCAGCGGGGGAATAACCCAAGAGCAATGATCAGACGAACGAGACAAGATTACCGGTTAGGCGGAGGTGTACGATGAGTGTTGCTGAGCAAACCCTACAGACTAACGGGCCGAGCGGTGTTTCAGCGTTGCGTGAGAAGCTTGCGCAGGAGGCTGGCATCAAGCCCCTCGCCGTAGAGCCCTATGACCGCGAATGGGGCGTGGGGGTCTCGGGGCTTACCCGGGATAAGAGTCCGTTCCCGCGTATTAACCGGCTGCTGGAGTGGGTGCGCACCAAGACCCCGAGTGTAGACCCTGTGCGAGGGCGGCTGGTGACCGAGGCCCATATACGGTATGCCGACGAGTCGGTCGGCCTCCGGGATGCTCACGTTCTGGCCTACGTCCTCGACAACTGCGAGGTGTTTTTGTACGAGGACGAGCTGCTGGTGGGCGACATCGCCGCACCGGCCTGCGAATGCGGCGTCTATCCGGAGTACGGCATGGACTGGATCATCGACGAGTTCGAGAACTGGCCCATGGATCTGCGCCCCAACGACAAGCTGTTCGTCTCACAGGAGACCCAGGATGCCATCAAGGAGTATCACGCGTACTGGCAACAGGGCAACACGCTGCCGTCCCAGGTGATGGACCTGATGGACGAGGAAGATCTCAAAGGCACGCAGTTTGGCAAGAGCGTCTATAACATGGATCACTACATGAGTCAGGGCATCGGTCACGGCAATGGCGACATGGCAAAACCGCTCAGCCTCGGCTGGGAAGGCATACGGGCAGAGGTCGAGGCCGCAGATGCCGCGCTTGCCGTTGATGACCCCGACTACGAGGACAAGCATCGCTTCTATACTGCCTCCCTCATCGTCATAGCCGCGGTTGAGCGCTGGATTTTGCGCTACGCGGAACTCTGTCGCACTGCGGCGGCTTCTGAGACCAGGCCGGAGCGTAAAAAGGAGCTGGAGGATCTTGCGGAGGTCTGCACGCACGTGGCCACCGAGCCGCCGCGTAACTTCTGGGAGGCCGTGCAACTGCTTCACTTTACCTACTGCCTCATCTGCATCGAGGCCAACGGGCACAGCGTGGGCTACGGGCGTTTTGACGTGCTCATGCGGCCCTTCTACGACACCAGTGTACAGAGCCGGGAGTTCTGCCAGGAGCTTATCGAGAACCTCTTCATCAAGATGCGCGAGCTCAACAAGCTGCGCAATCGTTTCGGCATCATCTTCGCCTCGGGCACCTACTATGGCGGCATATCGCTGGATGTGGGCGGTATGGACGCTGACGGCAACGACTGTACCTATGACGTGAGCTATATGGTGTTGGACGCCTATGCCCATACGCGCATGCCCGTGCCCTGGCTGGGTGTGCGTCTGCACGACGGTACGCCTGAAGCATTCAGGATCAAGGCCTTCAACGTGGCCCGCATAGGCTGCGGTGAGCCCAAGCTCTTCAAGGACGAGGTGGTCATCAAGGGCCTCGTGGATGACGGCATACCGCTGGAGCTGGCCCGACAGTACATGCCGGTTGGCTGTGTGGAGCCCACCATTCCCGGCTATATGCACGGCTGGCACGACAGCGGCTACCTCAATCTGGCCTACGTGCTGCAGCTGGCCCTGAACGACGGCAAGAGCTGGGACGACGAGACGCAGATCGGGCCTCACACGGGGTATCTGGTCGATATGCAGAACATGGATGAGGTCAGGGCGGCGGTAGAGGAACAGATGGCGTACTGGATAGACAACCTCTGCACCACCACCAACAAGATAGACCTGGCCAACCAGGCGCACAAGCACCTGCCCTACCTCTCGCTGCTCTATCACGACTGCGTGGAAACCGGGCGTGACGTGGTAGTGGGTGGTGCCCGCTACAATCGCACCGGCCCGCAGGGTTGTGGGCTCGGCACCTGCGCGGATATGCTGGCTACCATCGAGCAGCTGGTCTTTGACGAGCAGCGCATCTCGGGCGGCGAGCTTGTCGAGGCCTGCAAGCAGAACTGGACCGGCTACAAGCAGGTCTACGCCTACGTCAACAGCCCGCGCGTGCATCACTATGGCAACGACGACGACTATGCCGACAAGTACGCCGTGTGGACAAGCCATCTCTTCAGTACGCTCATGAAGCAGCACAAGACGGCGCGCGGTGGCTTCTTCATTCCCGGCGTGTACTCCATCTCCATCAACGTGGCCCTGGGGGGCGACACACCCGCTACACCGGATGGTCGTGTGGACTGGGAGCCCATATCGGACTGCCTCGGCGCGGTGCACACCTACGGCGGCTCGCACGACGTGTCCGGGCCCACGGCCATCGCCCGCTCGGTAGCCAAGATAGATCAGGCGGAGATAACCAACGGCGTCATCCTCAACTGGAAGTTCTCTCCCAACACCGTTTCCGGCGAGAGTGGCCGCGACAACATGATGTCGCTCATCGACACCTACTTCTGCATGGGCGGCAAGCAGAGCCAGTTCAACGTCATCACCAAGGAGACGATGCTCGACGCGCAGAAACGCCCCCAGGACTACCGCGACCTGCTCGTGCGCGTGGCTGGCTACAGCACCTACTTCACCGAGATGAGCCCGGTGCTGCAAGACGACCTCATCAATCGTACGGAGCTGTCGTTGGATTGATCGAGAGGTCTTGAAAGGGGCATTGCCGTGGATGAAAACAACAGGATTCAATTATTTGAGGACAAGCGCATCCGCACCGCGTGGGACGCGGAAAAACAGGAATGGTATTTTTCCGTTGTTGATGTTATTGCCGTCTTAACAGAGAGTGTTGATCCCGCATCATATTGGCGCAAGCTCAAAGAACGTCTAAAAAAAGAGGGTAATGAAACCGTGACACATTGTCACGGTTTGAAAATGACCGCGCCGGATGGCAAAATGCGTGTAACCGATGTTGCCGACACCGAACAGCTTTTAAGGCTTATTCAGTCAATACCGTCACCGAAAGCCGAACCGTTTAAGATGTGGCTCGCGGCTGTGGGGCGCGAACGCATTGATGAAACGATTGACCCAGAGCTCACCATTGACCGTGCCCTCGCTACCTATCTCAAAAAGGGCTATACCCGCGAGTGGGTTAACCAACGCCTGCAAGCGATACAGGTACGTAAGGAACTCACGGACGAATGGAGCAATCGTGGCGTAGAAAAAGGTGTAGAGTATGCAATACTGACCGACGAGATAACCAAGGCATGGTCGGACATGAGTACGCGGAAGTACAAAGAGCTCAAGGGTTTGAAAAAGGAGAACCTGCGCGACAATATGTTAACGCTCGAGTTGGTGTTGAATATGCTCGCGGAAGCCACGACAACGACGCTTTCGAGGAAGCAGGAACCGGAAACTTTTGACGAAAATGTGACCGTTGCAAGGCAGGGCGGCGGAATCGCGGGCGATACGCGCAAAGCTATTGAAGCAGCGGCGGGGGAACCTGTTATCAGCCCAAAGAATGCCGTGGACTTCTCTAAATTGATAGCGGATGTGATAATCGATGTGCCGGGCGATGAAGGCGACGAACTGCGGAAGTGATCCACCTGCCCTTACTTATTCTTAGCAGCGCCCTTCCCATCAATCGCCATCAGCAGCTCCTCGCGTGAGCGTACGCCCAGTTTGCGGTAGATATTGCGGATGTGCGTGCGCGCGGTGTTGGTAGAGATGAAGAGGTTTCTGGCAATGAAGGCCGAGCCGTGGCCACGGCTCATGTATTCGAAGATTTCGCGCTCGCGGCTGGTGAGACCGTGCTCCTGGGCCAACTCCTCCATATGTCTGCGTTGCAAGGCACCGAGGAGCTGTGCGTCCTTTGCGTTGTCTTCCCCGGTATACTGGGGGTCGCGCACGTGGACATCCCGATGCCAGGACGAATAGCCCAGGTTGCCTATGACAACCGCAAAGTACAGGCAGATGAGAACCCATAACAGGGTGCCGACGTTGACTTCTGACGACGCGAGGGCAACGGCAAAGGCAGTGCCGAGCAGTGACACCATGTTCACCATAAAAAAGGTGGCCCCGAATATGAAGGGCAGCGGAAACTCGCCGGCACGCGCCATGACTACAAGGGACGACAGGGTAAAGATAGACAGGAACAGCAGGGGTGCAAGGATGCTTGCGGCACCTATGACAAAGAGCGGGCTCTCTTCCGGAAAACTATGCAGCACCAGGCTTACCGCAACGCAGGCCGGAATGATGAGCTTGTCAACGAGGATGACGAGGGAGGTCTTTCGTCGCACCAGCGTCAGCACAACAACCAGCACGGCGGCCAGGAGCGCACTGATAGATTCGGTGTTGATGAGGTCGCCCACCCGCAACTCAAGGACATTCACAATAAACACGCAGACGAGAAACCCGATAAAGGGGAGCCAGATGACCGAGAGCAGATTGCGCAGTGAGCCCATGAAACCGTTTACCTGTGTGCTGTCAAGAGTCTCCGGGGGCTTTGAGAGGCCTTGCAGGCAGTTCTGCGAAGAATCCTGTAAAGAATCCGGTGATGGGCTCTGCGAAAAGTCCCGTCGAGCGTCGTGCCTGTGGTGCTTCCCCGCCTTCTCCAGAAATGCCGGTGTGCCTGCTCCTATGAGAACCAGGAGCGGCACGGTTATCACGACGATCAGCGGAGGACACAACGAGAGAATCCAGGTGAGTAGCGACGAGGCGGCACAGATGAGGGCCCCGTAGAACATCACGTTTCTGAAATCCATGGAGAACAGCGCTATCCACGCGAGCGAGATGGCTATGAAACAGGCACCCGAGACCGCGCCCAGGCAACCGGTGAGGACGGGGGAGGCGTCGCCAAGCGTGAGGCTCACCACAAAACCGGTCTGTGCCAGGACGTAGCCAGCCGTTGCTGTTGCGAGCGCGCGAAAGCCAAACCTCGGCCAGCTCTGATTCTTGAAGGAGTACACGACCAGTATGACTGAGAGCACGAGCGAGCTTGCCATCATACCGATGTTAAAGCTCTCCACCAGCAGAGGATTGGACGCAAGACCCGCGAACATACGGCTGTTGGGCGGATAGAGTGAGACCGTGGCAATGAAGGGGATACTTGCCAGAAGCCAGGGTCGAAACAACAGTCGCGACCGATTATTCAGCTGATGTAGCACCTCTCGATTATTCTCCATAGACATCTCCTGTTCAAGAGCTTACACCATCAAAAGCCCCGGCAAGCCCAGAGCGCGCCACGATTCCAAAATACTGCAAAACGGTGACGGCCTCCACCCGCATTTCACGCATTGAGAGGATAGACGGGCAGCCAGGCCGCATCTAGGATTTTCAGAGGGAGGGGAGCTGCTCAGAGACGAGACTGGTGTTCCACTCGACCCTGTGCCGCAGCTCCCACTCATAGACAATGGTTGAACAATCGAAGAAGAAGGAGGAAGCATGGACGAGCAACGGACTATCCAAAAGGCGACGAGCGAGAACGAGGTTCCTGGCACAGAGACAGGCAGCGGACTGTCGAGAAGGAACTTTCTCAAGGGAGCGGGTATCGGCGCACTCAGCGTTGCGGGTGCCGCTGGCGTCGGCGCTCTTGCGGGCTGTGCGCCTCAGACGGCAACAACCACCACCGGAGACGCGGGAGCAAGTGGCACCGCCGCTGCCAGCGACCTCGCCCTCTCGCCCGCCGGAGCCAGCTATCCCTGGCCTGCCGAGCCGCCGGAGATAGCCGAGGCGGATGTCGAGAGCGAGATAGACTGCGACGTTGTTGTTGTGGGCCTGGGCGTGGCGGGATGCGCCGCCTTTCGCTCGGCTGCCGAGGGCGGGGCAAAGGTCGTGGCCTTTGAAAAGGCTGCCACCCCCCAGCAACGCAGCTCGCAGTACGCCTATCTCAACGGGCCGCATTCGGAGCTCTGGGGCCTCCAGACCTTCTCCGACGCGGAACTCATGGAGATAATAGAGGGTGAGGTCAAGGAGCAGAACTACATGGTTAAGCAGGACATCTGGGTGCGTTGGGCCCGGGAGAGCGCAGAGGCCATCGAATGGTACTGCAACGGGGTGCCCGGCTTCAACTTTGAGCCGAGCCCGATGTCGATGGAGGCTCCCGCCGAGGGCGCCGAGGCAGAGCCCGCAGCTCCCGGCATCGGTGGTGGCCCGCCGGCCGACCCCACCACGGACTACTCCGAAGACCGCAACGCCTACAACATCACGCTGTTCTTCAGCGACCATCAGGCCATGCTCGACGGCCAGGTCTCCACGGCCGAGGGCCTGGGCGCCGAGGCCTACTTTGGTCACTTTACCGAGAAGCTCATCATGGAGGGAGGCCGTTGCGTGGGTGCCTACGCCCGCAACGCCGAGACCGGCAAGTACGTCAAGGCCAACGCGAGCAAGGGCGTCATCATGACCTGTGGGGACTACTTCTCCAACGAAGACATGGTGCGCTTCTTCCGTCCCGACCTCATCGAGAACGGCAACGGCAACCCCTGGCCCAACTTTGATGTGGAGGGTAAACCCACCAACACCGGCGACGGCTACAAACTGGGCTACTGGGCGGGAGCCTCGCTCCAACAGCACCACGCCCCCATGACACACATCATGGGCGGCACCGGCGGCATTACCGAGACTCACGGAACATCGATGGGCGTCATGGGCGCCGCTCCCTATCTGCGTCTCAACTGGCACGGCGAGCGCTTCATGAATGAGGACATCTCCAACGTCAACGACGAGTATCAGGTGGACATCCAGCCCCGCCGTCAGTATCTGATGTTCTTCGACAGCAAGTATGGCGAGTATCCCGAACTTGCGGGCCTCATGGCGGCGAGCCAGGAGAGCATCGACGAAGCCATAGAGGCGGGCAAGTGCTTCAAGGGCGAGACCCTGGACGAGCTGCTCGACAACATCAAGGGCCTCGACGGCGCGGCGGGCTATAGCAGCGAGGCCAAGGCCACCGCTCTCAAGTCCATCCAGCGCTATAACGAGCTCGTTGCCAAGGGCACAGACGAGGACTTCAACAAGCTCTCCAAGTATCTCAAGCCGCTTGAGAGCGGGCCCTTCTACGCCCAGCTCACGGGCACCGCGCTCTGCCTCGTTGTTATCGGCGGCGGGCTGGAGAGCGACAAGGAGGCCCACGTGCTCGACCTTGAACGCGCAATCATCCCCGGCCTGTATGCCGGCGGCAATATCCAGGGCAATCGCTTTGCCATCAAATACCCCTTCAAGCTCGGCGGCGCGAGCCACTGCATGGCGATGTTCTACGGCTACATAGCCGGCCAGAACGCTGCCCAGGGCGTGTAAGCAACAGGCTGCTTGGGCTGCTGCCGGGCACAGGCAGGCAGGGGCAGCAGTGGCACGTCAGTGAATTTGACCCTTAGGGTCTGAAAAGAACTCTCTGGTCTTCAACATATGAGGATGGGAGGAACCGTATGAGAAAGGAAAGGAGCACTATGAGCAGCAAGAACAAGCAAGGTAACGAGGGAATGGACAGACGAAACTTCCTGAAAGGAGCGGCGCTGGTGGGCGCGGGTGCCTTGGGCGCGGGTGCCCTGGCGGCCTGTTCGCCGAGTACGACGTCTGCGAGCGACGGCTCCGCAAGCTCCGGTAGCGCGGATGCAGCCGGAGCGGGCGCAAGTACCAGTTCCTGGAAGACCCCGCAAGACTTCTCCGCGCAAGCTACCGATGCGGGCACCTACGATGTCGTGGTTGTCGGACACGGTTATGCCGGCGTGTGTGCCTGTCGTGAGCTTGCTGAGAGCGGCCACACCGTGGCGCTGCTGGAGTTTCAACCTGAGGACGGTTATGCCGCCTCCGGCAACGAGAGCTGCGGCATCAACTCTAAGCTGGTCAACAGGATTACCGAAGGCAACCAGTATCATGACGTTGACCCGGTGGAGTATTACCAGAACTGGATGACGATGATTGGCAACCAGGGCAATCCGGGACTGATCATGAAGTTCTGCCAGAAAATGGGTGAGAACACCGACTGGTACTATGACAGTCTCACCGACGCCGACATTGCCACCCTGACCCACAACGCTTCTCCGGCAGCGGGCGAATCCTGGCCCCACCTGCTCCCGAGTATCGGCCCCATCAAGTTCTGGCCCGGCGTTATCTCGGCCTATGCCGAAGAATGCAACCAGACCAAGATCCAGGGCTATAACCGACAGAAGGCCGAGGCGGCTGGCGCCGAGTTCTTCTTCAACACCCGTGGCCTGCAGATCCTCAAAGACAGCAGCGGGGTTTCGGGCGTGGTGGCGCAGAGCCGCGACGATGATAGCTATCTTACGTTCACCAGCAAGGCTGTTATCGTGGCCACCGGTGGCTTTGCCTACAACGAAGAAATGCTCAACGACCTGATGCCCGACATCAAAAACAATATGACCGAAGGCGAGGTCTGGGATGATGCCTTTGGTGGCGAGCGCTTTACCGGCGACGTCAGCACCATGCAGTATCAGGGCGACGGCATCAAGATGGCGCACTGGGCTGGGGCTCACCTCGAGACGCTGGTGGCCGGCATGAATTCCAAGCACATCCAGGCGCCGCAGAGCATGAACAACTTTCCGCAGGCCGTGTGGGTGCGCTCGGACGGCAAACGCTTCCTCAACGAGTTCTACCCTATCGTCGAGCAACGCGGCGTGCCCAATGTCTATATGCAGCGTGAGCCGATCCACTGCGTGTTTGATTCCAACTTTATCGAATATCGCCAGTACGTCGTGCCGCAGCACGGCATGTTCAGTCCAACCCCAGCCAATATCGACGGGGT
The DNA here is from genome assembly GCA_031264075.1 of Coriobacteriales bacterium. Classification (GTDB taxonomy): domain Bacteria; phylum Actinomycetota; class Coriobacteriia; order Coriobacteriales; family UBA8131; genus WQXH01. The sequence goes on along the minus strand of JAISEO010000055.1, from coordinate 681 downwards.
GAGAGAGGCCATGGATAAAGCCTACCAGGTATTCAAAGGCACCTGGGTTGAGCCGGAATCCTCGGGCGAGGAAGATCCGATGATGGCGATGTTTGCCGCTCCGGACTATATTGCCGACGACACGCTTGAAGGTCTGGCCGGACAGCTTGGCCTTTCCGGAGACGCTGTTACCGATTTTGTCGCGGAGATAGCCAAGTACAATGCGTACTGCGACAACGGCTTGGACGAAGACTTCGGTCGCGACAAAGAGGTGCTCTTTCCGGTGAGGGAAGGTCCGTTCTACGCGTTATCCGGCAACCCGGGGCTCGGCGAGATCATGTGCACCATGGGCGGCATCATCACCGACTCCAACCAAAACGCGCTTGATCAGGATTTTGTACCGATTCCGGGATTGTATGTAAGCGGCAACGACTGCGGTCGCCGCTTCGGTCTTGAGTACATCACCCCCACCCCCGGCGTCAGCCTCTGCATCGCCTACACCCTCGGTCGCGAGTGCGGCAAGTCGGTGGCCCAGTGGCTGAAGTCCGCGTAGCGGCAACATAAGTTGACAGGGGGACGGGTCGTTTTGTCAACTTAAGTTGACAGGGGGACGGGTCGTTTTTTGAACAATTTTTAAATTTGACAATAATAAACCGCTTTTTTGAAAAATACGGCTGTATTTATGGGTGGTGATTGTGGTTT
>JAISEO010000041.1 GCA_031264075.1 Coriobacteriales bacterium | reverse complement strand
CGCTCTTTTATGGATGTTAAGCAGGACTCGGTAGCAGATGGTCTGTTTGAAGGCCTTGCCATCGAGAACAGCCCCTGCCTTGAGCAGGCGAACTCCGTTCCGGTCGTGTATCTGAGCTTTAAGGAGTTGAAGGCAGAAAGCTATACGACCCAATTCCTGCGCAGGATCCGTGCTCAGGCCAAAGGCTACCTGCGGCAGGACCAATACTCTGATGATCTGGCAGAGACACTGACAGGCGATGGTGGGGTATTGACCGATGCCCTCCGCAATCTCACAGAATCCCTCCATGCCGCCTACGGCACCCGCCCCTTCATCCTCATAGACGAGTACGACAAGCTCATCATGGACAGCGCCAACAAACCCTGCTTTGATGAGGTGAGAGACTTCACCAAGGCCGTGCTGTCCTCAGCCCTCAAAGACAACCCCTCTCTCGGCAAGGCCGTGCTCACCGGGGTTAACCGCATCGCCCAGGAGTCACTCTTCTCAGACCTCAATAACCTCAAGGTGTTCGATGTCTTTACCCCCTCCAGCTTTGACGAAGATTTTGGCTTTACCGAAGAGGAGGTGGACGAGCTCTGTACCCCAGAGGAACTCGCCAGTGTGCGGGAGTGGTACAACGGAGAGCGCATCGGAAGTGTTCTCGTCTACTTCACCTACTCGGTGATGAGCTATCTCTCGTCAGGAACCCTTGATAACTACTGGGGCCAGTCCGGCACCACAGAAAAGATACGCACGCACCTGACAACCGAGCGAGTAGAGACCATCACCGAACTCGTCAACGGCTTCGGCACCGCAACCGTGCCTATGGAGGTAGAAAAACGCCTTACGGCCCTTGATCTGCAAAACTACGCAACGGATTCCTCCTTCTACTCCCTGCTCATCCAGACAGGCTATCTCACCTATGAGCCCACAGAGGAGCTGGATACCTATCTCCTCCGGCTTGCCAACCGGGAGCTTGTCAGTGTCTGGCGGCGCTTCATCTTAAAAGACCTCTTCGGCCTACAGCAAATGAAGGTCCAAGATGCTCTCGCAGCCATTACAGACCCTGAACAGTTCAACATCGAGTTCACCCGCATCGTCAATAACCGCCTCTCCTATTTTGACATCGACTCCGTAGAGCCCGAAAAGACCTACCATGCCTTCGTCTCCGGTATCCTCGCCGGTGCCGGCATACCCTTTGCCTCCAACAGAGAGAGTGGCTTTGGCCGCTACGACGTCATGGCACTTCTCCCCGACAAGACGATTATCTTCGAGTTCAAGACGGCAACGAGTGCGGAGGGAATGCACGAGGCCGCAGAGGAGGCCCTGGCTCAGATAACAGAGCGCAACTACGCCGCAGATGCTCCTCCGGGCAAACCCGTCTATGCCGTGGGCATCGGATTCTACGGCAAGGAGGCGCGGGTGGTGGCGCAGGCATTCTAAATTGTGCGCTTGCATCGGGGCAAGGTATGGTATAGTTGCGGTATACAAATCCCCCTTCTTATACTTTTTGCAGCTTGACCCCATCCCATTTTTTCAGCCACACGGCAGTTTTATCAAACCTACATCAGGAAAGGAAGCGCACATTGAAGTTCTTTTTGGACACAGCCAGTTTGGAGGAAATCTCCGAGGCTGTCAGTTGGGGAGCGGTGGCAGGTGTCACCACTAACCCTACACTCTATGCCCGCGTCGGCGGCAAACTCCAGGATTTTGAACAGCATATCAAAAAAATCTGCGCCTTGGTCAAAGGGCCTGTTTCGGCCGAGGTTACCGCGCCGGACACGGCAGGCATGCTGGCAGAGGGCAGGGCGCTTGCCTCCCTCGCGGACAACGTGGCTGTCAAGGTCCCCCTGACCCTGGACGGCCTTGCCGCAACTCGCGCGCTGGCCAACGAAGGCATCGAGGTTAATATGACGCTGGTCTTTTCGGTGCCCCAGGCCATTTTGGCCGCCCGCGCGGGAGCCCGTTACGTCAGCCCCTTCGTCGGGCGCTTTGACGACATTGCCGAGGACGGGATAGAGCAGCTCTCCAACATCGTGATGGCGCTCGGCAACTATGACTTTGCAGAAGACGGTCCCCGTGGCACCAGCGGCCCCCACGGACGGGGCGTCGAGGTCATCGCTGCCTCCATCCGCAATCCCAACCATGTAACGCAGGCGGCGCTCGTGGGTGCCGACATTGCAACCGTACCCTTTGGCGTCCTCAAAAAGTGCGCCGTACATCCCCTGACAACCAACGGCCTCGCTGCCTTTGAGGCCGACTGGGAGAAAGTGAAACAAGCATGATCAAAGCACCCGAAAAAAAGACCCTGACCCTGGCCTCTGATGAACCCATCAATGCCCGCCCTGCTCCTACCCGCAAGCCTCGGCGTGGTACCAAGGAAAAGCCCGAAGTCGTTGAGAGCATGGACCAACCGGAACAGCGGCCCAGAACCGGCAGAGGAGCCGCGGCCTCCGGGGCCGCCTCGGAACCCGGCAACGCGGGCGACGAAAGTCCAAGAAAGCGCCGCAGCACGCGAGAGAACTCTCGGAGTGGCGGCCCTGCTCCCACAAGGGGACAGGGATATGCAGGAGGCCAGAACGGTAAGCCGCAGCAAAGAGAGCGCAAGCAAAGCCGCAAGAATCGCGAGATTGTTCCCCAGACGACCCGTGCGGATCTTGAGGTACTCAAGGCGGGTGAGCTCAGGGCCAAGGCCGCAGAGCTTGCCGTGGACGTGAGTGGCCTGGATCTACGCAAGCGCGAAGGCCTCATCGAGGCGGTGTTGGCTGCCTGTATGAAGGCCGAAGGCTTTATCGAGTGTGCCGGGCTGCTCGACCTGCTCCCCGAGGGCTACGGATTCCTGCGCACGAGCGGGTATCTGCCCGGGGAGAATGATGTCTACGTGGGCATGAGTATGATTCGCCGCAATGCGCTTCGCAAGGGCGACTGGATTACCGGCCAGGTACGTCCTTCGCGCGAGAATGAGAAGTTCGCGGCGCTCCAGCGCATCGACACCGTTAACGACAGAGCTCCGGAGGAGCTGGATGATCGTCCCAAGTTTTCTGACCTCACCCCGGTCTATCCCGATGAGCGCCTTGTGTTGGAGCATGGCAGCAACGCCATTACCGCGCGCACCATGGACCTCGTGGCACCCATCGGCAAGGGGCAGCGCGGCCTCATCGTCTCGCCTCCCAAGGCCGGTAAAACCACTATCCTCAAGGATATTGCCGCCGCCATCAGTGCCAACGACCCCGAGGTGCACCTGATGTGCCTCCTGGTGGATGAGCGTCCCGAGGAGGTTACCGACATGGAGCGCTCTATCAAGGGTGAGGTGGTCTCCTCAACCTTTGACATGCCCTCCGAGAACCACATCGCCGTGGCCGAGCTGGTCATAGAACGGGCCAAGCGTCTGGTAGAGACCGGCAAGGATGTCGTCATACTCCTGGACTCCATCACCCGCCTCGCCCGCGCCTACAACCTCGCCCAGCCAGCCTCCGGACGTATCCTCTCCGGCGGCGTTGACTCCACCGCGCTCTATCCTCCCAAGCGCTTTTTGGGTGCGGCGCGCAACATCGAGAACGGCGGCTCGCTTACCATCCTGGCGTCAGCGCTCATCGATACCGGCTCCAAGATGGACGAGGTCATCTTCGAGGAGTTCAAAGGCACCGGCAACATGGAGCTCAGGCTCGACCGCGACCTCTCCGATCGCCGCGTCTTTCCCGCCATCGACCCCATATCCAGTGGCACCCGCAAGGAGGAACTGCTGTTGGATCCGCAGGAAGCACCCCTCATCTGGGCCGTGCGCCGTATACTCGCCAACATCGGCAACACCGAGCGCGCCATGGAGATGTTTATCAAGAGCCTCAAACAGACCAACACCAACGCGGAGTTCCTCCTCAAAACCGCAAAGCGGGCACAGACAAAGTCAAGCGATTCGGTTACGCTCTGAGAAGCCAGGCAGGGGGAGGCAGACAGGGGGAGCAGGCAGGGGAGGCAGGCGTATGCCTCCCCGGCAACACGCTTCTGGGCGTGAGGCCGCGTCTGCCCTACAAGGCCTCCCAGTTCTTCTCCCTGGTACGGATGCGGACCACCTGTTCTACCGGATAGACGAAGATCTTTCCGTCGCCGACCTCGCCTGTCTGGGCGTGCTCCACGATAAGGTCGATGAGATCCTGCACCTCATCTTCGGGCAACACAATCTCAAACTTGACCTTTGCGATGAGGTCCAGCATGACCTCGGTGCCTCGGTAGTATTGGGTCCAGCCGTGTTGCTTGCCACAGCCCTGAATCTGCGTGATTGTCATGCCCGAGACATTCGCCGCGCAGAGTGCGTCCTTGAGTATCTCAAGTTTTTCGGGGCGGACAATGGCGGTTACCAGTTTCATCAACGTTCCTTTCTCTCGTCAGCCGGGTAATCAGTCGAGCCCGAGGTAGGCCGGATAGGCGCTCTCGCCGTGTATCGAAACGTCCAGGCCCATTGCTTCTACGCCGGAATCCACGCGCAGGCTGCCCTTGAAGGCGAACTTGACGATGACACCGATAAGCAGGCTCGCAACTCCTACGAACAGCACGGTGACGAGGATGCCGAGGATCTGAGAGCCCAAAAGGCTGGGATCTCCCGTGTAGAACAGGCCGCCGTAGCTTGTCCAGGACAGCTCCGGCACGCAGAAGAGCCCCGTGAGTATGCCTCCCGCAATGCCGCCTATGGCATGGCATCCAAACGCGTCGAGGGCATCGTCGTAGCCAAGCTTTGCCTTGAGGTGCGAAATAGCCAGGTAGCAGAACGGGGCAACAAGCACGCCAATGACGATGGCGGCCCAGGGCTCCACGAAACCAGCCGCGGGCGTAATGCCTACGAGTCCCGCAACCAGCCCGGTGCAGGCACCGACCAGTGTGGGCTTGCCCGTACGAACCCGCTCCACGACCATCCACGAAAGGAGGCCGGCTCCCGATGCCACGGCGGTATTGAGTATGGCCAGCGCCGCGATACCGTCGGCTGCAAAGGCAGAGCCACCGTTAAAGCCAAACCACCCAAACCACAGGAGCGTTGCGCCCAAAACGACAAAGGGTACGTTATGTGGGCGGTAGTTCTTCATCCCAAACTCCTTCCTCCTGCCGAGCAGGAGGCACAGGATAAGGCCCGTGAGTCCGGAGCTGATGTGGACAACGTCGCCGCCGGCAAAATCGAGCGCTCCTATCTGCTCACCGATGAGGCTGCCCTCGCCGCCCCAGACCATATGGGCCAGCGGGGCATAGACCAGCAGTATCCAGATGGACACGAAGAGGATGGCCGCGCCAAACTTCATACGGCCTGCCAGGGAGCCGGTAATGATTGCGGTGGTTATCATCGCAAACGCCGCCTGAAAGCCGATGTCGGTTATCGAGGGGTAGACGAGGCCGTCAGCCGGTGTGCCCGCCTCGGTGAGCATGGCCGCAACCGCTCCCAGGCAGCCAAGCTGGTCAAAGCCCCCAAAAAAGCTCAGCGAGCCGTCGCCGCCGTAGGCGAAAGACCAACCTGCGAGTATCCAGAGCACGCCCGCGATACCGATGACGGTTATGGACATGAACATGGTGTTGATGACGTTCTTCCTGCGCGACAGGCCTCCATAGAAGAAGGCGAGCCCGGGCGTCATGAGAAACACGAGCCCCATGCTTACGAGCATGAAAGCCGTTGAGCCAGTGTCATACATACGATCCCTCCTTGTCGATACGGTGCGAATATTGACCTGTAGTGCTCTGATGCGAGCGAGGTGAGAGATCTGAAGCGCTTCAGATGTCGGTACCCTGGCGGGGCGGCGTCCCTGTTGAGAGCGTCGCCCGTGTTGTGGAGAAGCACACCGTACAGGCTCCGCGGAGGCGGCTTTTCCCAACAATAGAAAAGGCGCCCACGGGGTTTCCGTGAGCGCCTTCGCTCGTCATCTGATCTTTACCCTAGGGCAAACCCGGCGGTCTGTCAAGAGCAATTTTGAGATTACTGTGAGAAAATTTCTAGCAGGCAGGGCCTCTCCGCTACAATGAGCTTTTACCTGGCGAGAAAGCTCTGCACTCTGAGTTCGGCGTTGGCGCGGAGGTCAAAGTAGTAGAGGGGGATGTCGTTCTCATGCAGCACTCCCAGAGGAAAGTACCCGCGCGACGCGCCCTGCGAGCTGAACTTCTCGGCATCGACGGTCGAGCAGATGATGGTTCCCCGGCTTGCATCCAGGCGTGCGTCCGCAAGGTGAGGGCACACCTCGAAGCTGCCGTTGCTCCGGGCGAGGATTCCGCCCTTGCTCTGACTGCTCGGGGCCAAAGTCTCCTCCCTCGTCCAGGAGATGGGGTTTATCGTGACGGCATCGGCCGAGGAGAAGGGGTTTGTCCCCTCAACTCGGGGAGCCTCCGTGTTGTACGAGATTATCACGCCCGTGTCGTCGGCCTGCGTTGCCGGGCTCAGGTGGGGCATCTTTGCATAGAGCTCCTGTGTGATGACAGAGCCGGGGAGGTAGGCTGCCACCATGCGGGAAAGCGCGTCAGCGCTGCTCGCCGAGGCGCCCGAACCGCCGGCCGAACCGCCAGTTGAGCCACCTGCCGAACCGCCTGCCACGGTGCCGGCAGCTGAGGGGTCAAGGTAGTGCATCAGCAGGCCCAGCAGCACGATGGAACCCTGCGAGTGCCCTGCCAGGAGAAAGGGCCGCCCGTTGTTCAGCCGCGTGAGGTAGTAGCTGAACGCGGCGGCAACATCGCTGAGCGGCACGCCAAACTCGAGCGCCATGCTCTGCTCGACACCGAGAGCTACCAGGTGCTCCGCGTCCATCTGACGGTAATAGGGCGCGTATATCCTGCCCACGGTGGCAAAGGCCGATGCCCGCGTTTGCAGGTAGTAGCGGGCCCACCTGCGCATCTCAGGGTTGTCGATGCTGGACAGAGGCCAGCCACCCCGTGCCCGCCAGGAGGTAGGATAGACGAAGAACACGTCCACAGCGCCGCCTGCGCCGCCCCCGGCCTGGAGATTCGACGCACTGCCCGCTCCGTCCTCCGCCTCGCCTGTTGCCTGTGTGGCATCTGGCAGGCTCAGCCAGTTTTTGGGGTCGGAGTAGTCGCTCGCGGAGATACTTGCATCCCCAAACACGGGTATGGGTTTGTTGCTGCTCATCTGCTCACCTCGTTCGTCTTCATTCATGACAGTATACGACATACTGCGATGACGAAACCCAGCGCGCTCCCCGGCAGGGGCAGCCGGCGCGAGGCTTTGAGCAAAGCCTTTGGGCCAGCCGATGGCGTTGCAGGCAGGAGAGGAGGGGAGCGCGCCCCTGTTTCTGTGCTATAGTAGGCTCTGAGTTGCCGCCTGAGACGCTCGCCGAGATAACAGTACCCTCCGCGTATGCGTACGATAAGGCCTGAAGAGATGCTGGTAAGTGCCATGACAAGCAAGACCCTCAACCGCCTGTACCTTATAGTCTCCCTCCTCTTCTTTGTGGTTCTCTGGAGCCTCAAGATATTGGAAGATACCCACGTCATCGGCTTTCATACCCTGCCCGTGCGCATTCTGGTGCCGGGCTACGTGGGCATAACCGTGCTGTATAATCTGCTGGCCCGGGGCTTTGAGCGCACCCGGCTCATAACCGTGGCCCTGCTCTTTGCCATGCTGGCCGAGATAATCAATGCCATGAACATGGATTTTGGGCTGCTGTTCTTTGCGGTGACCCACGCCTGCCTGATGGTCTTTCACTGGAAGAAGACGGCCCATCTCGAAAACGCCTCAAGCACAGCCGGGGCTTCCGCCCGTATCACGTCGCGGCTGCGCCCGGAGCCCGACTCCCCGGTGCCAGCAGAGCCGCATCTGCCCTACGCGCGCTACAGGCGCCTGGAGCTCATCAGCGCCGTCGTCATGGCCGTTCTCTTCCTGGTCATCGTCGTTTCCATCGAGTTGAACCTGCACGAGCAGAACCTGGAATACGAGCTTGTGGTGCCCCTCTACATGGTGATACTCTCGCTCATGGCCTGGCGTTCAATCTGCACCTTTGGGGAGAGGCAAAGCGGGCGTATCATCGCGGGCTCGCTGCTCTTCTATGCCTGCGACGTCTTTATCCTCGCCGAGCTGACCGCCCCCAACTTCTCCAATCCGCCCCTGACGCTGCTGATACTCTCCTGGCTGTGCTATCTGCCGGCGCTGTTCCTGCTCAGCTGTATCGGTAAGGACATCTTCACGTTCAAACGCTGGCCCAACTTCTGACGAGTTGTGCTAAACTGGGGCTCAGATTGAACATGCGGGTAAAAGGCAAGGTTGACGGGAGGGACGGTATGATAAAGCGGGAGATAGTGGCGGAGATGCTGACCCCAGAATCGGGGGGGGGGGGGGGCTCAATGTCTGATACAGCAGCCTGCCCCGACACCTGCCCTGAGGGCGCACACCAGTACAACGACCGTTACGGTGATTCCTGCTGCGGTAAGTCCCCTGCGAAGACACTGAGTGGGAGGCAGCAGGGCCCTGGGCAGCGTGGCTTCACCCTCGTCGAGCTCATTGTCGTCATCGTCATCCTGGGCATACTCGCGGCCATTGCGGTGCCGGCGCTTACCGGATACATTGCCAAGTCACAGGACGCGCAGTACGAGATGCATGCACGCGACATCAACACTGCTGCGCACAGCGTGTTGGACGAGGCCTATGCGGAGGGCCGTTTTGACCCGTCACGCGCTGCTGCCTACCAGTATGCGCAGGAGGGCACCCCTTCAATTGTTCCTTCTGACACCAAGTGCTGGTACCTGAATACTTTGTCAGATAATGCCAACGGTACACGGAGTGGTTTCAGCAACCAGACCGCCGCGTTGCTTGGAGAAGCGAATCCGTCGTCAAGCAGCAGCAGCGGTTATTGGATAGTCAACATTGTGGGACCCCAGGGATCCACTGCCTTTACCGCCGATGGTCTCATATTCTATTACTATCCAGAAACATATGTCGCAGGCAAGCCCATGATTGCGACTACCTGGAAGATGGAAAGACTGCCTGTGTCTGAAGGGGCCAGTGAGACAGCTTTCATAAGTGCTCTCAAGCAGTATGGCCACTACAATGCCAACGCCGGTTTTGAGGTATACCACCTGGTGCATTGATTCTCTGGTATTCTCACTGGATGGCGCAGGACGTTTTCTCCAGCGTTTCCAACTCGACAGATGCCGAGGGCAAAGATGTGGTAGACTTACACGGTTTGCTATCCGGTGCACGTGCGCCAGCCCTGCTTGGAAACCAGGGCAATACAAAGGAGACAGAATGAAAAAGGGACTTCACCCCGAATATGTTGAGGCTACCGTGCGCTGTTCGTGCGGCAACAGCTTCAAGACCCGCGCCACCAAACCTGAGTTGCGCGTAGAGCTGTGCAATGTCTGCCATCCCTTCTATACAGGGCAGCAGAAGTTCGTTGACACCGGCGGACGCGTGCAGCGTTTTGCGAATAAATACGGCTCTGCGGCCACGGCCGTTTCTGAACGTGAGGCTGCCCGTAAGGCCGAGAAGGCTGCCGCAGTGGAAGCCGCTGCCGCCGCCGCCAACGCCGCCCGCGAGGAGAAGGCTGCCAAGAAGGCCGCCAAGGCTGCCCGCTACGCCGAAAAGGCCGCCAAAGCTGAGGCCAGGGCTGCCGAGGCTGAGGCTAAGGCTGCCGAGGCCGAGGCCAAGGCCAGAACCGAGGTCGGCGAGCCAGCTGCCAAGACCGAGACCAGCGTTCAGGCTGAGGCCGGCGATGTGGCTGCCGAGGCTCCCGTCGCTGAATCAGCGAAAACGCCCGAGACATCCGCCGCCCCGGCAGCAGAGACTCCCACCGCTGAGGTAGCAGAGGCACCAGAGACCCCCGCCGCCCCGGCAGCAGAGACTCCCGAGACTCCTGCCGCTGCGACTGCCGAGACTGCCGAGGCTCCCGCCAACACCTCACCAGAGGAAGCTGCCGGGCAATCAACACTCCAATAACTAAACTCGGGAAGCGAGAACGCAACCGGTATCCTGAGACAGACCGAGAGGGGTGCCTGATGCAGGTATCATTGCTTTATCATACTCAGGATCCGGAGCGTGCCGTTGCGACGGCAGCGCGACTGTGCTATGCGCCCGTTGGTGCGGCAGAGCTGAGGGAGAGCATGAGTGCTGAGCAGGTACAGAAGATTCTCAGGGTAATCATGAACTCCGGGCATTTCTCGGCCCTCGAACACGCCAGTTACAGCTTTGCCATTGAAGGGGTGAGCAGGGCCTTGACACATCAGTTGGTGCGCCATCGCATAGCGAGCTTCAATCAACAGAGCCAACGCTATGTCACGCTGAGCGGTGAGCCCGAGATTGTCGTGCCCGAGACCATCGGCGAGGACGCCAGCCTGGCTGCCCTCTTTCACACGGCTGTTGATACGGCCTATAACGCCTATCAGGACCTGCTGGACGCCGGCGTGCCAGCCGAAGACGCCCGGTACGTACTGCCCAATGCCTGCACCACCAAGATAGTGGTAACGATGAATATCCGTGAGCTGCTGCATTTCTTCGAGCTGCGCTGCTGCAGAAGGGCACAGTGGGAAATCCAGGAGTTGGCAGGCAGGATGTTGCAGCTGGCTGAGACTACGGCACCGTATATCTTCATGGACGCCGGTGCACCCTGTCGCCGCGGCCCCTGTCCGGAGGGCACGATGAGCTGTGGCCAGGCATTCGAGAGAGTTGCACGCACTTGAGCCAGCAGGCCAACACACAGGGCGTCACCCAAAACGACACACAGAGGGAGAAGGCGTCCTCTGCCTTTGATGAGAGCGGGCTGGTCTGTCGTACCCACGTCGGCGGCCAGGCGCTTATCGAAGGCATTATGATGCGTGGCCGCTATAACTGGGCTTTGGCGGTGCGCAAGCCCAACGGCTCCATCCATGTTGAGGAGCACGATCTCGCCAGTGGCAGAGATGACAATTCCTGGATGTATAAGCCGGTGGTGCGTGGCTGTACGGCCATGGTGGAGTCACTGGCCCTGGGCTATAAGGCCCTGGAGATAGCCGCCAATCACGCGTATGAAGAATACGAGGAGACTCCGAGCCAGACAGAACCCTCTGTAGAGGCCGAAGAACAGCCTGAGGAACCGGCTGCTGCACAGATGGAAGAACAGACGGCTGCACAGGCTGATGAACAGCCCGCAGAACAGACTGCTGAGCAGGCAGAGGAGCAGATCGAAGAGCAGGCAGAGGAGCAGGCCGCTGAACAGGCAGTCGAGAGTTCAGCTGCGGAAGAGATACAGGCCGAAGACTCCGCCATCCCCAAGCCCGTTATGACCATCTCGATGATAGTCGGCGTGCTTTTGGGTGTTGCCATCTTCATTGTCGTGCCTGCCGTAATCACCAACCTCCTGGTGGGCGATTACGGCGAGAGGACGCTTACCTGGAACCTGGTTGACGGCGTCTTGCGCGTGGGAATCTTTATCGCGTACATCTTCCTCATCGGCCGCCTCCCCGACATCAAGCGCATGTTTGGCTATCATGGCGCCGAGCATCGCACTATCCACTGCTATGAGCGGGGCCGGGAACTCACGGTGGTCAACGCCCAAACCTTCCCCAGTCTGCATGTGCGCTGCGGAACGGCCTTCATGCTCATGACCATGATAATCGCCATCCTCGTCTTTACCCTCGTTCCCATAAACTGGCTCATCGACGGGCTCGGCATCCAAAACGAGGTTCTGCGGCTGGCCCTGGTCATTTTGAGCCGCATCATACTGCTGCCGCTGATTGCGGGGCTTTCCTATGAGTTCACCGTCAAGTGGGCCGGGAGCCATCCGGACAATCCACTGGTACGGATAGTGCTCTGGCCCGGCCTCCAACTACAGCGACTTACGACGAATCCGCCGGACGACGACATGGTGGAGTGTGCCATTGCCGCCATGAATGCGGTCCTGGCACGTGAGCAACAGGAGGCCGAGAGGACAGCATCGTGAGGTGGGCAGACGCCCCTCCAAGCGCTTACCATGGGGCGAGCAGTTCCCAGATGATGAACGCCGGGAGCGTCACCCTGCAAAGCGCCACGGATGGGGACGCGGCCACGGAGGCACAGGCGGGCACCACGCCTCGCCGGGTGCCGAGGCTCTGGTGGCTTTTCGTCAGCCTGTCGAGGGGCCTTGCGCTTTTTCTTGCCCTCTATTCGTTCCTCTCGCTTGGAGCCACGCTGCTGAATGCTGCCTATAACCAGAATGCCTGGTGGATGGACTTCAGCTTCTTTCCCAGCCTGTTCTCGGCCCTTGAGCAGATTGCGCTTACCGCCTCCCTTGGGTTCTTCGCCTTTCATCTGCCGCGGCGCAGGGGTGTCTGTATACTGGTGGCCGTGCCGGTTTTCCTGGGGCTCTTTACGGCGGTTGTCAATACCGTGTCTGTCTATGCGGCGGCTGGTGAGGGCACCATCATACTCGGCTTTCCGCTGCCGTTCTCGTTCTTTGTTGCCCTGGGCCTGTTCTGCATCCTCATCAGCATCCTTCTGGGCTCCCATTATCTTCCGGCCTCCCGCAAACCCTCCCCGCGGTCTTCTCCCAGGCCGTCCTCCCCTTCCTCCCCAGGGCCGGGCCGGGTCTCGACGGCCGTGGTTATGGTCTTTGGCCTGCTGTGTACCGGCCTGCTCTTTCCCCTTGGGCAGATGCACTGTTTTGGCACCACTGACTACCGTGTGCCGGTTGACGCCGCCGTGGTGCTCGGCGCACAGGTCTATCCCAACGGCACGCCGTCGCCCGTGGTGCAGGATCGCCTGGACACGGCCATACGGTTTTATCGCGACGGCTACGCCCCCCTCCTGGTGATGAGCGGGGGTATCGACGCGGATGGCACGAGTGAGGCGCAGGTCATGCGGGATTATGCCATAGAGCACGGGGTGGACGCGGAGGACATCATCATCGACGAGCAGGGTTCCAACACCAAGCAGACCGCAAAGAATACCGTAGCCACCCTGCAGGCAGCAGGCCTTACCCGGGTTGCCACGGTGAGCAACTTCTACCATCTGGCACGGATAAAGATGCTTTATCTGGCCGAGGGCATGGACGTGGTCACGGTGCCGAGTGTGCCTGACAAAGACCCGCGATACCCGCTCGTTAATGTCGTGCGCGAAATACCCGGTTGGTGGTATTACTGGCTGCTCAATCTGGTAGAATGATGGAGAAGAGCCCATAACGCCAAAGGCCGCAAGGCTTTTGGTGCCACAACGCAGCAGTACAACACACCGGAGGGCATGCTTTGAGTAGTCAAAGTCGCAACAGGAATACCAACGCGTCCAAGCAGAAGAAGGCACAGGGCGGCTCGTCTTCGAGCAGGGCCAAGGCACCTTCTGGCAAAAAACCCGACCTTGGCAAGAACGGTTCATCGGGCAGGTCCGGCAAACAGGCACAGGCAGCTGCAACACCGCCGCTCCGCAAGCCGCTTCTGGGGCCCCGCGTCAAAAACGATCTCATCGGGCTCGTCCTTATCATAGTGGCCGTAGTCCTCCTCGTCATCGTTGCCCTTCCCTCCGACGCGTTTGGCGCCCGGTTCATGTCACAAGCGCTCCGCAGCGTATTTGGTCAGGGCGCGTTTGTGCTCCCGTTTCTGATACTCGCCTGGGCGGCCACCTTCTTCGTGCGCAAGCGCCTCACCAACGCACCCGTTCGCCTGGCCTTGGGCCTCGGAGTCATCTATCTTGCCCTGATAGGGATATTTGCCGCCCTTACGCCTCAGGCGGTAGGGGATCCCGGCCACATCTTTACCCCGACGCTGCTTACCAGCCAGGGAGGTTATGTTGGCGGTGCGCTTGCCTGGGCCCTGCTCAGTCTCGTGGGCCAGGTGCCAACGATGATACTCCTCGTCGGGCTCATGCTGGTAGGGCTCGTGCTTATCGGCCTCTCCCTCACGGGACTCGTAGACTGGATAATCAAGGGTATACGGGGCGCAGGCAGGCGAGATGAGGGGATACCTCTGCCGGGCGCCGTTGAGGATGATGTGTCGGGGGAGGCGAGTGCTGCTCCGGCTCAGGGAGGCAGCGCCTATCAGATGGGCCCGGAGCTTCTCGGTGGCACTGCCCTGGGGTATGCCGCCGCAGGCAAGGCAGCCCCTGCTGGGGCCGAGGGAAGGCAGGCTGGCGCAGGGGATGCCCTGCTGCAACCCACCGGTGTCATGGGCGCGGCCCAACTCGAGCACACCCTCTACCGGCCGGGTCTGGATCTGCCATCAGAAGACGAGGCACATGAGCTGCCAGAGCTCGGCTCTGCGCGTCGTCGCCTTTCCCAGTGGAATGCCAACCCCGAGCCTGACTCCCGGGCACGAACCCTGCTGTTTGACGAAGACGACATCGTACTCAGAGCGCGGGACGCATCCAGCCCCCTTGATGAGGGAACCGCCCTTGCTGCATCTGATACCGGCGAGCAGCGTGCCGCTGCAGAGCAGGACGGAGTCCTCGGGCAGGCGCCAAACGGCAGCGATACGGTGGTGCTTCCCGGTGCGGACAGGGGCGGCCCAGGCAGAAAAAGAGGCAGAAAGTCCGCCGGCCCGACAAAAACGCGCGCCTCCTCCTCCCCTGCGGGAACACTGAGCTCCGCCTATGTGCTGCCCAGTATGAAGCTGCTCCGTGTTTCTCGCGAGAAAGCGCATACCAAGGCCGGTGCCGCGGAGCTGCGTTCCACGGGCAACCGGTTGCAGGAGACACTGGAGGAGTTTCGTGTTGACGGCGAGGTCGTTGGATGGATAGCCGGCCCTACCGTCACGCTCTACAAGATAAGCCTGGGCGAGGGGGTGCGTCTCAATCGGGTTACCGCATTGCAGAGCGACATACAACTGGCATTGGCCGCACAGGCCATCCGCATCGTCGCTCCCATACCGGGCACCTCGCTGGTGGGCATAGAGATTCCCAATGCCGCCCGCAACGAGGTGCTTCTCGGCGATGTGCTTGACTCAGCCCGCGACTCCACGCTGGCCCTGGCCATAGGCAAGGACGTGGAGGGGGAGTCCATCGTTGCGGACCTGGCCTCCATGCCCCATCTGCTCATCGGCGGAACCACCGGCTCGGGTAAGTCTGTGGCTATCAACTCCATCATCATGTCGCTGCTCATGCGCACGACGCCCGACGAGGTCCGCATGATAATGATTGACCCCAAGCGTGTCGAGCTCACGCTCTATAACGGCATTCCCCACCTGTATGTGCCGGTGGTCACCGACGCCGGGCAGGCGGCCAGTGCTCTGGCCTGGTGCGTTGCCGAGATGGACAGACGTCTCAAGCTCTTCGAGAAGCACGCGGTCAAGAATCTCAAGCAGTTCAATATCCGGGTTGCGGAGAATCTTAAACATCTGGCGGAGTCGGAGCGGATGCGGCGGCAAAGCGAGGATGCCCAGGGTTCTTCTGGCGAACCCGCAGATGCCGCGGGCGATGATCCGGACGCTACCGGAGAACTTGACGCGGCCTCGCTTCAAACGCTCCTGTTATCCGACGACGACGAGCCGGAAGCGCTCGATACTACCGTTGAGCAGGAAAACCTGCGTGCCACCCTGCCGAGCCTCGTCATAGTCATAGATGAGCTGGCCGACCTCATGATGATAAACGGCAAGGAGGTTGAAGGTGCCATCAGTCGTCTGGCTCAGTTGGCTCGTGCCGCCGGCCTGCATCTCGTTGTGGCAACGCAACGCCCGTCCACCAACGTTATCACCGGCCTCATCAAGGCCAACATCGTCAACCGCATAGCCTTTACCGTGGCCTCGGGCATCGATTCGCGCGTTATCCTCGACACCCCCGGCGCGGAAGACCTCATCGGCCTCGGAGACATGCTATTCTCACGACCGGAATACTCCAAACCGGCGCGCATCCAGGGCTGTCTCGTGAGCGAGTCGGAGATAGAGACCGTCGTGGAGTATTGGCGCGCCCAGGGCGGGATTGACTACCACGAGGAGATACTGCTTGCCGCCGCGGGTGCAGGCACGGGCTCGGGAGGATTCAATGGAGACGGCATCAGTGACGACGACCCGCTTATCTGGGAGGCAGCCGAGATTGTCGTGGCATCTCAGCTCGGTTCTACCTCGACCCTACAGCGGCGGCTCAAGGTGGGCTATGCCCGCGCCGGTCGCATCATGGATATGCTGGAGATGAAGGGTGTCGTTGGCCCGCCCAATGGCTCCAAGCCCCGCGAGGTATTGGTAGACGATGTACTCGACCTGGAGACTCTCCGCGCCTACGGCTAGGGAGGTGCCGATTAATTGCTTGTCTGCCAGATTGCGTCTGATTTGTTCCAGATCTGTTTGGGAGTGCAATGCCACTACTTGCGGTAATGGCGTTGTGCTCGTGGGCAGAGCTGGGACAAATCAGGCGTGAGATGGCGGGCAATGAATAAATCGGCACCTCCCTAGGCCCCGCTGAGAGGCCCGACGGCAATTCCCAAAGCTGCTCAGAGAAACAGGGGGAGCATTATGGTACACTTTTCGCAGGTAACAAATCTGGATACTTGCCAGCGGTAATGGATCGTATGGCCTGGATAACGTATGGCCTGGAGGCTTAGTTGGCTGAAGCAACCTTTGGCGAACGACTGGCAGAGGCAAGGCGCATAAAGAACGAGACCATCGAGGAGGTCTCCGAGCAGCTGCGCATTCGCCCCTCTATCATCCTCGCCATGGAAACGAGCAATTTCTCGCACATGCCTCATAAGGGCTATGCTCGTAACATGGTGTCTTCTTACGCGCGCTATCTTGGGCTCGATTCCACACGCCTGACCGAGCAGTTCCTCCGTGAGTTCCGCAGGTGGGAGAGCACGGGCAAGCTCGGGGGCGGCCCGGCAAGCAGCCATGCCAACAGTCATACCCTGGCCGCACGGCGGATAGTCAATCCAGACGACTCGATACTGGAGCCGGAGCGCAGGGAAAGCGGCAGAGAGATGATAACCGCGGCCAAGCGCAATAAGGAGAGAAGCTCGGTCTGGGGCAGGGACAATGCGCGCGATAACAACAGGATGTTTCGCGAACAGCTTCGTCAGGCGCACGATGTCAAGGACACCGGCCAGAGCAGGATGGTGAGAAGACCCTCCGTACGGCGGATCGACGGCAGCGCTCCCAGCGCTCCCGCACGGCAGGTGCGCACGAACGACTACAAGGGCAAGCCTCCGAAGAAATCCCTCTTCTCCGGCCTTGCCTCTCAAGTGACGAGCAAACCGGTGCTGATGATCATCGGGCTGGTGCTGGCGTTTCTGGCCATTCTCATACTCTGGGCGGTGCTGGCCAGCACCTGTTCCCAGAACGACACCGCCAATGCGCCGGTTACCGGCGTCGCCAGTTCTGACGAGGGCCTGGATGAAGACCAGGCCAGCAACACCGTGGAGGATATTCAGGCGCAGGTCGCCGAAGACAGCAGATATGGGCCCTTTGAACTCATGGTTGAGGTTGCCGAAGGCGCCTCGTGGCTGCGGATAGAGGTGGATGGTTTGACACCGATAGGCGAAGTCTGCACCGCTCCCTGGTCGCAGACCTTTACGGTGTCATCCGCCTGCACGATAGAAGCCGGGGCCCCGGGCTATGTCCGCGTGTATAAGAATGGCATTGAGGTGCCCCTGGATAACGTTGACGGACTGGGACTGATGACGCTCGAAGTAGAGCAGCGGCCGATTGTCCAGAACGCCCAAAACGCCGACGCGGCAAGCCAGCAATAGAACAGAGGAGTAGCTCATGGCCAAAGACAGCAGTTTTGATGTGGTTTCAGAAGTCGATATGCAGGAGCTCGACAACGCGTGGCAGCAGA
Source organism: Coriobacteriales bacterium (assembly GCA_031264075.1). Taxonomy (GTDB): domain Bacteria; phylum Actinomycetota; class Coriobacteriia; order Coriobacteriales; family UBA8131; genus WQXH01. The sequence continues at coordinate 1,321 of JAISEO010000041.1, read as the reverse complement.
CCAGAAAAGAGCTCGTGCAACGGTATGACCTCAAGGATAGCGGTGCCAAGCTCGATCTGGACAAGGCCGCCGGCCTGTTTACCCTCACCGCACCGAGCGAGTTTGTGGCCTCTCAGGTCCGCGATGTCCTCAATACCAAGCTGGTGCGCAGGCACATCGACCTCAAGGCTCTGAGCTGGGGTGAGCCCCAGGGCGCAAGCGGCATGACCATCCGCGTCCTCGGCAAGGTCATTGCCGGTATCGACAGGGATACCGCTGGCCGTATCAACAAGGACATCCGGGCCCTTAAGATGAAGAACGTCAAGGTGGTTATCGAAGGCGACAAGCTCCGTGTGTTTTCACCCAGCCGTGATGCCCTGCAAGACGTCATTGCCTTTCTCAAGGAGCAGGACTATGGTCAGCCACTGCAGTATGTCAACTATCGATAACAGCCAGGGGCTCAGCCCATCGCCGGGGGTTCTGTCTTGACCGAGCTGCGCACTGAGTCCTTTCGCGTTGCCCTGGTAACCCTCGGTTGTGCCAAGAATGAAGCGGACAGTCGTGCCATGCGTGCCCGTCTGGAAGGACAGGGCTTTCCCGTGGTCGCGCGGCCTGAGGACGCCGATTTCATCGTGCTCAACACCTGTGCCTTTATCGAGGCGGCCGTAGAGGAGTCGCTCGACACCTTCTTTGAGCTGGCCGCCCTGAAACGGGTGCAGAACGGAGAGGCCAGCCTGCTCGTAGCCGGATGCCTGCCCTCACGCTTTGGTGAGGAGCTTGCCCGCGAGTTGCCAGAAGCGCGTGCCTTTGTGCCTGTTGCAGAAGAGGCGGCGGTAGCAGAAGTGCTGATGAGTCTGCTTGAGCAGGACGCAGGGGAGGGGCGCGGGGGGCCGGACCCCCCTTCACCCCGGCGGCGGGGGGGGTCCCCCCCCATGGGGTTTGGGGGGCGGGCGCCCCCCCCGCGCTCCCAGGCACGCCCCTCCGCGCCAACCGATCGGTGTTTCAACGATCTTACTCCGGCGGCGAAGCCGCCGCTAACTTCTCTGTCTCCCGTCTCCTGATTCCTGTCTCCTGCCTCCCCGCTGTATAATGGAATCATCGACCGCCCCTGTAATCGACCGCCCCTGTAATCGACCGCCCCTGTAATCGACCGCCCCTGAACGACGATGACCAAGCTCGCATACACTCCCCGCAACGACGCGATTTTCAAGATGATCTTCGGTGACGACCGCGACATCGGCATCCTCACCGACTTTCTGCAAGCCGTCCTCGACCTGCCGGCGGAAGAATACCAAGAAGTCACACTCGCCGACCCCCACCTTGCCCGCGAAAGTCCCGAAGA
>JAISEO010000029.1 GCA_031264075.1 Coriobacteriales bacterium | reverse complement strand
CTAAAGTTGACAAAAAGACCCGTCCCCCTGTCAACCCCTGTCACCTCACGTGCCTCACTGTCCTGTGACTGAGGCTCCCAGGCGTTGGAGCTTCCCCACCAGGTCCTCGTAGCCGCGATAGATGTGCCTGACCTCGGAGATGGTAGAGCTTCCCTCGGCGTTAAGGCCAGCCAGGACCAATGCCGCGCCGGCACGCAGGTCGGACGCCTCAACCGGTGCACCGGAAAAACGCCGGATGCCCTCGATGATGGCGTGGTGTCCCTCAATATGGATACGGGCACCCATACGAAAGAGCTCGTCGGCAAACACAAAGCGATTCTCAAAGATATTCTCGGTGATACTGCACATCCCGTTTGCCAGAGCGTCCAGTACCATGAACTGCGGCTGCAGATCCGTGGGAAACCCAGGGTAGGGCAGGGTCTGTATGTCGGTGGGGATAAAACTGCCCTCATGGATGATCGTGACGCTGTTGTCTGTGGCCGACAGGCGGCTGCCGAGGGCCTCGAGTTTTGCGAGGGGAACGCGCAGATGCCGGGGATCGAAGCCTTCCACGGTTACCGGCCCGCCACCCAGTGCGCCTGCCACAAGAAAGGTGCCGGCCTCTATGCGGTCGCCTATGGTCTCGTAGCCCTGTACCGCAGCAAAGTCCCGGGTGCCTTCTATCGTCAGCACCGGGCTCCCCTGCCCCTCGATATGGGCACCCATGGCCGTGAGAAAGTCGGCCAGGTCGCAGATCTCCGGCTCGCGCGCCGCGTTCTCGATTATGGTAGTGCCCCGCGCAGCCGCGGCCACCACCATGAGGTTTTCCGTGGCCCCCACAGAGGGAAATCCGAGCGCAACCTCCCGCCCTCTCAGACCTGCATCAGAGACGCTGGCATTGATGAAGCCGTGGCTGTTGTCAAACTCCACACCAAAGGCCTCCAGACCAGAAAAGTGCAGGTCCATCTGGCGCGAACCGATCTGACAGCCGCCGGGCATGGCCACCCGTGCCTTGCCAAAGCGCACGATGAGTGGGCCGAGCACCGCCGTGGAGGCACGCATCTTACGTACCAGCTCGTAGGGCGCCTCGTAGCTGTTAAGCGTACTCGTATCGATGGTGATGGTGTCTGCGTCAAAGCTGACGCTCGCCCCGAGGTGCCTGAGCACGTCGGCCATGAGCACCACATCGCTTATCTGAGGGGCGTTGCTGAGCGTGGTAGTGCCCGAAGCCAACAGAGAGGCCGCCATGAGCTTGAGCACGGAGTTCTTGGCACCAGAGACCCGTACGGTGCCGGCGAGGGCCTTGCCCCCTTCCACTATGATGCGGTCTTCAGACATGCTGGTATTGTAACGCAACTGTGGTGGTGAGGGGAAAGGGAGAGTGCGCGAGGCAAGCTAACGCAGGCTGACGAGATACTGCTGCCAGCTTATCTGTGCCTCGGCAAAGGCTCTGGCGGGATCGTCCTTTTCGAGTTCGGCGATGCGCTTTTCGTTCTGCTCTATCCTCGACTTGGCAAAGTCCTTGTCGATGCGGTCAAGATTGATGGCTCGCGAGGCCAACACCACGACCTTGAATCCATCAACCTCGAGATAGCCGCCATCTACAACAAAGGTCGTTACCTGGTCGTGCTCATCCTTGATGCGTATGGCACCACGGCGGAGCGTGCTCATCAGGGGCGAGCATTGCTGCATCAGGCCAATATCTCCCTCGGCAGCCGGCGCGCTCACCAGCACTGCCTCCCCGCTGAAGAGCAGGGTATCGGGGGTTACGATGTCGCATACCAGAGTGTCAGCCATCGTTTATTCCTTCAGTGCCTCGGCGGCCTCGTAGACCTCTTCTATGGCGCCCTTGTAGCGGAAGGCCTGCTCGGGTATGTCGTCGCACTCCCCGTTGATGATGGCGGCAAACGAGCGCACCGTGTCCTCGAGCTTGACGTACTTGCCGGGGTTGCCGGTAAAGACCTCTGCCACGTGAAAGGGCTGGCCGAGGAACTGCTGTATCTTGCGGGCACGGCTCACGATGAGCTTCTGCTCCTCGGAGAGTTCGTCCATGCCGAGGATGGCGATGATGTCCTGGAGGTCGGAGTAGGTCTGGAGCGTTTCCTGCACGGCCACGGCCACACGGTAGTGCTCCTCGCCCAGGACCTCGGCAGAAAGCGCGCGGGAGGTGGAGGCCAGAGGATCCACGGCTGGATAGATGCCCAACTCGGCGATGGAACGACTCAGCGCGGTGGTGGCATCGAGGTGGATGAAGGCCGTGGCGGGGGCTGGGTCGGTATAGTCGTCCGCCGGCACGTAGATGGCCTGGATGGAGGTGATGGAACCGGTGGAGGTGGAGGTGATGCGCTCCTGCAGGTCGCCCATCTCGGTGGCCAGCGTGGGTTGGTAGCCCACGGCGGACGGCATGCGTCCCAGCAGGGCCGATACCTCAGAGCCGGCCTGGGTACAGCGGAAGATGTTGTCGATGAAGAGCAGCACGTCCTGGCCCTGGTCGCGGAAGTACTCGGCAGCGGTAAGCCCCGCAAGGCCCACGCGCAGACGGGCTCCCGGAGGCTCGTTCATCTGCCCATACACGAGGCAGGTCTTCTGGATAACGCCGGACTCCGTCATTTCGTTGTAGAGGTCGGTGCCCTCGCGGGTACGCTCGCCCACACCCACGAACACCGAGGTGCCGCCGTGTGCCTGGGCCAGGTTGTTGATGAGTTCCATGATGATGACGGTCTTGCCTACCCCGGCACCGCCAAAGAGCCCGGTCTTGCCGCCCTTGATATACGGTGCCAAGAGATCGATGACCTTGATGCCCGTCTCAAAGATCTCCATGGAGGTGGTAAGCTCGTCAAACTCGGGCGCTGGACGATGGATGGGATAGTACTCGGCTATCTCTGGCATGGCCTTGCCGTCGATGAGCTCACCCGTCACATTCCAGATATGACCGAGCGTACCCGCGCCCACCGGCATCATGATGGGGCTTTTCGTATCCCTTACCTTGATGCCACGCTGCAGGCCATCGGTTGAGGACATGGCCACGGTACGCACCTGGTTGCCCGGCAGATGCATCTCCACCTCAAGCACCACCTGTATATGACCGATGGGCGTATCGGCCTCCACGGTGAGCGCATGATAGATGGCGGGGATGGCGTCGGCGGAAAACTCCACGTCAACCACCGGGCCCACAACTCTGACTATCGTGCCGATGTTTGTGTCTGTTGCCATTGATTGCTCCTAATTCTCCAAAGCTGCCGCGCCGCCGACGATCTCGGTGATCTCGGTGGTGATGGCACCCTGTCGTGCACGGTTATACACCCGGGTGAGGGTGGTGAGTATCTCGGTTGCGTTATCGGTAGCACTCTTCATGGCCTTGCGCCGTGCGCCCTGCTCCCCGGCCGCACTGTCGAGGAGCGCGTGGAAGACGCGAGTCTCGACATACGAGGGCATGAGGGACTCGAGCACTGCGGCAGCCGAAGGCTCATAGTCGAAGTCTCCACTCATACGCTCGGCAAACATGACCTCCCGGGAGCTTTCGCGCGCCTCGGAGAGGGCACGCTTCTGCGACGCGGCGGCGGCCTTGGCACTCTCGTCTCGGTAGACGACATCCTCGTCGTCCGTGCCTACCTCGGCAAAGACATAGCCGTCAACCGGCAGTATCTGCTCGGCGGTAACCACCTGGTCGGCGACGTTCTTTGCGTGGTTATAGAAGACGACCACCTGGTCAACATGGCCCGTGGTGTAGGCCTCGATGATGTAGCTTGCGATCTCGCGTGCCTGAGCCAGCTCGGGGTCGGCGCTCTGATCGCGAAAGGAGAGTGCCACCGGGATATTGCGGTACTTGAAGTACGGCAGCCCCTTCTTGCCACAGACGATGACATCGCAGGCGATGTTCTCCGCCGCCTTCTCCTGGATGAAGCGGTCGGCGGCGCGCAGCACGTTGTAGTTGAAGCCGCCGGCCAGGCCGCGGTCGGAGACGACACAGATGACCACTATCCGCTTGATATGTTCGTGGGTGTGGAGCAGCGGCGAGTCCACACCAGAGGCCTTGCTGGCCACGGCCTCGAGTACCTCCAGCATGGCTGCGGCGTACGGGGTGGCGGCCACAATGCGGTCGGTGGCCCTGCGTATCTTGGCCGTGGCTACCATCTCCATGGTCCGCGTTATCTGCTTGGTGCTCTCCACGGAGCCAATGCGCTTTTTGATGTCCTTGAGGTTAGGCATGAGGCGGCAATCCTACTCCTCAACCGAGAACTGCTCTTTGAAACCGGCGATGTGCGCCTTGAGCTGCTCGATGATTACATCGGTAAGCTTCTTCTCCGTGGCAATAGCCTCAAGAATGTCCGCGTGAGAAGCGCGCAGAAACTGCAGCAGTTCTTCTCTGAAGCGCAACACGCTGGCAAGCGGCAGACTGTCAAGAAAGCCCTGATTGCCGGCAAAGATGGCTACGACCTGCTCCTCAACCGGCATGGGCACATAGCGCCCCTGCTTGAGGAGTTCGGTCATGCGGGCACCCCGGTTGAGTTGGTCCTGCGTGGCCTTGTCGAGGTCGGAGCCAAACTGTGAGAAGGCCTGGAGTTCACGATAGGCAGCCAGGTCCAGGCGAAGCGATCCGGCCACCTGCCGCATGGCCTTTATCTGCGCATCGCCCCCCACGCGGGAGACAGAGATGCCCACGTTAACGGCTGGGCGCTGGCCCTGGAAGAAGAGATCGCTTTGCAGGAATATCTGACCGTCGGTGATGGAGATAACATTGGTGGGGATATAGGCGGAGATATCGCCTGCCTGGGTCTCGATTATCGGAAGCGCGGTGAGTGAGCCGGCGCCGTTTTTGTCGGAGAGCTTGATGGCACGCTCCAACAGGCGGCTGTGCAGATAGAAGACGTCGCCCGGATAGGCCTCGCGGCCCGGAGGACGACGCAGCGTGAGGCTCATCTGCCGATAGGCCACGGCCTGCTTGGAGAGGTCGTCATAGACACAGAGCACGTGCCTGCCGGGATTCGTCTCGCTCGCGGGCTCGCCGTCGGCTCCGTTATAGATGAAGAATTCGCCCATGGCCACGCCGGACATGGGAGCGATGTACTGCAACGGGGCGCTGTCCGCGGCTGAGGCACACACCACTATGGTGTACTCCATGGCCCCAAAGCGCTCCAGGGTCTCGACAACATCTGCCACCGTGGAGGCCTTCTGTCCAATGGCCACGTAGATACAGATGAGATCCTTGCCCTTTGAGTTGATGATGGTGTCAATGGCTATGGCCGTCTTACCGGTTTGGCGGTCGCCGATGATAAGCTCGCGCTGACCACGGCCGATGGGAATCATCGAGTCAATGGCCAGGATGCCCATCTGCACCGGCTCGTTGACGCCCTGGCGTTCAACAACGCCCGGAGCACGAAACTCCACAGGGCGGCTGCCCTCAGCATGGATGGGACCCTTGCCGTCAACGGGCTCACCGAGCGGGTTGACGACCCTCCCCAGAAAATCCCTGCCACTGGGAACCTCAACAATGTGTCCGGTGGTACGCACCTGGTCGTTTTCCTTGATGGTCGTGATGTCACCGAGCAGTACGGCGCCCACCTCATCCTCTTCGAGGTTCTGGGCCAGGCCGTAGACCAGCTCGTTGCCCTCACCCAGAAACTCCAGGAGTTCGCCTGCCATGGCGCCCTTGAGGCCGTCGATACGCGCAATGCCGTCGCCAATCTGGATGACGGTGCCAACCTCACGCGATTCAACACTGGTATTGATGGCGTCAAGCTGCCTGCGCAGCACGGCATCGATGTTGTCAGCGGTTATCTCCGCCATAGTTCACCTCCGCTGTGGGCGAGCGGTGCTCTGGCCCCACACATCTCCCGGCGAGTGTTCTCGCCACTTCTAACAGGTCTCTTTCTTACAGCTCGTACATCAGGTCTTCTCATTGCAGGGGTCTTATCAACGGCCACGCTACTGGCTCAGCGAAAGCACCTGACGCGCGTTCTCCAACTGCGAAGAGACGCTGGCGTCGATGCGCTTGCCATGGCTTGCAAGGACTATGCCGCCGATAAGGTCGGGGTCGATATATTCTCGGAGCAAGACGCCGCGTCCCAGCTGCGAGGAATATTTCGTGATAATCTGCTGACGCAGCTCCTCATCGAGCGGCACCACGGTGCTAACGTCGAGGATGATGGCGCCCAAAGCCTCCTCCGCCAGGGCATAGTAGAACTCGCACACGCGCGGCAAAGTGGCGAGATCGCCCCGCTCCACCATGACCTCAAACGTGGCGAGAAGCTCCGGCGCGTAATCGGAGAAGATCTCGGCGATGATGGCTTTCTTCGCCTGCTCAGGAAAGGTGGCCTCGCTGAGCGCGCTCCGCAGTTCGAGGGAGCCACGCACGGTTGCCAGGAGCTCAGCGAGCTCTCCCGTGAGGACAAAGACCCGGTCCGAGGCCTGGGCGGCCTCGAGGAGTACCCTGGCATAGACCTCAGCCTTAGCGCGTATGTTCACGGCGCTAGTTTTCATTAAAGCTTCCCGCCTCGGCGATATAGCGGCTGATGATGCTCCGGTGCTCCGCATCCGAGAGATCGGTGCCGATGACCTTCCTGGTCACAGAAACCGTCATGTCGGCCACCGAACCCTGAAGCTCGGCGAGCGCGGACTTCTTCTCCGCCTCGATGGCCGTGCGCGCCTTGGCAATCAGGATCTCGGCCTCAGTCTGCGCGCTGGCCGTTATCTCCGCCTTGACGCTCTCTGCCGTCTGCCTGGCGGTGGCGATGATATCGGCGGCCTCCTTCTTGGCCCGAGAAAGCTCCGCGCGATGCTCCTCCAGGACCCGCTCACTTTCTATCCTGGCATTCTCGGCGGTTTCCAGGGCTTCCTTTATCTTGGCGGCGCGCTTGTCGATCATGCCCATGAAGGCGGGCCAGGCAAGCTTTGCGAGCACTATCCAAAGGACGATAAAGCCAATGAGCATGGGGATGAACTCACCCGGTTTGGGGATGAGCAGGCCTATGCCCATGGTTTCCTCGCCCTCTTCAGCGGCAAAGGCCAGCACGGGCAGGGCAAACGAGAGCGTTGCCATTGCCGCCGTGCCTATCGCCACCAGACGAATGTTCTGTTTCATGTACTGACCTCCGGCCCAGCCGTGTAAACGGTGTTCATTGTCTCAAGAGGCGATCAGGACTATGAGATGAACGTGAGTACGAAGCCGAGCAGACCCAGGGCCTCTGCCATGGCGGCCGCCATGATAAAGACGGTGAAGATGCGGCTGTACATCTCCGGCTGCCGTGCGATTGCCTGAGTGGCACCCAGACCGGCCAGTCCCACGCCGACACCGCCGCCGATGGCACTGAGGCCAAATCCGACGACATCAAGGGCGATACCACTGAGAGCTAGTTCTTCCACAATTCCTCCTTACAAAGTGCCGGGCGTTCCCGACTCCATTACCATAGCTATAGTGCACCGGCATCTGCCGGGTTGCTACCTTTTGCGTGCTCCATCATGCTCGGCCTGTGCTTCGTCCAATGCTTCGCTTAATGCTCCGTCGTTGCCAGCATCACGTACACACTGGAGAGCAGCGTAAAGACGTAGGCCTGTACCACGGCCACAAAGATCTCCAGGGCATACAGCACCGTCAGCAGCACCAGCCAGAGCAGGCTCACCAGGGCAAAGCCTGCGGATTCCAACGAAATAGCCTGGATGAGCGGCGTGATGAACAGCGTGGTGAGTATGGCCAGCACACCTAAGAGGATGTGACCCGCAAAGATGTTGGCAAAGAGACGCACAGAAAGCGTGAGCAGGCGGAGTATCATCGAGAAGAACTCCAACAGCCAGATGAAGGCAGCCAGAGGTGGCGCGAGGCCGGGGGGAGCATAGGACAGGATGTAGCGGCCCACGCCGTGGTGCTTGATACCGTGGTAGGTGAAGTAGATAAAACTGATGATCGTGAGGGCGAGCGTGGTGCTCATGACACCGGTGGCAGCCTTGGAGCCGGGAATGATGCCGACGAGATTGGCCAGGAGAATGAAGATGAACAGCGTGAGGAAGAAGGGGATGTGCTTGCGGGCCGAAGGGCCGAGCACCCCAAAGCCGATGTCGTTGCGGGTAAAGTCCACAAAAAACTCGACGACCCCCACAAAGCGATTTTTGGGTACCTCGCTCAGCTGGTGCTTGGCAGCGAACACAATGACCAGAACCAGTACGAGGATAAGGATGATGAAGGGCGTATAAGTAGTTATGGGACCCCAGAGTTCCTGGGATGTTAAAGAATGGAGTAAATGCTCTATCTCAGCTGACAAACCTTCCAGCGGGTTCATGTAAGGCTCTCTCCTTTATCTGTATCCTTGCCCACCAAGTTATACTCCTACTTTCTTAACGCAGCCTGAACGGAGCTTCCATCTCACTATAACAGAGTTTTTGACACCTGAGTCAACACAAATAAACGAGCCACCTTGCTGTGACTCATCGTCGCATTAGTGTAACAGTATATATACCTATTGCAAGCACAAAAACCAGGATTGCGCTCAATGCAAACGGTAAAAGGTAGCTATTGGCAAGAATAAAGCACAGCACTATCTCGATAACCATGAGAGCGAAGGAGACAATGGTGGCTACCATGCCGAGCGCGATACTGCCTATGCCATCCTTCTTAAGGCGCTTCTTCATGCTTGAGCGTGCCACAAAAAAGGGAACAACACCCACGATGCCACCGATGATGCCTATGAGTATGGCGGGGACAATATCCATGCTACAGCTCCTGATACAGGGGATGCGCGGCAATCAGATCCTGTACCGCGTTGGCCACCTTCTGCCGGGCCACCTGGTCATCCCGCTCGAATATGGCGCGAGCGATGAGCGTGCCCACCAGCTTTGAGTCCTCCTCGTCAAACCCGCGCGTGGTCATGGCGGGAGAGCCCACCCGTATGCCCGAGGTGATGGCAGGAGAGAGCTTGTCAAAGGGAATGGCATTCTTATTGGCTGTAATGCCCAGGCCCTCGAGAAGTTCTTCGGCGTCCTTGCCGGTGATACCGGCCGGCGTGAGGTCCACGAGACAGAGGTGGTTGTCGGTGCCACCGCTGACGAGTCTGAGGCCGCCCTCTGCCATACCCTCGCCCATGGCCGCCGCGTTCCTGACGACCTGGGCGCCATAGGCTTTGAACTGTGGTGTGAGTGCCTCGGCAAAGGCCACCGCCTTGGCGGCGATGACGTGCATGAGCGGGCCACCCTGCGTGCCGGGGAAGATAGCCTTGTTGATTTTGCCCGCCAGCTCCTCATCATCCATGAGGAGAAAACCGCCGCGCGGGCCGCGCAGGGTCTTATGTGTTGTGGAGGTACAGATGTCAGCATACGGGAAGGCACTCGGGTGAACGCCTGCGGCAATGAGGCCGCTGATATGCGCGATGTCGGCCAGCAGGTAGGCATCCACCTCGCGGGCGATGGCCCCAAAGCGCTCAAAGTCGAGGGTACGGGGGTACGAGCTGGCGCCCACGATAATCATCCCCGGCCGGCACTCCCTGGCAATGCGCTCCACCTCGTCCATATCGATGGTCTCGGTGGCAGGGTCGAGGCCGTAGGAAACCATGTTGTAGAGCATGCCGGAGAAGTTGACCGGACTGCCGTGGGAGAGGTGCCCGCCGTGCGCCAGACTCATGCCGAGTACCGTGTCGCCCGGCTTGACACAGGCCAGGTAGGCGGCTATGTTGGCGCTGACTCCACTGTGTGCCTGCACGTTGGCATAGCTACAACCAAAGAGCTCGCAGGCCCGCTCTATGGCCAGGGCCTCCACGTCGTCAACCACATGGCAACCACCGTAGTAGCGCTTGCCGGGCAGACCCTCGGCGTATTTGTTGGAGAGCACGCTCCCCATGGCCTCCATGACCGAAGGCGAAATGAAGTTCTCAGACGCAATGAGTTCGATGCAGTTACGCTGCCGCTCAAGCTCGCCCATAATGAGCTGGGCTACGGCAGAGTCGGTCTGTCTGAGAAAATTGAGTTCCATGAAGCCGCCTTTCGATAATCGCTGATTGCAGCATTATACCCGTCAAACCGAATTGACGGGGCGGGCTTTTGGGGGAATTTGATAACTTCTCGGATAACAGGTCACTACTCAATACAGCCGCTCAAGGTCATTGACGCCCCAGGGGTCGGTGCGTTTCCAGACGCTCCAGCCGCTGGTCAGGCCGCGATCCTTGGCATATTGCAGGTCGTGCCCGCGGAGCAGGAAATAGGTCAGGGCTCTATGGCCGGCTATATAGGGTCTGTCGATGTCTTCGATGTAGACAAGCTCGAGAAAGTAGCCGCCGCCAGCACCTCCGTCTTGAGCGTAACCCCATGTAAAGACTATGATGTGACCCTTGTCGTCGGTTGTAAGGCTGGGTCGGAACGGCGCGTTTTGGAGAGTCTCGCTGCCGACGAGAGCGTCAAACTCCTCTCTGCCATAGGGACTCAGAGCCTCAAAGGTCCACAGGTTTGAAGAATTCGTGAGTATGTTATAGAAGCGATCTGTGGCGGAATAAGAGCCGGTTTTGGACACCAGCCCCCCATCCATGGCGTATTGCTCGTCTACCAGAACCTGCATGGCCTCAAGTGCCGTCCTGCCCCGCTGCAAGACCCCCGTATACCTGGCCTTCTCTATATACCCCGTAAGCGCTGGTGCGGCTATGGCCGCAAGTATGCCCAGGATGACGATAACCACAATGAGTTCCACGAGCGTAAAACCCTGTCGAGCTGTTTCTGGATTGCCGCGTCGCTGCGCTCCTCGCAATGACGGGGAGGAAGATGCGGTGTGTCGCGTCGCCCACCCAGAACACAAAAACGCCGCTGTCCTCAGACCTGCGGCATCTTCTTCGTATTGGTATGTGTTGTTGTGGTACGTGCCCTCGACGCAGTTACCGGGGCGGCACTCTACAAGACTATGCGCCCCCCCCCCCCCGGACCTCGGAGCCTGTAGAGTTAACTCAAACATCCTGTACCTCCCTTTTGCTTTCGGTTGTGTTGCATTACACCCATC
>JAISEO010000008.1 GCA_031264075.1 Coriobacteriales bacterium | reverse complement strand
GGGGCAAGTGTCCCACTTTGGCAAAGAAGCTTGGCAAGTGGAAACGATGCTGGCTGCCAAAGTGGGACACTTGCCCCGTCCCCCTGTTCCACTTGCCCCGTCCCCCTGTCCCACTCAGCCCCATCCCCCTTCAGGGTCGTGGTCTACGACTGCGGCGCAAAGTACGGCATTCTGCAGAGCCTTGTGCGGGTGGGATGTACGGTAGAGCTGGTGCCGTGGGACACGCCTCCTGCCGAGGTGCTGGCGCGTGAGCCCGACGGCGTCTTCTTCTCCAACGGTCCCGGCGACCCGGAGCCCGTGGAGGCCACGACAGCCGCCGCGCGGGAACTTCTGGGACGCGTGCCGGTCTTTGGCATCTGCCTCGGGCACCAGATACTCGGCAGGGCGGTGGGCGCCCAGACCGAGAAGCTCAAGTTCGGACACCGGGGCGGCAACCACCCCGTTATGGATCTGCGCACCAACAAGGTGGAGATAACCACGCAAAACCATGGCTTTGGCGTGGTCTTTGAGTCTGTCGGGCCACTCATACCGGAGCTTTCCGGAGGGGAGGCGAGCCACCCTGCAAGCCTGCTCTCCTGGGTGGAGCGGCGCGTAGCCCCCGTGGTAGAGACCGCTCAGTACGGCAGGCTCCAACTCACGCATGTCAACCTTAACGACGGCACGCCGGAGGGCATGGCCTTCCTCGATCTCCCGGCCTTCTGCGTGCAGTACCATCCCGAGGCAAGCCCCGGGCCAAGCGACGCGGAGTACCTGTTCGACGCCTTCGCCGAGCTCATGCGCAGCTGTGGGGAGCCTCACGACGGTAGCGCTGGCTCCTCTGTTACCGCGTTCAACCCCACGGCCGGAGCTTCCGGCTCTCTGGGGCCTGCCGCCTCTCCCTTTCCCGGTGCACACGCCCGCTCGGAGGAACACTAATGCCCCGGCGTAGCGACCTCAGGAGCATCCTCATCATCGGCTCCGGCCCCATCGTCATTGGACAGGCCTGCGAGTTCGACTACTCCGGCGCCCAGGCCTGCAAAGTGCTCAGGGCAGACGGCTATGAGGTAATCCTCGTCAACTCCAATCCGGCCACCATCATGACCGACCCGAGCATGGCTACTCGCACCTATGTGGAGCCGGTGACCCCCAGCTCGCTTGCCCGTATCATAGCCCGCGAGCGCCCGGACGCCCTGCTTCCCACGCTGGGGGGGCAGACCGGCCTGAACTGTGCGATGGCGCTGGCCGCAAGCGGCGTGCTGGATGAGTACGGCGTCGAGATGATAGGCTGCAGCCCCGAGGCCATAGCGCGCGGCGAGGACCGCCGGGTCTTTGCGGAGACCATGGCCGCCCTCGGCCTTTCGTGCGCGCGCTCGGGCTATGCCCATACGGTTGAGGGGGCCGAGGTACTGGCCGAGGACCTGGGCTTTCCGGTGGTGCTCAGGCCCAGCTACACCCTCGGCGGCGCTGGCGGAGGCATTGCCTATAACAGGGACGAGCTGCGGGAGATTGTCGCGCAGGGTCTCGCGCTCAGTCCGGCGGGCGAGGTGCTCGTGGAGGAGAGCGTGCTGGGCTGGAAGGAATACGAGATGGAGGCGATGCGCGACCGCGAAGGTAACAGCATCATCGTCTGCTCCATAGAGAACTTCGACGCCATGGGCGTGCACACCGGCGACTCGATTACCGTGGCGCCGGCGCAGACGCTCACCAACATCGAGTATCAGCAGATGCGCACGGCCTCACTTGCCATCCTGGAGGCCATTGGCGTGGAGACGGGCGGTTCCAACATACAGTTTGCGGTTGACCCCAGCGACGGCCGGCAGGTGGTTATAGAGATGAACCCGCGTGTCTCGCGTTCCTCGGCGCTGGCCTCCAAGGCCACGGGATTTCCGATAGCCAAGGCGGCCGCGCAGCTTGCCGTGGGCTACACGCTCCCCGAGATTACCAACGACATCACCCGGGCCACGCCGGCCTGCTTTGAACCGAGCATCGACTACTGCGTGGTCAAGCTGCCGCGCTTTGACTTTGAGAAGTTCAAGGGTACGGACGCGACGCTCACCACGCGCATGAAGGCGGTGGGAGAAGTCATGGCCATGGGCAGGACCTTTCCAGAAGCCCTGGGCAAGGCCCTGCGTTCGCTGGAGGACGGCCGCAGCGGTCTGGGGAGCGACGGCAGGGAGGAGTTTGACGAGCAGCGCTTTGCCCATCTGGTGAGCGTGCCTACCAAGGATCGCATCTTCTATTGCGCGGAGGCCCTGCGTCGTGGCTGGAGCAGGGAGCGGCTCTATGAGGCCACCGGCATAGACCCGTGGTTCCTGGCCCAGATGGCCCGGATGGTACAGGCGGAAGAGCAGCTGCGGCATGCCAGCCTGGATGCCCTGGGTAGTGAGGAGCTCTACGAGGCCAAGCGGAGCGGGCTTTCCGATGTGCAAATAGCCTGGCTGCTCGGCGAGGGCAGCGTGGCGGCTGACGCAACAGGCGAAAGCGGCAGACCGGCGGTTACCGAAGACCAGGTGCGTGCCCGCCGAAAGGAACTGGGCGTGGTGCCCGTGTTCAAGATGGTAGATACCTGCGCCGCTGAGTTCGCCTCTTCCACCAACTACTATTACAAGTGCTACGAAGGCACCGGCGAGACCAGCGCCTGCACCAGGCCCAAGGTGATGATACTCGGCGGTGGCCCCAACCGCATAGGACAGGGCATTGAGTTTGACTACTGCTGCGTTCACGCCAGCTACGCGCTGGCTGAGGCGGGCTATGAGACCATCATGGTCAACTGCAACCCCGAGACCGTTTCCACCGACTACGATACCTCCCACCGGCTCTACTTTGAGCCGCTCACCTTTGAGGATGTCATGGACATCATCGATGTTGAGCAGCCCGCCGGGGTCATCGTAACACTCGGTGGACAGACGCCCCTGAAGCTCGCCCGACGGCTTGAGGAGGCCGGTGTTGCGATACTGGGCACCAGGCCGGAGGCCATTGACCTGGCCGAGGACCGCGAGCGTTTTGCCGCGCTGCTCGACGAGCTGGGCATAGCGTATCCGGCGGCGGACACGGCGGAGAGTTTTGACGAAGCCAGCAGGGTTGCAGACCGGCTGGGCTTTCCCCTGTTGGTGCGCCCCAGCTACGTGCTGGGAGGCAGGGGCATGGAGATTGCCTATAACAAGCGGCGGCTCGAGAAGTACATGCTTGAGGCCACGCGCATCTCTCCCGATCACCCCGTGTACCTGGACTCCTTTCTCGAGGGTGCGGTGGAGGTGGACGTGGACGCACTCTCAGATGGCGAGGAGGTGTACCTCGGCGGCATCCTGGAGCACATAGAGGAGGCCGGCATCCACAGCGGCGACTCCAGCTGCTGCCTCCCGCCGTTTTCGCTCTCCGCTCAGCTCAGACAGACCATACGGGAGTACACCACCCGCCTGGCACTGGCCGTGGGCGTGCGAGGCCTCATCAACATCCAGTATGCCGTCAAGGATTCTGTCGTCTACGTGCTGGAGGTCAACCCGCGCGCCAGCCGCACGGTGCCCTTTACCTCCAAGGCGAGCGGCGTGCCACTTGCCAAGGCCGCGGCGCTGGTCATGGCAGGCGCGCGCATCGCCTCGCTGGGTCTGCCTCCGGACACGCGCGAGCTCGACCATTATTCCGTCAAGGAGGCCGTCATGCCCTTCGGGCGTTTTCCGGGAGCGGACATCGTGCTGGGCCCGGAGATGAAGTCCACGGGCGAGGTCATGGGCATAGGCCCCACGTTTCCGGTGGCCTACGCCAAGGCGGCGCTGTCCATTGACTACTCGCTTCCCACCGGCGGCACGGCCTTTGTGAGCGTGTGCGACCGGGACAAACGCGCCGTGGTGAGCAGCGCCCAGCACCTGCATCACCTGGGCTTTGAGCTCGTGTCCACCGAGGGCACGGCGCATACGCTTGAGGCCGCGGGCATCCCGGTGCGGCGCGTGAGGAAGTGGCAGGAGGCGCGTCCCAACATAGGCGATGAGATTGCCAACGGGCAGATTGCCCTGATGATAAACACGCCCTTTGGGCAGGAGACCCGCTCGGACGGCTTCTACCTGCGCTCTGCCGCTGTGCGCCACGGCATCTGTTACGCCACCACGCTGGCCGGGGCCGATGCCATGGTGCGGGCCATAGAGATAGCGCAGCAGAGCGCAGAGGGCTCTGACAGTCTCGCCCCCATTGCCCTGCAAGACCTCGAGCAGTGGGAGATACGCGTACCCTCAGGCCTCGCGGAGGCTTCTGCCGTGTTGCCCGGAGGAGCAGCGCATGGCTGAGGCGAGCCGCCCAGAGGCCAGCCCGGCTACCCGGGACTGCACATCCGGGCTCGCAGAAGCCTTTGTATCGGTGGAATGCGCTCTCCCACAGTGCGAGGACTGCACGGTTGTCGCGCAGCGCTTCTCTGAGCGCGCAGGCATCGGAGAACTGACGCTTGCGGCACCGCTGTGCGCGGCGGGCGTGCGGCCGGGCCAGTTCGTGCATCTCAGGCTGCCCGGCCTGGAGGCGCATATCCTGCGCAGGCCCTTCAGCGTCTACCGGGCCTGCGCCTCTGCTGGCACCATCACGCTGCTGTATCAGGTGGTGGGAGCAGCTACACGCCACATGCGGAGCCTCAGCGTGGGCGCGGAGCTGAGCATTCTCGGCCCCGTGGGCTCAGGCTGGGAGCCCGGTCGCGCACAGCGCTGTCTGTTGCTTGGCGGGGGAGTGGGTGCCGCGCCGCTGTTTCTGCTTGCCGAAGAGCTGGTAGCCCGGGGCGTAGCGCTCTGTCTGGTGCTCGGCGCGGCAACGCGGGAGCTGCTGGTCTGCGAGGATGCCTTTGCCGGGCTTGTGGGGTCAGCGCGCTGCCACCTCACCACGGACGACGGCAGCAGGGGCTTCAAAGGCCGTACGACAGAGCGCGCAGCCGCACTCCTCGCCGATGAGCCCTACGACTACATCGCCGCCTGCGGCCCGGAGCCCATGCTGCGGAAGGTGGCAGCACTCGCGGCAGCAGCAGATATCCGCTGCGAGCTCAGTCTGGAGCGGCGCATGGCCTGCGGACTCGGCGCCTGCCTTGGCTGCGTCGTAGAAACTACCCGGAGTAACCAACGCGCCTGCGTCGATGGTCCGGTATTCAACGCCCGGGAGCTGTGCTGGTGAGCGTAGAAATGCAGATAACGCTCGGCGGGCTTGTCATGAAGAACCCTGTTGCCGTGGCATCGGGCACCTTTGGCTCGGGACGCGAATACGCGAGGCTGTGGGAGGAAGGCAGCACCAGCCAGGAACCCACGCCGCTCAGCGTACTCGGCGCTCTCACCACGAAGGGGGTCTCGCTTGAGCCCTGGAGCGGCGCGCGCGGCGTGCGCATAGCCGAGACGGCAAGCGGCATGCTCAACTCGATAGGCCTGCAAAATCCCGGTGTGGAAGCCTTCTGCGTCGGCGACCTCGCCTGGCTGGCCACGCAGGACCTGCCCGTTATCGTCAATGTCTGTGGCCGGAGTGCGAGCGAATACGCCCAGCTCATCTCCCGCCTGGAAACCGAGGAAGCCGTGGCTGGCTACGAGATAAATATCTCGTGCCCCAATGTGGACTGCGGCGGCATGGCCTTTGGCACCAGCGCGTCTGCGGCGGCGGAGATAACCGCGCTCTGCCGTGCGGCCACCAGGCGACCGCTCATCGTCAAACTCTCGCCCAATGTCACGGACATCACCGAGATAGCGAGGGCCGCCGAGGCCGCGGGCGCCGATGCCCTCAGCATGATAAACACGGTGGCCGGCATGGCCGTTGACGCAAAGACGCGGAGCCGGGTCTTTGACCGCGGCGTGGCAGGCCTTTCCGGCCCGGCCATCAAACCCATAGCGCTCTATGCCGTCTCCCGCGTGTACAAGGCCGTGGCCGTGCCGCTCCTGGGCATGGGAGGCATCCGGACCGTTGTGGATGCTGTGGAGTTTCTGCTGGCCGGAGCTACGGCCATAGCCGTGGGAACAGCCAGCTTCACCGATCCCCTGGCGGCTCCGCAGCTCGTAAACGGCCTTGCTTCGTGGTGCAGGGACGAGGGCGTACATACCATAGGCGAGCTTACCGGCGCGTTGAGCTAGGAAGACGAGAGAAGGACAGGGATGGATCCGGCAGAAAGCATTATCGTAGCCTTGGACACCACAGCCGAGCAGGCACGCAGGCTTGCAGAGCTGATGGCGGGCAGGGCACGCTGGCTCAAGGTGGGCATGACCCTGTATTACCGTGAGGGGCCGGCCCTGGTGCGTGAGTTCAAAGACAGGGGCTATCGCGTGTTTGTGGACCTGAAGCTGCACGACATTCCCCATCAGGTACGGGGAGCCGCCAGGGCGGTGGCCTACGCGGGTGCAGACCTCCTCACGGTGCACGCCAGTGGCGGCAGAGCGATGATGGAGGCAGCCCGTGAGGGTGCGGAGGAAGGCTACGCGGAGCTGTGTGCCGAATACGATAGGGAGCAGAACCGGGTAAAGGGGAGCGCTGTCGCAGGAGGCGGCGAGCAGGATACCGTCTTGAATGCTGGGCAGAGCACGCGGCTGTCCCCGGCAAAGGGCCATCCTCATCAGGCCGTACCTGGCAAGGGCCGCCCCCTCTGCCTCGCCATAACCGTGCTCACCTCGCTGGACAGGGCAGGCCTCGCCTCCACCGGAGTGGAAACCGAGCTGTCCGCGCAGGTGCTGCGCCTGGCCGCGCTCGCAGAGGACGCCGGCCTGGACGGCGTGGTCTGCTCTCCCGAGGAGGCAAAAGCCGTGAGAGCGGCCAGGCGCGAGGGCTTTATCCTGGTAACGCCCGGAGTGCGTCCGGCAGGCAGCGCGGCGGCAGACCAGAGGCGCGTGGCCACCCCGGCCCGGGCGCGTGCGGCGGGCGCGGACTACCTTGTTATCGGCAGGCCGATTACCCAGGCGGCGGATCCCCTGGCTGCCTTTGAGGCCATAGCGGAGGAGTTGAAGCCATGAGCAGCAGACAGGACGCAGCACATACCACACAAAACGAAGCTTTCGGCACACGCGAAGCGGACTCAGGCCAGGCGGATACGGCGCTCCACGGACCGGAGGGTGGTGGCCACGGACAGACAAAGCTGAGCGACGAGCAGATGCGCTCCGTGCTTGAGGACTGCGGCGCGCTCTGCAAGGGCCACTTCCGGCTCACCAGTGGCCGGCACAGCAACGCCTATATCCAGTGTGCGCGGGTGCTGGAACATCCCCGTCTCACGCAGGATCTGGCCCGTGAAGCTGTTTTCCGCCTGCCTGAGGACCTGCTGCCCGTCGATCTCGTCGCCGCTCCCGCCGTAGGAGGCATCCTCTTTGGGTTCGCGCTTGCCGCGGCGCTTGACTGTCGTCTCATATTCAGCGAGAGGGTGGAGGGAGCCATGGCGTTCCGGCGTTCCTTTGCCATCGAAGAGGGCGCGCGTGTGCTGGTGGCGGAGGATGTCGTTACCACGGGCGGCTCGGTACGGGAACTCGTGGCACTGGTACATGCGGCCCAGGCACACACCGTTGCGGTGGTGTCTCTGGTTGACAGGGGCCAAAAACCGGATTTTGGCTGCCCTTACTACCCGCTTATCACGCTTGAAACCCCCTCCTGGCGGCCAGAAGACTGCCATTTGTGCAAGTCAGGAGAAAAAATTACGATTCCAGGCTCACGAGACCTTGCCAAGAGCCCGAGGAACCCATAATATATACAGGTCACTATTCGGATAAGGAGAAACTATGCCTCTACCTAAACTAACGCCCGAACAACAGAAAGAAGCTTTGGCCAAAGCAGCAGCAGCCCGCAGCGCACGCGCGGAGTTGCGTCAGAAGGTCAAGAACGGAGACATCAAGGTCACCAAGGTACTTCAGATGACCGACGATCCGGTGGCTTCCAAGATCAAGGTATCAACGCTGCTTGAGTCTCTGCCCGGCTACGGCAAGGCCAAAGTGGCCAAGCTGATGGACGAGCTTAAGATTGATCCGTCCAGGCGTGTCAAAGGACTGGGAGAAGTGCAGCGCAAGGCCCTCATCAGCTACTTTAGCGAGTGACGCTCAACCTCAAGCAAAAGACCAAAAAGAATCAAGGTAGGTTCTTCATCATCTCCGGTCCTTCCGGTGTTGGCAAGGGTACCTTGGTTTCAGCGGCGGTCGAAGCCCTGCCCCAGCTGGCTTTAAGCGTATCGGCCACCACACGCGCTCCTCGTCCCGGTGACGAGGAGGGCGTGAGCTATCATTTCAAGAGCGATGCCGAGTTTGACGAGTTGGTCAAGCACGGCGGGCTCTTGGAGTGGGCGGAGGTTCACGGCAGGCGCTATGGAACCCTGAGCAGCGAGGTGCGCGCGGCATTGGACGAAGGCAGGGATCTCATCCTCGAGATAGACCCTCAGGGCTGCGAACAGATCAAAGCTCAGCTTCCCGAGGCCGTCGCGATATTTATCGCGCCTCCTTCTCTTGCCGAACTCAAGAAACGCCTGGAGGGCCGGGCAACCGAGGACGCCGCTTCCATCGAGAGGCGCCTGCGGACGGCGGAGGTGGAGATGGGGATGCAAAACCGCTATAATGTGGTCATAGTCAACGACAACCAACATGAGGCAACACAAAGCTTGCTGGAGGTCATTTCCGCGGGTCTGAGCGAACAGGCACCTGCGGACGGTGATCCCGGCGACGCCAGCTAAGAAGGAGCATCCATGTCACTCATGCAGCCACCGATAGACGAATTACTGGAAAAGACCGAAAACGACAAGTTCCTGCTGTGCGTTGTCGCCTCGGAGCGCGCGCGCGACATCAACGATATGATGCGGGGCCAACGTGACAGGGCCAAGGTGCTCAACTCTGCCAATCAGATAGCGCAGCTGGCCGGCCGCAAGCCGCTCTCACTCGCGATGGAGGAGATAGAGCGCGGCGAGATAAGCTATAACAGGAACAAGTTCCACAATAGGGAGATTGCAGAGGGTATTCTTGACGACCTTGACGAGGAGGGCAAGCCTCTGATACTGAGCACGCTTGACAGCCTTGACACGCTTGAGGTTCCCGAGGTACTTGGCGTTGCCGAGCTGCTTGAGGTTCCCGAGGTTTCCGAGGATGCCGAGGCTTCTGAGGATCCTCAGGCTCCCGAGGTTCCCGAGGTTCCCGAGATAGCCCTCGAGCTGGACCTCGAAACAGAAGGTGAACCTGAGCCTGAATCAGAGTCTGAAACCGCGTCTTGAGCCGGTTTGTCGTCCTGGTCCATTATCACGAGCTTGGTCTCAAGGGGAGAAACAGGCCGAGCTTTGAACGCCAGCTCATCAAGAACATAACTGTCGCGCTCAAAGCAGTCGAGCCTGCCTCAGAGATACGGCGTACCTCCGGGCGCATACTGGTGTATCCCTCAAGCTACAAACAGGGCCGTGCTGCGCTGGCAGTGCTCGTAAAGCTGCCCGGCGTGGCGCGGGTCTCCCTGGGGGAGCAGGTCGCACGGTCGCTTGACGCCATCAACCCCGCCGCACTCAGGGCCTTGGAGCGCAGTGAACCTTTTGCGAGTTTTAAGGTGGCTGCCCGGCGGGCCAACACCGATTTTGAGCTGGACAGCATGACGCTCAACCGCGAGCTTGGCTCGTATCTTGTCGAGCATACCGAGGGCAAGACGGTCCGGATGAAGGAACCGGATGTCACGGTGCACCTGGAGATAATCAAGAATCTGGCCTACGTGTATGCGGTGAGCGAGCGGGCGATAGGAGGGCTGCCGGTGGGCACGGCCGGCCGGCTCATCTGTCTGCTTTCGAGCGGGCTCGACTCGCCTGTTGCGGCCTGGCAGATGATACGGCGCGGCGCAGAGGTAGTGGGCCTGCACTTCTCCGGTGCTCCCGAGACACCTGACAGCTCGTCGTATCTGGTGCGGCGTATTGCCGATGCGCTGGAGCCGTTTGGCGGCCTCTTCGCGCTGTACGTCGTCCATTTTGGCGGCTATCAACGTCAGATTGCCCTGGCTGTACCCGAAAAACTCCGCATTATCTTCTACCGGCGCCTGATGTTTGCGGTGGCCTCTGCGCTCGCCCTGCGCATTGGCGCAAAGGGCCTTGTCACCGGTGAGTCGCTCGGGCAGGTGGCCTCGCAGACCCTCGACAACATCGTGGCGGTGGACGCGGTGGCTACTCTGCCGGTGCTCCGGCCCCTCATAGGCACCGACAAGCAGGAGATAATACAGCGGGCCGAGCAGCTCGGCACCTTTGAGATTTCCGCACAGGGCACCGAGGACTGCTGCACGCTCTTCATGCCACGCAACCCCGAGACGCACGCACGGCTCGGGGAGGTAGAAGCGCTCTGGCAGGAGCTCCCGCACGCACAATGGGTAGAGGAGATACTCGGAGTTTTGCTGCCGTAGGGCTGGGGTTTGGGGAAGTTAAGCCGGGGTTTATCCGCAGTTAATCGCCTGTTAAGAAGCTCGCTGTACCATTGCCTTCTATAAGCGCGGGCGGGGTTTGAGCGAACACTGCCTGCTACCATCAACCTGAGGAGGCATAATGGCGGGAGGAGTCGGTTCGTTCATTACCGGTCTGGAGGGCATGAGTTTTGTCGAGGGGCTGAGCAGCAGGCTCAGGGTGCCACCGCAGAAGGTGGTGAGGACCGCTGGCATACTGCTCGGCCTGCTCGCCGTAGCCGCTGTTGTGGTGCTTATCCTCCAGGGTGGGTGGCCATCGGGAGAGACCCTGGAGATCGAGACGGGCAACGCGCGTGAGCAACTCTCCACCCGTGAGCAACTCTCCACGGAGTTTGACGAGGAGCCGGCCGCGGCCCTGGCCACAGCGGAAGAAACAGCGGTAGCGCCCCTTGTCGTGGTCTATGTCACCGGGGCCGTGGCGAGTCCGGGGCTGTACTCGCTTACCGGCAGCGACCGTGTGGGAGACGCGGTACAGGCAGCCGGCGGCATGACCCCCGAGGCGGCCCAGGCAGTGGTCAACTTTGCCCAGCAGCTCACCGACGGTATGCAGATACACATCCCGCGCGCCGACGAGGTAGCAAGCGATGCGCCGGCTGCCGGAGCCAGCGGCACCGTGGCAGGTGCTGCGACAGGCACTGTGGCGGGGCCCGAGCAGTCCGCGGGCGCAGGCGCTCAGGCCCTGGTCAATATCAACACGGCGGACTCCGCCGCCCTGCAGACACTGGATGGGGTGGGCCCGGCAACCGCCCAGAAGATACTGGACTATCGCAGCGCACACGGCGCGTTTCAAAGCAAGGAGGAGCTCAAGAATGTCAGTGGCATCGGGGAGAAGAAGTACGCCGCCATCGAAGCCCATATAACCGTATGAAGCTGCCCCTGCGTCCGGCACTGCCCGTCCTGCTCGTACCGCTCGCGCTGTGCTGGGCGGGCATCGTGTTGGCATCGGAGCTTGCCTATCAGGGATTTGGGCTTGCTCCAGCCTTGCCGTTTCTCGTGGCGGGCGGCAGTGCGGTGGCCGCGGCCTGGCTGCTGCTGCACAGGCAGGTGCGTGGGCGAGCGCCTCAGTGCGAGCAGAGCCTGGTACCGGGGCAGGAAGCTGAGCAGGGGCGTGAACAAGGGCATGAACAGGCGCATGCGCAGGGGCAGGAAGCTGAGCCGACGCATACGCAGAGGCACAGACGGCTCCTCTCGCTTCCCCTGCTCTCCCTGTTCACCTTCTGTCTCGCGCTTGCCCTGGGAACCCTCTTCTACAGCCACCTCGCGGCTCAGTCAGAACAGGGCAGTGCCTACAACGGCGCGTTGGAGCTTATCGTTGTTGAGGACACGCGCCACTACCCCAATTCCAGCGGCTCCGAGGCCCTCGTCCAAGGCGCACACGGCGAGCAGCTGCGCATGCGGATCTTCTGGAACGAGCAGGGCCTCGTGCTCGCCAAGGGCAGTCATATCAGCGCTGAGTGCAGTTTTGCCCCTCTGCGTGAGGATCAGCGCTGGCTCTTCGAGCGGGGCATGGTGGGTACGCTCAGCCTCTCGAATATCGTTGACCGGGGCTTCTCGGACGATGTCTGGGGTGCCATCGACGGATTCAGAGAGCGCAATGTCGCACACATCAACAGCAGGGGTGGTGAGGGCGCTGCCCTGCTTGCCGGCATCCTGCTGGGGTGGCGTGAGGGCCTGCAGGACTCCGTCGTGGAACAGGACTTCATTACCTGCGGCCTCACGCATCTCATTGCCGTCTCGGGGAGTCACCTGGCCGTGGTGGCCGCGCTGCTCAGCTGGTTCCTGAAAAAACTGCCCCTGCGGCGCGGGTTCGAGATAGGCGTGTTGCTGCTCGTCCTGGTTCTGTACGTGATGTTGACCGGCCTCCAGCCCTCGGCTATTCGCTCCGCGCTCATGGCAGGGGTGGCCGGCTGCTCCTTTTTTGTGGGAAGGAGGGGCCACGCTCCCTCTGCGCTCGCCGTCGCCGCCCTCGCCATGCTGCTCATCTATCCGGCCAACGCGTACTCGCTGGGCTTCTGGCTCTCGGTGTGCGCGGTCATGGGCATCAGCCTGTTTGCCAACCTCGTCGCGCAGTGGATAGCTACCGCAGGGCCCCTGCACGCAGGGCAGAACAGCCCTGGCCCCTCCTCTGCCCAGGCGGGCAGCGCCGTGCGGCCAAGCCCACAACACGGTGCCGGTGCCGTCTCCTCTGCCCTGGCCCTCACGGTTACCGCTACGGGTGCCACCCTGCCGATAGCCGTACCGACCTTTGGCGTGCTCTCCCTCGTCGGGCCTCTCGCAAACCTCCTGGCCGGCCCCCTGATAGCGGCTGCGCTCGTGCTGGGTATGCTGGCGCTCGTGCTGCTCCCGCTGCTTGAGCCGCTCGCGAGCCTGCTCCTCACCCTGGCGACCTTCCTCTGCGACGCCACCGCATGGCTGGCCGCGGCCCTGTCGCAACTGCCCTGGGCCTCGATTCCCCTGGCGCTGCCTCTGGCCGGAGCCGCCGCTGTTGGTCTTGCCGTGGCGGCGCTCGTCTACTTCCGCTGGCCGGAGCCTTCCGCACAGCGCCTGCGCGCTGGTGGAGCGGCAACGCTCGCAGCACTCTGTCTGCTGGCGTTTTTGCTGCCGCAGCTACAGGCACCGCGCCTCGTGATGATGGATGTGGGACAGGGCGACGCGCTGTTGGTGCAGGAGCGAGGCAGCGCCGTCCTCATCGACACGGGTGCGTCTGACGCTGCGCTCGTCCACGCGCTGGCACGCAACGGTGTCACCCGCCTCGATGCCGTCGTCATCACGCATCTGGACAGCGACCACGCCGGAGCGCTCAGCAGGCTGAGGGGCCTCGTGGATGTGAAGAGGATATACTTTGCCCGCGGGCTCGCGGAGTACCAGGCAGGTGACGAGTATCTCAGGCAGGCCACCACCCTTATGGGAGAGACGGAGGTAGCCGAGCTTGCGCACGGCGATCTGCTTCGCCTGGGCATCACGCTCTCGCTGGAGATGCTCTGGCCGGAGAAAACAGCAACAGAGGGTTCCAATGCCGAAAGTATCTGCCTGCTCCTGCGCTACGACGAGGACGGCGATGGCAGCGCAGAGCAGCAGGCGCTTCTCACCGGCGACGCCGAGAGCGCGGAGCTCGCGCAGATACTCACAAGCAATCCGGGCCTCAGCGCCGACATCATCAAGCTGGGCCATCACGGCAGCAGCGGCGCCATCACAGGGGAGCAGCTCGCCAGCCTGTCCAGCACGGTGGGGCTCATCAGCGTGGGCGCGCACAACCGCTACGGCCATCCTACGGCAGAGATCCTCGAGATTCTCGAGGCAGGCGGGGTTCGCACACTGCGGACCGACCAGCAGGGCGATATCAGCTGTATCTTCAAAGGCCGCACGCTGGAGCTGTACTGTGCTAGTATGGTGAGCGATATACAGTAAGCAGCGCTTGGTACTGCGTGGACGCGCAGCGCTGGGATCCAGCACCACACAGCCGACGCGCCAGCGGATGCGCCCCGCGACGGAGCTTCCCGGACTCAGGCAGGAGCGATAAAGAGGAGAATGGCCACAAAGGAAACACCCCTGCTCAACGCCTACCTTGTTGTCGGAACCGATGAGCTCAAGGTAGCAACCATACTGCAACGTCTCTGGACCCGTCTGGACAGGCTGGGAGACGTTGCCTTCAACGCACAGACACTGGATGGCAGCAAGGATCTGCCGCTGACCGAATTGCTGGACACCCTGAATACGCCGCCTTTGGCCGCACCCTTCAGGCTCGTCATCATCCGGGATGTTGACAGGGGCGGCGCAGCACTCAGAGACGCCCTCACCAGTTATCTTGCAAGCCCCATGCCCACCACCATACTCGTCATGACCGCGGCCAAACTCACCCAGCAGTCGCGACTGTACAAGGCGGTGAGCCAGCTCGGCAGCAAGGCCGTCATCGACGCCTCCGTCCGTAAGCGTTCGGAGCTGCCGCAGCTGGTGAAGAAGATGGCATTGAGCTACCAGATAGGGCTGAGCCACGACGGAGCAGCAAGGCTCGCCGAGCTAGTGGGCGCTTCGACCATCGCCCTTAATACCGAGGTCAAAAAGCTGGCGTCCTATGTCCTGGCGCTGGGCAGGAGCGAGGCCAATCTGGAGGATGTCGTCGCGGTCATCGCCCGCTCAAACCAGCCTTCGGCCTGGGATTTTGTCGATGCCTATTCCTCGCGCGACCTCCTCAAGGCCCTCGAGCTGCTCAAAGCCTTGCCGCGCGAATCGCCGGTGAGCCTGCTGTATCTCTGTGTCACGCGCCTGAGAGAGCTGCTGATGTACAGCTCACTTGCGGCACGTCGTGATGGAAAGCTCGCAAAGACCCTCGGCAAGCCGGATTGGCAGCTCCGTCGTCTCGCGTCGCTTGCAGAGCGCTACGAGGCCTCCGAACTGCGTGAGTTGCTCGCCCATGCCGCCCGCGGGGATGCCCGTATGAAGAGCGGTGAGGACGCAAGGCTGGTTTTAGAGGAGTTAATCCTGGCCAGTTGTCGGTAATATGCTATGATTCTCGTGTTTTTGCACAAGGCAGAAACCTGGAGTAGTGGGAGCGGATATCTTTCAGTCACCGGTCGTAGTCATCACAGCGCTGTCGCTTGCCGCAGTGCTTGTGGTCATGGTCTATACGCTGACGTGCTGGCGCCAGCGCAATATGATGTACTTTGCCTTTCTCACCATTGCGGTGTCGGTCAATGTACTCGGCTACTATCTTGAGGTGACCTCCACCACGCTGGAGGCGGCCATCGTCGCCTGCAAGGTGGCCTATGTCGGCGCACCGCTCACGGGCATACTGCTGTTCATGTTCTCGCTGGATTATTCGGACCGGATAAAACTCAATGGCGTCATCCGCGTCATACTCTTTGCCATCGCTCCGGTCTTCACCCTGGCGGTGCTGCTCTATCCAGAATCGACGATCTTCTACCAGGATCTCGTGTTCAGCACCGAGGGCTTAACGCCGCATCTCATCGTTACGCCCGGCCTCCTGTATTATCCCTGCCTCATCTACGCCAGCGCGTTTACCGTACTCGCCTTCGTCAATCTGATGATAGCCTTCTTCCGTCAAAAGGACTACGAGGGCACCATCATCTTCATCGTCGCCATCTGCTTTCCCCTGCTGGTGCTGTTCTACACGACGGTCTTTGGGCTTGTCGACGGATGGAATCCACAGCGGAGCTCCATGGCGGTCTCCGTGGTTCTGCTCACCATCTATCTGGTTCGCTACAAGCAGGCGGAGTGGCAGAGCAAGGGGAGGGGGCTCGTGGTACAGGATATGAACGACGCGTTTATCCTCCTGGACACCAAGGGCATGGTCATCGACCGTAACCTCTCTGCCGAGGCCTACTTTCCCGAGCTCAAGGGCAGGCAGAGGCTCAGGCTCGCGGACATCTGGGAGTTTCCTCCCGAGAACTACACCAGCTATGCCGTGCACCAGATTGACATGCAGCGGGAGGGCACTGTCAGAAACCTCAAAGTAACGACGTCTCCGCTTGTCGCGAACGGTAAGACGACGGGCACGCTGGTTGTCATCAACGACGACACCGTCAACAATCAGCTGATACAGGAACTCACGCGCATGGCCCGCATCGATGAGCTGACGGGGCTCAACAACCGAGCGACCTTCTTTCATGATGCCTCGCTCTCCTTTGAACTCGCACGCAGACAAAACGAGGAAAAGGGCTGTGCGCTCATGATGGACATCGACTTTTTCAAGAACGTCAACGACACCTTCGGCCATGCCTCAGGAGACGAGGTGCTCGCCTATATGGGCAGCCTCCTGCGCAGCAGGTTTCGCCGCACCGACATCTGCGGGCGTTATGGTGGCGAGGAGTTGAGCGTTTGGATGCCGGCCACCTCACTCGCCGGATCCCTTC
Organism: Coriobacteriales bacterium; assembly: GCA_031264075.1. GTDB lineage: Bacteria > Actinomycetota > Coriobacteriia > Coriobacteriales > UBA8131 > WQXH01. Next base: position 25,956 of record JAISEO010000008.1, on the reverse strand, counting down.
AGGTTGCCGAGGAGATCCGCGCCGCCGTGGAGGAAAAGGTCTTTCAGCACGACAACAGCTACTTTGGTGTCACCATATCCATCGGCATAGCCTGCATAAGCCAGGCGGATACGGGAGACTTTGAGGACCTGCTCAAAAAGGCCGACGACGCACTCTACGAGGCCAAGGAGACCGGCCGCAACCGTATCTGTACCTATACCTGCGAGACAACGCCGAGAATTTGGAACGAGTGACGGAAACGGCGTTGTCCGGCGCTGCGACTGTGCCGCTGCCCATCGTTCCAAGACCTCCCCGTGAGGCTGCTGTGCTATATTGGTAGGCGACACGTTCCCCGTGTTTCTATGGATGCGTTTATGAGAGGATGTAGGGCATTTTGGAAACTGCGAGCAAAAAACTGGATGACGGCAGGCTGAAGATAACCGTCAACCTCACGGTAGATGAGGTGCAGCAAGAAATCGACGCCGCGTACAAAAAGGCCGGCAAAAGCCGCATTCCCGGCTTCAGGCCAGGCAGAGCACCGCGCAAGATACTGGAGAACCACTTCGGCGGCAGCGAGTACTTCCAGGTTGAGGCCACCGACGAGTTGGTGCGCATCTACACGCCCCTGGCACCCGACGAGCTCTCCCTCGTTCCCCTGTCAAACCCCGATTTTGAGGAAATGGATCTCGCGAGCGAAGGCGAACCCTTCAGCTTCAGCTTCAGCATTGAGGTGGTTCCGGAGCTTGAGCTTTCCTCCTATGAGCCGATTCAGATCGAGTTGCCCTCAGCTGAGCCCACCGATGAGGAGATGCAGGCCCAGATAGACGTCTTGCTGTCGTATCACACGACAACGGACGAGGAAGGCAACGAGCAGAAGCCGGAGCTCACCGATGCCTGGGTCAGGGAGAGGCTTGAATTTGAGAGCGTTGACGAGTTCAAGGAGCGCCTGGCCGACTCTCTGCGTGAGCAGAAGGGGCGCGATATTCCCCAGTTGCGCGAGATCCGCAGCACGCAGGAACTGGCAAGCCGTTTGGTAGGGGAGGTGCCCCAAGCGCTTGTCCTCCAAACAGAGCAGGACAATTACCGCGATTTCTTCCAGTCGCTGCAACAGCAGCGCATGACCATGGATGCCTATCTTGAGGCTCAGGGCCTGAGCTCGGAGGACTTCCGCGCCATCATGCATGGGCAGGCAGAGCAAACCGCGGCCATGGCCCTTGCGCTGGATGCGCTCGCGCGTCACCTCGAGTTTGTCATTACCGACGAGGACATCCTCGCGGAGTTTGCCAAAAGCGGTGCAAAAGACCCGCATCAGCTCTATGAGAACTGGCGGAGCAACGGGCGCCTGTCCGAGATTCGCCAGGGACTCGCCCGTATGAGGGCCTCTCAGCACATCCTTGACACGGTGGAAGTCTTTGAGCCGGGTACGCTCAATCCTGTTTCTGAGGCTGAGGGCGAGCCCGACAAGAAAAAGAAGAAGGCCGCCACAAAGGCCAGCACAAAGACCACCAAAAAGGTTCCGGCAAAGGCCAGCACCAAGGCCGACGATACCAGTACCACTACCGTGAAGGCTGCCACAAAGGCCAGCACCAAGGCCAGCACCAAGGCCGACGAGAGCAAGACGGGCACCGGGAAATCCGCCCCAACAGGCAACAGTAAAACAGACGATACCAAGAAGTCAACTTCTTCTCCCACCAGACCTGCTAAGGTGGATAACAAAAAGAGAAAGGAAACCCCATGATGGAGTTCAATCCCCGCGCTGCCCTCATCCCGTATGTCATTGAGCAATCCCCCCGCGGAGAGCGCAGCTATGACATTTACAGCCGTCTGCTCAACGACCGCATCGTCTTTTTGGGCGAGGCCATCGACGACCATATGGCCAATACCGTCGTAGCCCAACTCCTGCACCTTGAGAGCCAGGATCCCGACAAGGACATCTCGCTCTACATCAACTCGCCGGGCGGTGTCATCACCGCGGGCCTGGCCATCTACGACACCATGCAGTTCATCAAGTGCGATATTTCCACGATGTGTGTTGGACAGGCGGCCTCCATGGCCGTGCCGCTTCTGGCTGCCGGCACCAAGGGCAAGCGCTACATCCTGCCCAACTCGCGGGTGATGATCCACCAGCCCAGCGGCGGTGCCCAGGGCCAACAGACCGAGATAGAGATCCTCGCGCGCGAGGTTGCCTACGTGCGCGAGCGCATGGATGCCATTCTCGCCGAGCATACCGGCCAGACCATCGAGAAGATACATGAGGACACCGAGCGCGACAAGTTCATGAATGCCGAGGAGGCCAAGGCCTACGGCATCGTTGACGAGATCTTCATACATCGCGGCGATAAGCCCGAGGAACAGTCTCATAAGGAAGCAAAGGATGTGACAGAAGCGGAATAGTTTTCCGTTATGTCAGCTACGTGTAATGGATACCCCTCACGACTTGTACATTGCCAACGCATATAATGAGTATGCGGAGGATCTCCGGCGCACTATCAACGAGTTTAATCGCGTTGACACGCTCTCCCGATCTAACAATCATACGGAACGAGCTGCTCGTAAAAAGGTTGTGGAGATACTCATACCTGTGTATCAGAGGTTTAAGATGGCGGCAATCCAGCATGGCTATGAGCCCGAGCAATGATTCCTTTCGGAGCGATAGGTAGCATGAGAACGAATGAAGAGAAGGATGTGGCCGATGAAAGATGTGTCCGATGAGCAGTGACCTGATTGGCTTTGGGTCTGGAGACGGCGAGTTTCCGGAGATTCACTGTAGTTTCTGTGGAAAGACCCAGGACATGGTGCATAAGCTCATTGCCGGCCCCGCGGTGTTCATCTGCGATGAATGCGTCCGCCTGTGCGATGAGATGCTCCAGGATGACCCCTCCGAGAGACAGCTCAAGGAGATACTGGATGAGATAGACTCGGAAACGGGTCTGATTTCGAGTCCGCTGCCCGGCTTGAAAAAGCTCCCCACCCCGGCAGAGATACACCAACAGCTCTCAAACTATGTCATAGGGCAGGAGCTTGCCAAGAAGGCCCTGAGCGTGGCGGTGTACAACCACTACAAACGCGTCTCCCTCGGTGAGCCTGCCAACGATGATGAGGTTGAGTTGGCCAAGAGCAATATCATGCTCGTGGGGCCCACCGGCTGCGGCAAGACGCTCCTCGCCCAGACCCTGGCCCGCATCCTGCAGGTGCCGTTTGCCATTGCCGATGCCACCGCCCTCACCGAGGCCGGCTACGTGGGCGAGGATGTGGAGAACATCCTCCTCAAGCTGATAACCGCCGCCGACGACGACATCGAGAAGGCAAGCGTGGGCATCATCTACGTGGATGAGATAGACAAGGTGGCCCGCAAGGCCGAGAACCTCTCCATCACCCGCGATGTCTCCGGCGAGGGCGTGCAGCAGGCGCTGCTCAAGATAATCGAGGGTACCGAGGCGTCGGTTCCCCCGCAGGGAGGCCGCAAGCATCCTCACCAGGAGCTGCTCAAAATAGATACGACCAACATCCTCTTCATCCTGGGAGGCGCCTTTGTGGGCCTCGACAAGATAGTCGCCGACCGCATCGGGCGCAAGGGTGTGGGCTTTGCCGCGGAAATCAAGAAGCGTCTGGAGAAGAACAGCTCCGAGGTTCTGGCACGGACCCTGCCCGAGGACCTGCACAGCTTTGGCATGATCCCCGAGTTCGTCGGGCGCATTCCCGTTATCTGTGTCGTGGACGAACTCTCGGAAGAAGACCTCGTGCGCGTGCTTACCGAGCCCAAGAATGCGCTGGTCAAGCAGTATGAGCGCATGTTCTCGTTTGAGGACGTCACGCTCAGCTTTACCGACAGCGCCCTGGAGGAGATTGCGCGCGAGGCACACGAGCATGGTACCGGCGCGCGGGGACTCAGGGCCATCTGCGAACGCACGCTCATGGACAGCATGTACGAGCTGCCCAGCTCATCGAACATCGTGGAGGTGCTGGTGACACCGGAGGCCGTACGCGGCGAGAGCAAGCCTACCGTGGTGCTGAGGTCCAAGTCGCGCTCAAAGGCCAGCTGATGCAGGAGCTTCCCCGTAGCTACGAGCCTTCCACCATCGAAGCGGAACTCTTCAAAAGCTGGGACGAGGCAGGCTACTTCGACCGTTCTGCCGCCGGGTTTGCCAACGAAGCGCTCGACCCCTATACCGTCGTCATACCGCCGCCCAACGTTACGGGCGTGCTGCATATGGGACATGCCCTCAATAACACCCTCCAGGACATCCTCGTGCGCATCGCACGGATGAAGGGCCAGCCCACCCGCTGGATAGTCGGCACGGACCACGCCGGCATCGCCACGCAGAACAAGGTGGAGCAGAAGCTCACCGAGGAGGGCCTTACGCGTTTTGACCTGGGGCGCAAGGCCTTTGTCGAGGCCTGCTGGGACTGGCGGCAGAGCTACGGCTCCGTCATCATCGAGCAGCTCAAGGCCATGGGCTGTTCGTGCGACTACGCCCATGAGCAGTTCACGATGGATCCGGACTATGCCAGGGCCATCCGCAAGGTCTTTGTGGACTGGTATAATGCGGGCCTCATCTACCGGGGCCATCGCATCATCAACTGGTGCCCGCGCTGCACGACGGCGCTGGCCGACGATGAGGTCGAGCACCACGAGGAGTGCGGCTCGCTCTGGTACCTACGTTACCCCCTCTCCGAGCCGGTGGACGGTGTGGAGTACCTTGTGGTGGCCACCACCCGTCCCGAGACGATGCTCGGCGACACGGGCGTGGCCGTCAACCCCAACGACGAGCAGTATAAGGCCCTGCTTGACTCTGGCGCTACGATACTCCTGCCGCTCATGGAGCGCGAGATTCCGCTCTTTGCCGATGAGTACGTGGACCCTGACTTTGGCACGGGAGCAGTCAAGGTGACACCGGCCCATGACCCCAACGACTTTGCCATGGGTGAGCGGCACGATCTGGAACAGATCAACATCTTTGACGAGCACGCGGTGCTCACCAGCGCCGCAGGCCGTTTTGCCGGCCTCACGCGCGAGCAGGCACGCGAAGCCGTGGTGCGAAACATGGAGGAACTCGGCCTGCTCGAAAGAGTCGAGGAACACCAGCACGCCGTGGGGCACTGCTATCGCTGCGACACCACCATAGAGCCCTGGCTCTCCGAGCAGTGGTTCGTGGCCATGAAGGAGCTGGCGGCGCCGGCGCTTGAGGCCGTGCGGAGCGGGGCCGTGCGCTTTTATCCGCGGCGTTGGGAGAATACCTATTTTCACTGGATGGAGCATATTCGAGACTGGTGCATCTCGCGTCAGCTGTGGTGGGGGCATCGCATCCCCGTCTTCTATTGCAGCTCCTGTGGATGGGTGGGTGCCTCCGAACACGACCTGATACTCTGCCCCGTGTGCAACGGCAGGCTTGAGCAGGACGAGGATGTCCTCGATACCTGGTTCTCCTCGCAACTGTGGCCCTTCGCTACCCAGGGCTGGCCCGCGCAGCCAGGCTGGGAGGAAGAACTGGCCGCCTATTATCCCACGCAGGTGCTCTCCACCGCACGCGACATCATCTTCCTCTGGGTGGCGCGCATGGTGCTCTCCTCACTGTATTTTGTTGAGGACGTGCCCTTTAACGACGTGCTTATTCATCCCACCGTGCTGGACCGCTTTGGCAATATCATGTCCAAGAGCAGGGGTAACGGCGTCGATCCGCTGGAGCTCATCGCCAGCTACGGCGCCGACGGTATGCGCTTTGGCCTTGCCCTGCAGGTGACCGGCAACCAGGATATGAAGTTCAACGAGGACAAGCTCCTGGGGTCGCGCAACTTTGCCACGAAGATATGGAACGCCGCGCGGTATGTGCTGATGCATATCGAGGGCCTGCGCTTTGCCCCCGGCCGTATCGAGCCTGAGCCCGCCACCGAGGCCGACCGATGGATACTCTCCCGTCTGGCGGGTCTGACCCGCTCACTCAACGACCCCGAGACCCGGTATGACTTCGGCGCGCACGCGCGGCGCCTCCAGAGGTTTTTCTGGAACGAGTTCTGCGACTGGTATATCGAGATAAGCAAGGGCCAGCTCACCAGAGAGGCACTCAGGCAGTCAACGGCCCAGAACCTCGTCTTTGTGCTCGACCAGGCGCTGCGGCTCCTGCACCCCTACATGCCGTTTATCACCGAGAAGATATGGCAGAGCATCCCCCATGGCGACACGAGGCCGTCGCTCATGGTGGCAGCGTGGCCCGACGACAAGGCCCTCGCCGCCTATCTCCACCCGGATGCCGAGCGCCGCCTGAGCCTGCTCCTGGACGTCGTTGCCACCGTGCGGAGTGTTCGCGCGCGTTATGGCATCTCGCCCAAACAGCCCCTTGCCGTCGTCGTGCGTACGGCGGGGGAGAGCGCGGCGTCTCATGCGGAAAGCCTCAGCTCGCTTTCTCTCATGCTCACGCAGCTCGGTAATCTCGCGTCCTTTACGGCCGGTGAGGATGCCGACAGACCTGACAACGCGTCGGTGACGGTGACCGATGAGCTGGAGATCTTCGTGGAGCTGGAGGGCCTCGTTGACTTTGCCGTGGAGCGGGAGCGCCTGTCAAAGGAGCAGGAAAAACTCGAGGCCGACCGGGCGAGGCTGGAGAGCAAGCTCTCCAACCAGGGCTTTTTGAGTAAGGCGGCGCCGGAGATAGTGGAAAAGACCCGCACGGACGCGGCCGAGATGGCCGATGCCCTGAGCCGCATAGCGGCCCAATTGGAATCCCTACCTCGGTAGGGCGGCGAAGTGTTATGTGGCGTATACCATCTTTACTGTCATTCCGAGCGGAGAGTAGCACTTACTTTGCCCAAAATGCAGGCTGCTGCTCTTTTAATCGAGGGCAAAGTAAGTGCTACTCGGAGTCGAGGAATCTTTGAGTGCGCAGCGCTCAACTCCGGAGGGATCGGATGCTTACGTAGCTGAAGATTCTTCGACAGAGCTGGCTACGGCCCTGGGCATCATCGGGGCATCCCTGACCTTTGGCATTAACCCCTCTCTGGAGCAGATGCAGCGGATATGCTCCCTGTTGGGTCATCCCGAGCAGCAGTTTGTCTGCATACAGGTAGCCGGAACCAATGGCAAAAGCTCCACGAGCCGCTATCTCGCGGCAATTCTCCGGGCTTTTGGGTATTCTACCGGGCTGTATACCTCTCCCGAATTGATCGATCTTACCGAGCGCATAGAAATAGAGGGTATTCCCGTGGACGAGGCCTCTCTTGCCCGCGCCGTGCTCCACGTGCACGAGACGGCTGCCGCGGACGGTTTTGAGTTGACGGAGTTCGAGCTCATCACTGCTGCTGCCCTGGTGCTCTTTGCCGAGCGCGGCGTGAGGTATGCGGTGTTGGAGGTGGGCCTCGGCGGCCGCTGGGATGCCACCACGGTGGTGCAGCCCCGCCTCGTGGTGTTGACCGGTGTGGATCTCGACCATACGGCGATACTCGGGGATACGCTTGAACAGATAGCCGATGAGAAGGCCGCGATAATCAAGCACGGCGTGAGCGTTGTGGCCGCTCCCACCCACCGCGAGGTCACAGACCTGTTCCAGGCACGAGCCGCACGGGAGCACGCACGCTTTATCGCCGTGCCGGCTGTCCGGGCGCAGGAGTTCCATTCCTACCAGGCACAGAACAAGCTCACCGCGCTCACCGCCGCACGCGAACTGCTCGGAGATCTCGGAGATGGCGTGGACTTTGATGAGGCCCGGGCACAGGCGGCCCTGGATGCCACCGTGGTCCCGGGGCGGCTTGAGATCGTGCGCACCGACCCGCTCATACTCATAGATGCCGCGCATAACCCGGCCTCCGCGTGTGTGTTGGCCCGGGCGCTCCGCCCGTTGCCGGAGGGGGCCACGCTGCTGCTCGCCGTTCTTGCCGACAAGGATGCCGCCGGCATCATAGAGGCCCTGACTCCCTCCTTTACCTCGATAGCGCTGACACAGACTGCCAGCCCCCGGGCGATGCCGGCACGGGAGTTGGCCGATCTCGTGCAGGCGATAACCAACCGGAGCTTTATGGTCTTTGAGAGTCCCGAGCTGGCCCTCATTGAATTCATCAAACGCGGTAAGAGCCCGATAGTGGCAACCGGTTCCATCACCTTGGCAGCAGCGGTCAAAGATTTTCTGCTAAAATTGTCCCAGTCAAATCAACACGGCAACCAAAAGGAAGACTGATGCAAGAGCTACTTGACTCACTTATCACACCCGAAGTTAGATTTGCTATCATGGCCATCGGGGTCATTATCGGTATCTTCTATGTCATCTCCATAATCTGGGTCATCCGTGACGCCTACCTCCGCGGTGCCAATCCGGTCATCTGGGGTGCCATCAGCCTCATTCCCTTTGTGGGAGCGTTTCTCTATGCGATGATGCGTCCACCCATGCTGCTCTCCGACAAGGATGAGCAGAACCTCGACTTTGCCCTCAAACAACGCCAGCTCATGCGCTACGGGGAGTGCGGTAAGTGTGGGTATCCGGTGGAGCGGGAGTACCTCATGTGCCCGCGTTGTGGCACCCAGCTCAAGAATGAGTGCAAGCGTTGCGGCCATGCCCTCAATCCCGAGTGGCAGGTCTGTCCCTACTGCTGTACACCGGTTGCGTGAGGCCATGACGCTTCAGATCAACCTTCCCGATGGCTCGAGCAAGCTCGTGCCCACAGGCTCCAGCGTGGCCGACCTCGCGGCGGCTCTGGGCCCGGGTCTGGCAAAGGCGGCTGTAGCTGCGAGGCTTAACGGGCAGCTCGTTGACCTTACCACCCTGCTCGCGGACGGCGACGAGGTGGCCATCATCACGAGCAGCTCTCCCGAAGCGCTCGACATCCTGCGCCATTCCACGGCTCATATCATGGCTGAGGCGGTGCTCGCGCTCTATCCCGATGCGCAGTTTGGTATCGGGCCTGCCATAGAGGACGGTTTCTACTACGACATAGCCCTGGGGGAGAGCCTTTCCACCGACGACTTTGCCGCCATTGAGGAGGCCATGGGGCGCATCGTCTCAGAAAAGCTCGGCTTTACCCGCGAGGAGGTGAGCCCAAGCCGCGCGCGCGAGCTGTTTGCCAACCAACCGCTCAAGCTGGAGCTGATTGACGAGCTGCCCGAGGGCGAGGTAATCTCCGTCTACCGCCAGGGCGACTTCATCGATCTCTGCCGCGGGCCGCATATTCCCCATACCGGGTTTGCCAAGGCGTTCAAGCTCACCAAGCTGGCCGGTGCCTACTGGCGTGGCGACTCCGAGCGGCCGATGCTCCAACGCATCTACGGCACCGTCTGGTTCAAGAAGGCCGATCTCGACGCGTACCTCACGCGCATCGAAGAAGCCGAGAAGCGCGATCACCGCAGGCTCGGCCGCAAGCTCGGCATCTATATGATGGACGAACGGGCCGGTGCCGGGCTGCCGCTCTACCTGCCCAAAGGAGCGCGCATTATCCGTACCCTGCAGGAGTGGCTGCGCCGCGACCTCTATGCCCATGGCTATGAGGAGGTCATCACGCCCCATATCTATCACGCGGAGGTGTGGAAGACGAGCGGGCATTACTACTTCTATCGCGACAATATGTACTTCTTTGAGATTGACGAGAGTGAGGCCAAGGACAATTCCAAGACGAGCGAGTACGGCCTCAAGCCCATGAACTGCCCTGGGCACGTGATGCTCTACGCGAGCCAGCTGCGCTCGTACCGCGACCTGCCGCTGCGCTTTTTTGAGTTCGGCACGGTATACCGCCACGAGATGAGCGGCGTGCTGCACGGGCTGTTGCGCGCGCGCGGCTTTACCCAGGACGACGCCCATATCTTCTGCCGCACCGACCAACTGCTGAGCGAGATAGTGGACATCCTCAAACTCGTGGATTACATCATGACGACCTTTGGGTTCAGCTATACCGCCGAGATTTCCACACGACCGGAAAAGTCCATAGGCGAGGACGCCAAGTGGGAGTTTGCCACCGAACAGCTGGAGGCGGCCTGCAAGATACACGGCCTGAGCTATGAGATAAACCCCGGCGACGGTGCCTTCTACGGCCCCAAGATAGACATCAAGGTGAGGGACGCCATCGGCCGCACCTGGCAGTGTTCCACCATCCAGGTGGACTTCAATTTTCCCGAGCGCTTTGACCTCACGTATCGCACGGCTGAGAACACGGCCGAGCAGCCCTGGATGCTGCACCGCGCCATCTTCGGCAGCATCGAACGCTTCCTCGGCATCCTCATCGAGCATTACGCGGGCGCGCTGCCCGTGTGGCTTGCACCGGTGCAGGCCGTAGTCATCCCCATTGCCGACCGGCATCTCGACTATGCGCAGGAGGTAGCGGACTTCCTCGCCGCGGCGGGGGCACGGGTCGAGGTCGCCGCGCAGAAGGAGCCCATGAAGGTCAAGGTGGCCCAGGCACAGGAGCAGCAGGTACCCTACATGCTCATCGTCGGCGACAAGGAGGCCGAAGAGGGCAGCATAAGCCTACGCGAACGTCGCGCAGGCGACCAGGGCACGATGACCCTCGACGAGTTCAAACAGATAATCCAGAAGGCCAATCAGGAGCAGCTGTAAGCTCAGAGTAAAGCTTGGGTTGTGTGGAGATTCTGTGCTTTTCTGCCCCTGCCCTCCCAAGCCGCTTGGAAGTATGCTAAAGTATTTCACAATAAAGAAACTTCGGGTTCACGCACTGCAAGGCAGCATAATTGCCACCACATGGGCCAGTGTCCCACAAACGGGTGTAGTGCAATACAACAGGAAGGAAAAGTGAGGTACACGATGTTCGAGTTAAAGTCAAAGACCCAAGCCTGGGGGGGGGGGGGGGCTCATAGCCTTATAGCAGATCGCCCCGCTGTCTCAGCAGGGGGTACGTACCATATCACGTACCATCATAAAGAGGATGCCGCGCGTCGCGAGACAGCGGTATTTTTACGTTGTGACACGGGCACACAAAGCGGTTTCACCCTCGTGGAGCTCATCGTTGTCATCGTTATACTGGGCATACTCGCGGCCATCGCGGTGCCGGCGCTCACGGGCTATATCGCCAAAGCCGAAGATGAGAAGTATATCGTGGAAGCGCGCAACAGGGTTATGGCTTGTCGCACCGTGCTTGATGAGGCATACGCCGACGGAGAACTCACATCACCTGCTGCTCTCAGCGGCGGACGTAACGGCTACAGCAATATAAGATTTGTCACCCTTGATGACCTTTCATCAGATGCTTTCGGCGGCGATACTCTTGAGATATACAAAAGAGCTGCTGAGTTACAGGGTGAATCGTATCCCCCACCAGGAGTGTTTGCTTATTCGATAGCCCTTGCGTCCGAAGAAGGCTCTGGTGCTACGGCACTGACAGCGGACGGGTTCATGCACCAGATCTGGCACGAGGGTTACGATGCAGACGATCGCTTAACCATTGTCACCTACAAACTGAGCGCCGCGTCGGTTCCTCTAAGCACCCGCGGGGACTTCTTCGCCCACGCCGGTGCCGCATTAGGAACCATACGCTATGACGAGAACGCAGGCTATGTAGTCTACCATCTTGTCGGCGATATGACGATAACGGTATGACGAAACCGCGGGCTAGGCAGTCTACCATCTTGTCATGTAGCGATATGACGACTTCAAATGAGACGGGCTGCCGTCCTACTCACGTTGATGAGTTTTCAGAAGCCTGCTCTTGCAAGCCCAGAAACTCCTTCCACCGGGGTAGTTCCCGGTGAGCCTGGAGGTAGCCCTGCTCGTAGAGGCCTTGTAGCACCGCGACGTCGCAGCAGGTATTGCCTACGGGCATCTCTTCCGGGTGATACACGATGGCCTCGCCGCTTGCCTCAAGTGTATCCAGCTCATCGTAGAGCGCGTTATAGTGGCTCCAACGCTCGTTGCAGCGCCGGGCAACACCCGGATGCGCAGGCAGAGCCAGATAATTGAGCCAGGGGTGTCGAGGTTTCTTCTTGCGGTAGCCCTTCTCCTGCGTACATACGACAAAGAAACGCGTGTACCCGAGCGCCCGTGCCTCGTCAAGCGCTATGCCCCAGTTGCTGCCGAGCCCGCCGTCGTAGTAGAGATGGCCGCCAAAGCGCACGATGGGCATCGCAATGGGCATGGATGAGGATGCCTGCACGTAGTTCATGAGGTCATGGATACTGTGCACGTCGGCGCGGGTCCAGGTAGCTGTGGCACCGGTGTCCACCTGATAGGCGGCAATATGCATCTCGGAAGGGCTCGCCATGAAGGCATCGTAGTTGAAGGGCAGCAGGCCGTCCGCAAGCCCCGAGCGCTGATAGATGTCCTCTGCGTTGAAGTAGCCCTTGCCACGCAGGAACTGTCGTGCCCCTGCGATGCCGGGCAGGCCCATGAACTCGACGAAGGATGCCCGCGCCCGCACCGTGTCGCGTGAGACATAGTTGATGGTGTGAGAGGACCCTGCAGAGATGCCGAAGACGTCCTTGAAGTAGATGCCGTTGTCCAGAAGGGTGTTGAGCACGCCAGCCGTATGGGCCGCACGGGTGCCGCCCCCCTCAAAGATCAGGGCCACATCCTCAACGTTGATAGCATCTGTGCCCGTGTATTCTCTACACTTCAAATTCTGTTCATCTTGCACGTTACGGTACTCCATCTCTCGCGTTTTGCCTGCCTTGCGTGTTGCGCCTTCGGGTGCCTGCTCCGCTCCGTTCATAGTTGCAATTCGAGCCCTATCGGGCAGTGGTCGGAGCCGCGCACCTCCGGATAGATTGAGGCGCTCTCAATGGAGCTTGCGAGACGGTTGGACACCAGAAAGTAGTCAATGCGCCAGCCCACATTATTGGCACGGGCGTTGCCGCGAAAACTCCACCAGGAATACGCGCCCGTTTTATCCGGATACAGGTAGCGGAAGCTGTCGGTGAACCCCTCCTCAAGCAGGGCGGTAAAGTCAGCACGCTCCTCGTCAGTAAAGCCCGCGTGGTTGTGGTTTGACTTATAGTTCTTCAGGTCTATCTCGTTATGGGCCACGTTGAGGTCGCCGCAGATGACCACCGGTTTCTCCCGGTCAAGCTCGGACGCGAAGCGCGCGAAGGCCGCGTCCCAGGTCATGCGCAGATCGAGGCGCGCCAGCTCAGGCTGTGCGTTGGGAGTGTAACAGTCCACAAAATAAAACCCGTCAAACTCCAGGGCGCAGATGCGTCCCTCCTCGTCCAGTTCGGTAACACCCTGCAGTCCTTTGACCGAAGCGTCCCCGGGCGTAAGGCCCAGGCGATGAATCACGCGCAGGGGCTCCTTCTTGGAAAAAACCGCCGTGCCGGAATACCCTTTCTTCCGGGCATAGCTCCAGTACTCCTCATAGCCGGAAGGAAGCTCAAGGGCAACCTGTCCGGCCTGGAGCTTTGTTTCCTGCAGGGCAAAGATGTCGGCGTCAAAGGCAGCGAAAGACTCGTAAAAGCCCTTCTTGAGTACTGCCCGGAGACCGTTGACGTTCCATGAGATCATCCGCATAGCCTGGCCTTTCTGTTCGTAGCTTGCTCTATACTACCACTCTGGATGGGGAAGAGTGATACGGTTTCTCGCTCCCAAGGAGGCCGAGCTTCTTTTTCGCAACGCGGCTGCCCCTCGCCAAAGCGCGGAGCAGTTGGTAAAATTATCCAACCATGAAAAAGTTTATCAAAACTCTGTTTGCGAGTTGGCAACAGCCCGTTGCTGCGCTTGTGCTTGCGGTGCTCTTTGCGGCGGCCATCGTGTTTATCTCGCCGATATACTACCACGCCAGCCTGGACTCGATTACCGGGGAGGAAGCTGGGGTGCTGCTGGCTTTTGGTCAGTGTCTGTTGCTTGCCCTGCCCATTGCCATCGGGCTACTGGTTGTCCTCGTATACGGAGGCGTGTTCTTCCGGTGGCTCGGCCGGTTCAATCCGCTCAAAGTCCTCAGTCTCAGCTGGCGCAAGCGTTCGGTGTTCGTTGCCGCCGGCATCATCCTGTTCTTCTGGCTCCCGTGGATAATCATCTACTATCCTGGCTGCACGCCCTATGACCCGGTGGCGCAGATCTATCAGATACACGGGTCCGGCGCCTTCAGGCCGGAACTCTGGGAACCGACGGTGGACGGCTGGATCTCCAACTCGCACCCCATCCTGCATACGCTCATCCTCGGTGGCTTCTTTGAACTGGGCGATCTGCTCGGCTCACAGAACCTCGGCATCTTCCTGTACTCGCTCTTCCAATGTCTCGTGCGCTCGCTTGCCTTTGGAGCCGTGTGCTGTTATCTCAGGCGTATCGGCGTGCCCAAGCTATTCTGCCTGCTCTCACTGGCCTTTTTTGCGCTCTATCCGGCCATTGCCACCTCGTCCATGGTCACGTTCAAGGATCACCTGTTCTCTCCCTTTTACGCGCTCTATGTCATCCAGATAATCGAGATCGTGCGCACGCGTGGTGCGGTGCTCAAGGGGTGGAAGTTTGTCCTCGGCCTTGTCGCTGTCTCACTCGTGCTCTCCCTGCTCAAGCATCCCGGCCTCTATATCGTCGTGGCCTGTAGCCTTGTGCTCCTCCTCCTGTATCGCCGCTTCTTCAGGCAGCTGCTCCTTACGCTCGCGGTGCCGGCGCTGGTGGTCATGCTTATCCTTCCCACGCTCGTATTTCCGGCGCTGCATGTCATCTCCGACGGCGACCAGGACCCGTACGGCCCCCTGCTCGCCCAGACCGCGCGCGTCATCAACGAGCATCCGGATGCCATGAGCACCGAAGAGCGGGAGATTATCGACAGAATAGTGCCGTATCGGATAATGGCTACGGGATACAGCACGGCCAGCACGGACTATATCAAGGGAAACTTCCGCCAGGACTCCTCGCTTGCCGACAGGCTCGACTACCTTGCGCTGTGGGCGCGGCAGGCCTTTGTGTACCCGCAGGAGTATCTTGAGGGCTTCTTCACCATTCAGGATAGCTGGTTTGTGCCGGCGCATGGCTGGGATGTCTACGACAACCTGTATCCCGGCACCGCTCAGCACGTGGTGGACGTGGTGGGCCACAACAACCGGCTCCCGGTCAATAAGGCCGAGGAGGTCCGCGCGCAGCTCTATTTTGACGGCCCGGTTGAGTTGTATTCCGCCAAGCTGTTCATGCGTAGCACCTTCCTCAATCTGCACTACCTGCCGGTCGTCGGCTTCCTGTTCACCAACGCGTGCTACACCTTCTACCTGCCCTGCCTCTTTGCGGCCATCATCCTGCTGTACTGCCGCAGGTTCGTGCCGGTGCTCCTGCCGGTGCTCCTCACGCTCATCGTGCTGTTCATCTCGCCGATGGATATGTCGCGCTATGCGCTCCCCCTGCTCGAGAGCACGCCACTCATAGCGGGCGTCGCCATCCTGGCATGGATGTATCCCCAGAAGAAGGAGAAGAAGAAAATCGGCTCCGCAGAAATCGGGGAGCAGGACCAGGAGGCAGGCTATGCTAAAATACCGTCAGACACGAACGGTGCGATAGGCGAGAGGGAGCGAGCAGGCTCAAACGGCGAGACAGGCGAGGGTGAGCAGGCAGGCTCAAGCGACGGAAGAGCGCCGACATATTCTGAGGATGGTCATGAGTGAGTCACATATTGCGGTACTGATTCCCTGTTATAACGAGGAGATGACCATTGCCAAGGTCGTTGACGACTTTGCCCGCGAGCTGCCCGAGGCTACCATCTATGTCTACGACAACAATTCGAGCGATGCCACCAGCGCGCTTGCCAGGGAACACGGGGCCGTCGTACGTTTTGAGCCTCGCCGGGGCAAGGGCAACGTGGTGAGGCAGATGTTCCGCGAGATAGAGGCCGAGTATTATGTCCTGGTCGATGGCGACGACACCTATCCCGCCGAGGCCGTCCATGAACTGCTCAAGCCTGTGATAACCGGCGAGGCGGATATGGTCATCGGCGACCGGCTTTCCAATCTGACCTATCGCGACGAGAACAAACGGGCCTTTCACAATTTTGGCAATAATCTCGTGCGTTTTCTGATCCACCTGATATACGGTGTCAACATCGTGGACGTGCTCACCGGCTATCGCGCCTTCAACCGTATCTATGTCAAGACCTGCCCGATTACCTCGCAGGGCTTTGAGATTGAGACCGAGATGACCATCCACACCATTGATAAGAACTGGCGCTTTGCCGAGGTGCCCATAGTGTACCGCGACAGGCCCGAGGGCAGCGAGTCCAAGCTCTCGACCTTCAGCGACGGCAGCAAGGTCCTGCTCACCATCCTTGGCTTGTTCAAGGACTACAAACCACTGGTGCTGTTCTCGCTCATTGGCATCATCCTGCTCGTCATAGGCGTTATCCTGGGCATTACCGTCATCATCGACTTCCTCAATACCGGCCTTGTCGAGCGGTTCCCTACGGCCATTCTCGCCGTTGGCTTTGTGTTTGTGGGGCTGCTGGCCATCTGCTGCGGCCTTATCCTCGACACATCGGTCAAGGGCTGGCGCAAGCAGTACGAACTCACGGTGACGCAGGACTATATGGCCGAGGCGCGTGCCAGGCAGAGCGATGCGTGAGCAGGATTCGACCGGGCCAGCTGCCAAACGGGCCACTCAGGCAACGGTGTTTCGGCAGGGCCTCAGGTATCTCGTTGTCGGCTTCAGCTCTGCGGCCATAGAACTGGTGCTCTTCTTCGTGCTCTACCAGGTTCTGGGTATTTTTGTGGTGGCGAGCAATGTCGTGGCACTCACCGCGGCAACCGTTTTCAATTTTACGCTGAGCCGCACCTGGACCTTCCAGTCGGTTCAGAGCCTGCCGCGCTCCCTCGTGCTGTACCTGGTGCTGTTTGCCTGGAATCAGTTCTTCTCGTCGGTGGCCATCGTTGGCCTCATAGACCTGGGCGTTCCGGCCATGCTGGCCAAAGTCATCACCATGGGGGTTATCGTCTGCTGGAACTTCGTGCTCTACCGCAAGGTGGTGTTCAGGTGAATCCTCGCGCCAGCTACCTGAGAGGCTCTACGAGCTATGTCTGCCTCATTCATTGAACAGTATGCGCTGTTCGTCATTCTCGGTCATTACGGCAGCGGAAAGACCAATCTTGCGCTCAACATGGCGTGGATCTTGCACAAACTGGGCAGAGCGCCGGTCCTGGTGGATCTCGATGTGGTCAACCCCTACTTCAGGACTACGGATTTCATGGAGCTGGCCCAGGACGCAGGCATCAGGGTGCTCGGCCCGGTCTTTGGCGGTTCCAATCTGGATGCGCCGTCACTCGCCCCGGGAATCGAGACCGCAGTAGCCCATGCCAGTCTTGAAAAGCCCGTCATACTCGACGTAGGAGGCGATCCCGACGGTGCCCGTGCCCTCGCACGCTTTGCGCCCACTATCGGCCAGGTAGAAAATCGCCTCGTAGTGGCGGTCATCAACACGCGCAGGCCCGAGACGCAGACCTTAGACGACAATCTGGCGATGCTGCAGGAGCTCTCAGACACCGCCTCCCTCGATATTGACGCGCTCATTGGCAATACCCACCTTGCCGAGTTTACGACGCCCGTCATCATCAGGGACTCCCTGCCCCTGCTCAGGCGTTTGTCGGCACAGAGCGGTGTGCCCCTGCTCGCGGTGACGGTTCCCCAAGGCCTGCCGCTGTCGCTACAGGATGCGGAGGATGAGAAGGATGAGCGCGAGAGGGGAGACGAGGGCAAGTTGGCAAGCGAAGGCAAAGCCGAGGATGCGGGCCTCTTCCTTTCCGTAGAACGCCTCGTCAAGACCTCCTGGCAGTAAGCAATATCGTATAAATGCGCTGCGTCACCGCGTAGGTCCTCGCATCAATTTTCGGAAAAGGTGCAAAATCATTGCCAGTATTTGTCGGAAAAGGTGTCAAAACAGAGCCATTTTATGTTGGAAAAGGTGCAAAATCATCGTTATTTCTATTGGAAAAGGTGCAGAATCGTAGGTTTTTTCGTTGGATAATGTGTTAACATGAGCTTGACGTTTGGATCAGCAGCTCTTTACAGCGCTCTTCCTGGCCTCACAGATTGGAAGGTACCATGCTCAAACGTAAGGCATTGGATGCTATAGCCTCATGGAAGAATTCGCCGGCACAGACTGCGTTATTGGTGACAGGGGCTCGTCAAACAGGCAAGACCTATATTATACGAGAGTTCGGTCGCACCCACTACCGGCATTTCATCGAGATCAATCTGATAGAGTCCCCTGATCTTCTGGCAGTTTTTGAGAACACACAGAGTGCGCGCGATATTCTCATGCGTCTGTCATTGGCAACCGACCAGCCACTCGTCTCTGGCGAAACACTGATTTTCATTGACGAGGTGCAAGAATCTCCCGAGATCGTTACCGCCATCAAGTTCCTGGTTGACGAAGGCAACTACGACTATATCCTTTCCGGATCGTTGCTGGGCGTTGAACTTAACGATATCCGTTCGGTTCCCGTAGGGTATCTGTCAGTGCTCAAGATGTACCCGCTCGACTTTGAAGAGTTCTGTTGGGCCAGCAATATTTCGGATGAAATACTCGGAGCCCTAAAGGAATGCTTTCAGACCCTCAAGCCAGTCGATGATTTCATCCACGCCCGACTGCTCGATCTTTTCAACCGCTACCTGATTATAGGCGGAATGCCCAATGCGGTATCGGTATTTCTCGCTACCAACGACCTTGCAAAAACCAGAACCGTTCAAGATGATATCAAACGACTCTACCGTCAGGACATCAGCAAATATGCGGAGCAGGATAAGCTCACCATAAAGGAGATTTATGACCTCGTACCCAGTGAGCTCAACAATCCTAACAAGCGGTTCGTACTTAAAAACCTTAATGAGAACGCACGCTTTCGTTCCTACCAAAATGATTTTTCGTGGCTGATCAAGGCGGATGTGGCCATTGCCGCCTACAATGTCGATGAACCGTGCCAGCCTTTGCTTCTCTCCAAACAGAGGAATCTCTTCAAACTGTTTTACTCCGACGTGGGACTACTGACCAGTTCTTTTCTGAGAAAAGCATCCCTTGATGTTCTGAGTGGCAATGAGAACATCAACTACGGAAGCACGTTTGAGAATGCTGTTGCCCAGGAGCTCTGGGCCCACGGCTTCAACCTGTATTACTACAACGGAAAAAAGCAGGGCGAAGTCGATTTTCTCATTGAGGACAAAGATGGTACCGTCACACCCCTTGAGGTAAAGTCCGGCAAGGCCTACACACGCCACAGTGCTCTCAGCAACATCCTGCAAGTGAAAAACTATGGCCTAAAGCGCGGGTATGTCCTGGGGCCAGGCAATATAGTGCAGCAGGGGAAGATCATCTATCTCCCGGTATATTTGACTGCTTTCTTTGATAACCGGTAAGAGTGCGAGGCAGCCTCCGCAAAATAGTCATTGACACCCACCCCCGCCTCAACTATAGTCTGTTCCTGTCGGAATATTCACCATTGAGGGAATAAAAAGTCAAACAAGGTGAGGAGCAGTGGTAGACATGTCAACAAAAACAGCTAAGGTACTCCGCGTAATCTGCGCAACCGTATTGGCTTTGGGCATAGCAATGCCCTCTACCGTGGCATTCGCCACCCCCGACCAGCCTGTCGTGCTGGAAGGCTCAGAAGCCGGGGGGGGGGGGGGGCTCACCGCTAACTGCACTGGCAGACGATGAGCAGGCAGGTGCGGCCGCGGGTGACGAAAGCTCCTCACCATCCGAGGCTGACGCACCGGTAGCACAGGCACCACGGCAGGGGGAATCACCGCAGGCACCACAGGACGAACTCACTCCATCAGACAAACTCACCACCCACAACGATCGTACCACCCAGGACAACCTCGATGCTCTCATCGAGCCCCTTGCCGTAGGTGAACCGGCCCAGGAAGCTGAAGCAGGCACCGTAACGCCTCTCGCGGTCACCGTTGACCTCGAGGGGGAGGGCACGGCACAGTATCCCTATCTCATACATGATGCGGAGGAGTTCAAGATATTCGCGGACTCCGTAACATCCAACACCGCCAACGCCTACAACGGCGTTACCGTGGCACTCGCCAATGACATCAATCTCGAAGACCCCAGCGCGGGCACCAACCCCTGGACACCCATAGGCACCAACAGCTACCCATTCACCGGCACCTTCGACGGACAGGGGCACACCATATCGGGGCTCCACAGTGCAAGTGATGGCACGGGAGGGATCTTCAATTATGTGAGGACAGCGACGATAGAGAACTTCGTCGTCAAAGGTCGTATCGAGTCTTCTACCACGGCGAACATCTCCGGTGTCGTTGCCAACCTGGCCAGCGGAGGAACGGCCTCCACCACCATCCGCAACGTGGGCAGCGAGGTGGATATCATCGCCAGCTCGCTTACCAATAATATTGGCGGCATCATAGCCACTCCCAGTGCGACAGCCAACGCTCGTTTGTATATCGAGGGCTGCTACAACAGGGGCACGATACTTACCACCGCAACGAGCACCTCGAACAGCTATCGCGCCGGCGGTATTGTCGGCTATGCCTACAACTATATCTCCATTAACAATTGCTACAACGAAGGCGACATCGAGGCCCATGGGGCCATCGGTGGCATCGTGGGCTACGTGCACAACAACGGTACGGACAACCTCATCTCCAACAGCTACAACAGCGGCGAGCTCAGCCATAACGCCAGCACCATCGAAAATCCAAACCCGAGCACCATGGGCGCCATTGTCGGATATGTGGTTCTCGCCGCAAATACCACACAATTCTCCAACCTCTACTACCTCCTGGGGAGCTGCGTCAGAGGCAGCTCCAACAGCGACTACACCGAGCCTACGGAAGGCGACAGGGTCATCCAGGTCCTCACCGCACCGCAGTTGAGCCTCGCGGCCCAGGTTGCGGCCCTCACCGATGAACAGAGCCCGGCCCCCTGGAAGGAAGGCAACCGCTACCCGGTGCTCTCCTGGGAGAAGAATGCCTACGGCACCCCCGTCATCACCACGCAGCCCGCGGCTTCCTCCCATGCTACGCAGAAAGCAACACCAACAGCCCTCAGCGTTGTGGCTGAGAAGCCTGTGACGGAGAAGGCCGCAAAGGAGGGTACGCTCAGCTGGCAGTGGTATGAGAGCACGACCGGCAGCACTGCGGACGGCGCGCTCATCACCGGTGCCCGGCAGGCGAGCTACTCACCGTCTACCGCAGCGCCCGGCTTCACCTGGTACTACTGTGAGATACGCAATACCTGGGATGCTAGAGGCAACGAGGCCGCAGGCTCTGAGAGCGTTATCAGTACACTCTCCTACTTCGGCGTGGTCACCGCCACCACCGCCGCAAAGCCTGAGATAAGCGAGCAGCCACTCGCGAGTCAGTCCCTGCTCCAGCATGCTGAGGCCACGGATCTCACGGTTGTTGCTACGGTAGCGGGTAAGGACGGCGCAGGCAGTCTTAGCTACCAGTGGTATAAGAGCACAACTGATATCTTTGACAGTAAGACTGCCGAGGCGATAAAGGATGCCAGGACAGAAACCTATACCCCGCCCTCAAACATCGTGGGAACCCTCTATTATTTCTGCGTCATCACCAACACGCTTGAAGAGTTCAAGTCTGATACTGCGATAACGGATGCAGCCAAGGTGCAGGTGACCGGCATTCAGATAAGCAGCCCGGCAGAGCTTTTGGCGGTTGCTGATGCGGTCAACAGCGGCAGCAACCTCTACACGGATACGGTCCTTGAACTCACGCGCGACATTGACCTTGCCAGTAATCCCGATACCGCAAGCTGGACGCCTATCGGCAAAGACGATTCCAACAGTTTCCAAGGCTCCCTCTACGGCAACGGACACACCATCAGCGGGCTGTTCATTGATGCGGCCCCTATTAATAGGTCGTACCTGGGGCTCTTTGGCTGTACACAGGGTGCCACTCTGAGGGACTTCGTAGTCAAAGGCTCTATCTCCATGGAAGCCAGCGGCGGCACCTCCTATGTCGGTGGCGTGGTCGCCTATTCCCTCTACTCAGCAACCCAGCCGTATGTGGGAGGTGCCATACGCAATGTCGGGAGTGAGGTGGACATCAACGCAAACTCCTTAAGTGTCCGTCTCAATGTCGGCGGTGTCGTCGGCTACAGCGGTGGGGCTTCTTATCTCGACTGCAATGTTATCGACTCCTGCTATTACAAGGGCACCATCACAGACACGGGATACTGGGCGGGCGGTATCGCAGGCCGGGAGGACAACACCAGCTTCAAAAACTGCTATAACACCGGCCGCATCACGATAAATCTGAGTTCGACGGTAACAGCGGCGCTCTACGTCGGCGGCCTCCTGGCTTCCTCCTCCGCCCTGGACTCCATGGATGCCTGCTACAGTACCGCAAGGATAACCGTCACCGAACCGGAAGCAGGCCAGGGCCCCACGACCCGGAGCATCGGGGCCATCCTTGCAGACACCTATATGCAGAACATCACCCGTACTTTCTACCACGAGGACAGCTGGACAGGTGGCCTCACGGGTGACCCCAACGAAAACATCGAGTCAAGGTCTGGTGACGTGCTTCAGTCAGCGGCATTCTTAGAGGAAATCGACCCGGACGGCCTCTCCTACAAGGAAGGTGCCCTGTACCCGGTGCTCAAGTGGGAGGCAGACTTCGGCTCACCGGTCATCACCTCACACCCTGAGGACGGCTGGGCAGAGGTGGGAAGTACCGCTACAGCGCTGAGCATAGCGGCTGAAAACCCTGCAGGCACCACCAAGCCCCCCGCCACAGGCACGCTGACCCATCAGTGGTACCGGAGTACGACGGCGAGCACCGAGCGTGGCGTGCGTATTGAAGGCGCAACCAGCACCACCTACACTCCACCCACCGCAACGGAGGGGGAGGCCTGGTACTACTGCGTCGTCACCAACAGCTGGAGCGGAGGCTCTGCGAGCGCCACCAGTAATCCTGCCAGGTTCATCGTCACGAGCGCCATCAACCCGGCCGTGCCCGTCATCACAGAACACCCCGCCGACGCTCAGTACACGACCGGCGATGCGGCTCTGGCCCTCCAGGTGGCCGCTTCTGTGTCAGGCCCGGGAGCGGGTTCCCTCAGCTACCAGTGGTACGCCCTCACGGGTGAGAGTCCGAACCCCGAGACGGATGTCGCGCAGCGCGGGCAGACCACAACGAGCTTTATGCCGCCTACCACACTATCACCCGGCACCTACGGCTACTACTGCGTCGTCACCAATACCTTTGAGGGTGTCAAGGAAGCTCCCAAGGCCTCCTATGTGGCCTACGTCACCCTCGTGCCCATCACTATCGGCAGTGCCGCGGAATTGTTAATTCTCTCTCAGGCTGTCAATGCCGGCAACAGCTACGCGGGCTGCACCATAGAGCTCACCGCCGACATCGACCTCGCTGAGGTCTGTGGGGCTACCTTTGGTGCAGGCAACACAAAGGTCAATTGGCTTCCCATAGGCCTGGACACCGCCCCCTTCTCCGGCACCTTCGACGGCAGGGGCTACAGCATACGCAACCTTTACTACAGCGACACTACTTCCACTGAAAACCTCTTCTACCAGGGTCTCTTCGGCTACATAAGCCGTGCCGAGTTGAAGAACTTCGTGGTGGATGGGAGGCTTACCACCAAGATGCCGTATACCAGCGGTGTGGTGGCCGAGAGCATTTATGGCAGCCTGCTGCAGAATGTCGGCAGCAAAGTGGTAATTAACTCCGACGGTAGCAATACACGCAACGCAGCCAGCCATGTCGGTGGTTTGGTGGGCCTCAGTGTTGGCAACACTGTGTCAGAGCATCTCACCCTGCTCAACTGCTACAACCAGGGTAGCATCACCACACAGCAGGTATCGAACTATGTCGGCGGCCTCGTCGGATACGGCGAGTATATGCACATCGAAGGCTGCTATAACACCGGTGCTGTGTCTACGACCTACTCCCGTCACAACGGCGGCCTCATAGGCGGCGGCTGGTACGGATCCCTACGGGACTGCTATGTAACCGGTGTTCTTACTGCTCAGTCTGCCTACGATAATTATGGCGCCATTTCTGGTGACAACAATGACTCCGGTCTCATCGACTTCCACAACAACTACTACCTGCAGGGCATCTCAGCCTATGCCAACGGCGGAACACTTGACGCCAACAACCAGTCCGTAGCCAACGTCGCAGGCATGCAGAGCCAGGACTTCGTCGACTCCCTCAACCGCGCGGGCGAAGACGATGCCACCACCTACTACCGCTACGTGGCAGACTCCTACCCCAAGCTCTACTGGGAAGACACCACCGAGCTTGCCGGGGCAGGCTATGACATCGAAGGCATAGACGTAGAGGGCTACGACTACACGGGAAGTGCCTGGGATCCCAGCTTCTCTGTAACCAATGACCGGGGTGCCCTCATCCGGGGCACCGACTACACGGTAAGTTACAGCCCTAACAACATCTCTGTTGGCGAGGTCACCCTCACCGTCACCGGAACAGGCAACTACCGAGGCAGGCTCAGTACTACCTTCGACATCAAGCCCGTACCCCTTACCGTCACGGTCAACTCAGCGGAGAAGGGCTACAGCGAGCCCGAACCGGCCTTTACCGGAGAAGCCCCGGGTCTCCTCGGAAGTGACAGCCTCGCAGGCATCAGTATCACCCGTGAGACAGGGGAAGACCGGGGGAGCTATCCCGTCACCTCTGCCACCGTGCTCATAGAGGGTGCAGGCCGTGATGCTACGGGCAACTACGATATCACCGTGGACTACGCCGAGGCGACGCTCACCATCAACGCGCTCGACCTTGCAGGCGCGGGCTTTGCCATCGGCGGTATCGAGGGCGGAGGTTATGCCTACACAGGGAGCGCCATAACGCCTGAGGGCATCACCGTCGCAAGAGGCGCTACCACGCTTGACCTCGGAGCAGACTACACCCTCAGCTACGCTAATCACACAAATGCAGGAACGGCAACCGTCACCGTGACCGGCCAGGGCAACTACACAGGTGAGCTTAGTACCGACTTCACCATCAATGCCCTGAGCCTCCCTGCGGCAGGCTTTGCCATCACGGGCATCGATTCCGCAGGCTACCCCTACACCGGCAGTGCCATCACCCCGAAAGTCTCGATAGTAAAAGGCGCTACCACCCTTAACCCCGCTACCGACTATACCGTAAGCTACAGCTCCAACACGGCCGTCGGCATCGCAACGCTCATCGTCACCGGCAAAGGCAACTACCAGGGCGAGTTACGCACGAACTTCACCATCAAGGCCTCAGAGGGCCCAGGCATCCCAGACAAGCCGGAGAAGCAGCCCTGGCCCCGCCTTGACGGCAACAAGGGAGACGAAGGCAACCGCTTCGACACCATGCAGGCCATAGTAGGGGAGGGCTGGTCCAGCTCCAACTACGTCATAGTAGCAAGCGGCATGAACTTCCCGGACGCGCTTGCCGCCTCAAGCCTTGCGGGAATCTATGGTGCTCCGGTCATCCTCACCGAGACAGGAGGCCTCACCTCGCAGGCTCAGGAGACGATACAGAGCCTCGGTGCAACAAAGGCCTTCATTATAGGAGGAGAGGCAGCAGTCTCACCTCAGACCTTTGCAGCCCTGGAAGGAGTAGTAGGACAAGGCAACGTATCTCGCATCTCAGGGGAAGGCCGCATAGAGACAGCCCTTGACATCTATGAGAAGGGAAAGACTCCAGAAGGAGGAAACCCCTCCTGGGGAGACACGGCCATCATAGCCAACGGCTTTAACTTTGCAGACGCACTGTCCATCTCACCTTATGCGCATGTAACCCGCTCTCCCATATTCCTCTCCACACCCGATACCTACCCGGGAAGTGGCCTTGATGAGGCAACACTGGCTGCTCTTACAAGTGGAGGCTTCAAGAGGATAATCATCACCGGAGGTATTGCTGCCGTGCCAGCTCTCGTAGAAGACCAACTCGCCCAAACAGGAGTAAGCATAGAACGCTGGTCAGGGGATACCCGTTATGAGACGAGTGTGGACATAGTGGAGAAATCCCTTGCCAACTCTAACGGAGCACTCTCCCTCAACAACCTCGTCTGTGCCACGGGAGACAACTACCCGGATGCCCTTGCAGGAGGTGCCTTCGCCGGACACACCGGTACCGTACTCCT
>JAISEO010000105.1 GCA_031264075.1 Coriobacteriales bacterium | reverse complement strand
CTCCCCACAACTTTCCCCACCGACGCGATGGTACCGTTACCGCTGGTGGCTGTGGAAAAGCCTGTGATAAATCTTTTCGAAAACACGAACGCGACGGTGAGCCCCCCCCCCCCCCGGTTTCGGTGCCAATGCGTTGAGACGTAGGAGCTTAGGCAGTTCCCTGCAACAAAGGTGCAATTAGACCGAGTTGGGTGTGACAGCACCTCCCTAGGCATAAGAACCACCTTTGATGCCAGATTTTGATGCTCTGTGTTTTCTGTCGTTATCGCCTGCTTGCCTCTTGCTATCCTCTTTACCGGTCTGTCGCCGGTATTCGGCAAGCTGCAACGAGGACAGAATGTATTCACCTGCTGCCTGGGCCGCCCATCCATGATTGAAGACATACTCGTCATAGAAGGCGGTTATCTGCTCTCTCCAGTCTGCCTGGTTGTTGATGAGACGCTCGGCGAGCTCGCCGACTTTCGATAAATCATCAGTGTCAATATCCTCGCCCAGGTCATTGCGTAGTACAAAGCCAATTGGCTCAACCCCTATCCTCTCCCAGTTTGGGTTCATGACCTTAATGGGGGTGTTAACAAAAAGAGAAGGCTTTTTGGTGCTCAAAGAGAACTCCTGGGCAATGGTAGACCAGTCGGTGATAACAAGGTCGGCACTATAAACGGTCTTATTCGATGAGAAGTCCACCTCAAAGCTGAGCAGGCCGTTACCCTTGCCTTTCCAACGGGAGATAAGCTCGTCCAGTTTGGGCCTCAGGCGTTTGGAAAACTCCGGATGTGGACGTACGATGACGCGAAAGCCCTTGTCAAGCAGAGGCGTGACTGTCTCATCAAAACAGGTCTCCAGGATATTGTCTGACTGCCACGAAGGTGCCAGAAGGATTACTGCTGGTGAGGTTTCTGGTGCGGTGTCCACCAGTGTTGCTCTGGCAGTGCTGCTCTGTTGCTGCTCCCTCGCCTCAACGCTGCTGATAAGCGCATCGTAAAGGCTGTATCCCGTTTTGACCAGGCGCTTTTCCGGCGTGCCATAGACGTCTTCGGTCTTGCGAACCTCCTCGATATGGTTGGGCCCATAGCAGAATACGGTATCGAAATGATCGAGCGCTCCCTCTCGGAGCTCCAGATTGAGGCTTCCAAAACCGTGGTCCAGATAGACATATTCGATGTCTTTGCGCACCAGCGAGCGTTTGATGTGGTACTGCTCAAGATCGGGTGTTGTCATGACCACCATCGCTGCATCAAGCCTCATCATGAAGGAGATAAGCGCGGTGGGCCCGATGTAGTAACTCAAGAACCGTGGGCTTTCCACCAGTTCAGCCCGTTTGAACACCTGGTCGTCAAAGTCGTTGGTCACATAGTGGATGGTAATGTTTGAGTTCTCTAAAAGCCAGGTGATGGTCTGCTCAAAGTACTTGTAGAACCCGGAACCCTCGGAATAGAACACGAGCTGCTTGTCAGGAGCTTCGTAAAACCGCTGCTCGTCTGCCTTCTCCCTTGCATGTTGTAGAGCCTTGATGCTCTTTTGCTGGGCCCTTTCCTCCCGGTTAAGCACCGCCTTTTGGGGTGCGCTGTGTTTATCAAGCAGCTTTTTGGGGTTATAAATGATGTTACAGAGCCACACCACTGCTACGGAGAGGATATTCCCGGCAATCCAGTACAGACCCAGCCCACAGGGCAGCACCGCTGCAAAATAGCCGGAAAAGGCTACAAGAAAGACCGCCATGCCCCACTTGTTGAGATTGGACGCGGTCTTTTGCAGGATGTAGTACTTGTTCTGGTACAGCGACAGTGCGAGAGCACTGAGCGCTGAGAGTATCGGATAGAGCACAGAGGGAAGGGTAAGGTTGGGATTCTCGGACAGGTTCACGCCAAGGAAGTTCGTATGTATGCTCTGAATCTGTGCAATTGCATCAGCTGCCTGTGGCATCATGGCAAAGGCAGCGGGGTCTGCCTGCACGAGTTCCATGACCTTTAACTGGGCGGCAAAACCCATTTCTTCAATAGGGATGCTCGTGATGAGCGAGGCTTGAGCGATGAGGGCCTGGATCATCTGAGGATCGATATGCAGGAGGTGTTGCAGAGGATTATAGATGACATTTATCAGACCGAGTATCAGTGGTATCTGGATGAGGAGGGGCAGCGCCCCTTTTATCGTTGAGTAGTTCTCGCGCCTATAGAGCTTCTTTTGCTCCTCGAGAATCAGGGTGTTGTTACCTTGAAAGCGCCTCTTGATGTCTTCGAGCTTCGGTTGGATACGCACCATGGTAATGGCGTTCTTTTGTCCCATAAGAGAAAACGGGAAGATGATTACCTTGGTGAGAACGGTAAACAGAAGTATGGCCAGACCAAAGCTACCTGCCACGGAGTAGCAGAAATAGAGTATGTATCCAAGCGGGATGCCGAAGATGGTATTGATTATGTCCAAGGCAGAAATTCCTTTTTTGTCAAGAGCGCCTATGCTTCCCTGGTGCTGCCTTCAATCCTTTGCTCGGAGATGCGATAGCACTCTTTGAGCTCGTTTTCCTATGCCGACCAATATGCTCTGATACACACGCTGCAAGAACCTTCATTCATTATTCTCCCGTTCGTTCTGCTCTTATTTTCTGCAGTATGTACATTATAGTCAAAATTGTGAATTGCGAAGTGCAGGCAATACCAGAGAATACCAAGACGCTTGATTCCTATCGGAAGTGCAAAAGCGCTTACTTTTTCAACCGATCCCGATAACCTTTTGGTAACTTTTTCCGCTTCATCAAAATTTTTTTATTCCCGTATCTATCCCACCTCACACTCTCTGTTACACTGTTGTTCGTAAGAAGGGTTGCATTAAGAGGGCTCTCTACTGTTGGGCATGGCGAAATCAGAGAGACTGGACAAAAGTGCCAGACCACTCGTTTCATTTGATGAAGCCCAACGCAAGGGCAGCCAACTACCAGCCGAAGAAGACAAATGCGAAGGAGTTACTATGCCTCGATGGGATTTCAATCTAACTGTCGTTAACGAAATGGACCGAGACCTGAAATTAATCACGGAAAGCATCTCCTGGGGCGACTTCGCCTCTCACAAATATACGATCGCCAAGGGGGAAAGCACGAAATACACACTCTACTCCCCAGGCGGAGCCGCGTACGGATACCAGTTCAATCTCGTATTTCAAGACGTGCTCCCCAAGGAAGGAGACAAGCACTACGGAACGCTGACCGTCGATGTAGACGTGCCCCTCACCAAAGATAATAAGTCAAGCATCCAGACTACAGGCCTGCTTGAGACGAGCGGGTGGGACGGGAAACTTCCTGCAGCGGGTCATGATTTTTCAAAGACACTGTCGGTCAGCAAGAAGAGGATATAGGCCTATCATGGAGATATCATACACCGACTGGGATAAAGTGGCATCACTGCCCATTGTGGACAAGGTTGAGATTATGGCAGCCGTGCCGCGTACGATGGACTCGGCAACCAGGATATGGCTTGCGCGGACCCAAGAAAACCCCATTCCTCCTCTTGCATGGTCGCAGATACTCGATCCCAGCCTGGACAATTCGGCAAAAAACCTCTATGTGGAGTCCTACTTCACCGTCTGTGTATTTGAATTGAGATGGGTTGATCATCTCTCCATCCCGATAGGTCAGACCAACGAAAAGATTGTAAAGCTCTCACACGAGTCCAAGGTGAGGTCGAGTTACAGCACCAAGCTCTTTATAGAAAATGTTATTGAGGGCGGCCTGTCGGGCGGCGAGCAACTGAAATTCAATGTGAAAGAACGACTCACGACCGCATATACCGTTGAAACGCTCTCAGAGTACAGCCAGACCAAGAGCGACAGCGAGCAGGTTACGGTCAGCTACAAAGCAAGTCCAGAGGATCGAACCATCGTGTGGTGGGATCTGACAAAAGTCATTGGCCTGTACCGTCAATCGACAGAGAATACCGTAACGTTGATAGGGCTGGGAGATTATCTGACACAGACGGTTGCGGTAACCTATGATAAAAACGGTATAGTAGCCGCTGATTCGCCGACGAAGCCGTTGGTGGAGACGACGAATAAGTCGAATTAGAAAGCAGTGCTAATGACTTGAGCTAAGCGGCACTGTCCGTTTCCGTTTGCTTCTGTTGTTACTGGTCAATGGGGTGCTTATAGCACTGTAGTTACCAGTGTCCAGAGTGCTTATCTTAAAATGTCTGCCAGGAAAAACTGATCCTTTCTTAATGCTTTCTTAATGCTTTCTTAATGGCGCTGCCCGTCTTTTATGCTCCCTTATCGCCTCAATCAAATGATGCTGTTCAAAGAAATCAACAATGTAGTCTCTTGACTTTATCACTGAGCTTTTCACCTTTTGGCTTTCCGCGAGAAATATACAGGCGACATAAGAAGTAGCATCAAGAGTGATCAAGGTTGGCTCTTTCCCATAGCTGCTTATCGAGCCCATCAACAAGTCTGCTGTAAGCCGCATAGCTCGGCGAAAATCAATCCGAGTGCTCATCTGTTCTCCTCAATCAGAAAGACGTTACGGCCCGTCCTTCTCTGGTTTCTTGCCGCGAAGTCCTCCCGGGCAATCCGCAGGGGATGCGGCTCACGTACAATCGTATTGGCCAGGATTGTTTCGGGATTGGCCTCCGTATGCGTGAACTCAATGACTCCAAATGGTGTTTTGAACTCGCCTCTACGCCCTGTTGTCATCACAGTTATACGATCTATGGGAATCTGTGAGATCGTGCCCCATTCTGACAGCGCTGACTCCAGGCTCAGATAATTGTAGCTGTTGCGCCGTAGTGTCTGGGCGACTTCTTCAAGCGTGTACGCTCCACGATGGGCACTGTGCGCAAACACATACACGCCTCTGGCCGCACGAATCAGAATATCTTTTTCAACGAGCCGCTCCAGTGTTTTGCTCAAAAGTTGGGCCTGTTCATCGAAGAGTTTTGCCAGGTCGTGTTTGGTGAATACGTATCGCCCTCGTCTATCCCAGTTCATCAGAATAGCAAGCGCATCGGTGAGTTGCAATCCGATCTCCTTTCGCAGTCATTTATCTTTACACTTAGTATAAGTTTTCTTAGTATTTTTGTCAACTTCACCTCGAAGAAGCGTTGCTTGAATGGTTGAAGGCACTACCTACTGTTGGGAAAGCTCGCCAGCATTTCCTGTTATGATGAGTACTGCGCAAACCATATTCGCTCACGACCTTTCTGCTCGGCAGAAGACCGCTTTTTATATAAGGATATGTTAGACTGAGCATTGATGCAGCAATTACATCAAAGCTTGAAATCCGCACAATGAAGCTCGTGTGCACGACGAGACCGGAGGTTGAGATGATATCGAGGGAGAGAGCGATGCGTGGGCGAGCAGAGCGGATGCGTCGTCCGCTTGCCGGTGCACTGCTGGTGTTGCTCGTTCTTACGATGCTCCCGCTCGCTGCCTGTCAGATGGGGGCGGAGTTGCCTCAGCGCGCTGAAAGTGGCAATGCGGCGAGCACCGTCAGCAATCGCAGCGCACGCATCAATTCCTGGTTTGAGAGTTGCAAGTCCTCTGAGCAGGAACTCATCGCCTTTCTCCACAAGATGCCCAAGGGGGCCGACCTGCACAACCATCCTTCCGGTGCCATAGACGCCGAGGATGTTATCCGCCTGGCCGCAGAACAGGGCCTCTATTACGACCGCGACAACCGGCGCTTCACCGCCGAGCTGCCGACAGGTCCGTACTGGAGCCCCGGAGACTTCACCGACCCGACAAAGACCCAGGTCAATCCCGCGTACTCCGAGGTGATGAACGATCTCACGATGCGCACCGTCGATACAGAGGCCAACCGAGACGCGGAGGGCCGCATTGGGCACGACCATTTCTTCGACTATTTTACCGCCATACATGAGGTGGACATCCCCAAGGATATGCTCATAGAAAAGCTCATCCGCGAGGCGGTAAGCCAGCGTATCGCCTATCTCGAACTCATGACCACCTACAACACGCCCGAGGATGTGCAGCGCATCGAAGAGCTCAAGGAGCAGGTGCTTGCCGAGGCACAGGAAGAGGACGGGGTGGTCTGGCATCTGGAGATCAACTATATCGCGAGCCTCTCGCGGACGGTCCCGCTCGACCAGTTTGAGGCGCAACTCGCCAACGCAACGGCGAAGTACTACACGCCCGATCTCAAGGTCGCAGGCATCACCATCCTTGCTCCGGAGGATAACCCCATTGCGCTCCGCGATTACGATGCCCAGATGGATCTCATAGATGCCGCCTATGCCAAAAGCCTTGAGGAGCATCCGGACAACCCGCTGCGCTTCTCACTCCATGCCGGCGAGCTCACCCTGGAAAACGCTCCGTATAGCGTGCTCTCCACCCGCCTGAGCGACACCCTGGAGCGCGGTCATGCGGTGCGCGTGGACCATGGAGCAGCAATCGCGTGGGACAACGAGGTCTACGAGCTGCTCACGCGAATGCGCGAGGAGAACATCGGCGTCACGGTCTGCCTGACTTCCAACGAGGGCATCCTCGACGAGGACGCGTTTCGTTCGCAGTTTGCGCTGTACCGCAGCCACGACGTACCCGTCTCGCTCGCAACCGACGACGAGGGTATCGTGCGCACCAACCTCACCGCGGAATACGCCAAGGCTGTGCAGTGGTTTGATCTCAGCTATCCAGAACTCAGGGAGCTCGCCCAGACCGGTATCCGTATCAGCCTGCTCAGCGAGGAGGAGAAGGCCGCCCAACTGGAGCTGCTGGAAGAGGACTTTGCCGCCTTTGAGGAGTATATCGCCGCGCAGATTCCCTAGGGAGGCACTACCATCCGTGTTTTCCGAAGTAGCGGAACATCGACTGTATCTGTGCCACGAAGGCCCGGGCGTTGCTTCGTGACTCGCGCGCATAGCCGTGGATAACCTGGGTGCCGGGATAGAACATTATCTCGCCCAGCTCGCTCGCCCTGAGCGACAGGTCATTGTCTTCAAAATAGAGGAAGAAGCGCTCGTCGAATCCGTTGAGCTCCTTGAACACTGCGGTCCGTATCATGAAAAAGCTCCCACTGGCGTGCTCTATGGGCACGGGCCCGATGAAGTCCTCATCGCTGCGCGTGTATTCCGCGGCCAGTTCGTCGGCCCTGCGATTACTGCCCTCGAAACGACGGGCGATCAGATAGCGCGGCTCGGGTTGCACCTTGGGGAGCTTCTGTTCTGTCCTGTCCGGATTGAGAACCCTCGGTGCGGTCATCACGACACCGGGGTTGTCATCGAGGAACTGCGCCAACTCAAAAATCGTGTCTTCGAGAAACTCGATGTCCGGGTTGATGACGGCGTGGTACTCCGACTTCAGAGCCTCGAGAACCTGATTGTGGCCCGCGCCAAAACCACGGTTATAGCTGTTGACGATGAGCGTGGCCCACGGGGCCGTTGCCTCGATTGCCTTGACCGTGTTGTCGGTTGACGCGTTATCGACGATAAAGACATCGAGGTTGGAGAGGTCGAGGTAGCGCTGCATGGAGCGCAGCAGCGGGACTATCTCACGCTCGCTGTCGTAGGTGACGATTGACGCGCTGATACGCTTCTGACTCTTGGGCAGCTTTTCCAGAGGACGGGGATAATAGACGTGCTGGAGCGCGGGTCGCATGAGTCCGAGCCCCCCGATGAGAACCGGCACGAGGACGACGAGCACCACGACGATGGCAATACGGATGGTGTAGTTCTGATACACGGCAAAGAGGAGCGCGCAGACCGCCAGAAACGCCGTGAGGAGGAGGATAATCAAAACGGTGGTGCGCTGGCTCAGGCCCCGCTCTATCAAACGGTGGTGGATGTGTCCGGTATCCATGGTTCCCAGTCTCTGCCTGGAGCGCAGGCGGCGGATAAGGGCCATCACCGAATCGATCACCGGTATGCCCGCGACCATAATAGGCACGAGAAGGGTGATGAGCGCCGGCGTGCGCACCACGCCAAAGAGTGAGGCGACGCCCAGAAGGAAGCCGAGCGACAGCGCGCCGCAGTCCCCCATGAAGACGCGCGCGGGAAAGAGGTTGTAGCGCAGGAAGGCCAGGCAGGCCCCGATGATAGCCATGGTGAGGATAGCGGCCTCGAGCGCACCCTTCTGAATGGATATGATGAAGATGGCCGCCGCCGAAATCATGACTACCCCGCAGGCCAGACCATCGAGCCCGTCGATGATATTGATGATATTCGCAAAGACGAGGAGGTAGATGATGGTTATCGGCCAGGCAGCAAGGCCAAGCTCGACGATGGTGCCGGTAAAGGGGTTGGTGAAGTGGTCAAAGAGAATGCCCGAGGCACAGGCGATACACGCCGCCCCCGCCTCAACCACCAGTTTATACCGCGTCTTGATCTCAAGGAAGTCGTCGGCAAGGCCTACGAGAAACACCACGAGCGTTGCGAGAGCAACCCCCAGATAGTTGATGTTAACCGTTTGGTCGGACTGCGGTGGTTCAAGAGGCACAACCCTGCCGATGAGGTAAAAGGCCACCACGGCAATGGCTATCCCGCCCACGAGGGCCAGCCCACCCAGGCGAGGCACAGGGCTGGTATTGATGCGATTCTTGCCGGGCAGGTCGATGATGCCCAGCTTCTCCGCTATACGGATAGCGAGGGGCGTGAGAAAGAACGTAGCTACAAGGGCTACGAGAAATATGACCAGAAACCAATACCAATCCACGCGAATCCTTTGCCACGGGGGCATGTCGGGGGGTGAGACCACGCCAAAGCTTTTGTACAAAGTATAAACGAGTGGTGAGCTGTGTGGCTTCCCAGAATAAAGATACGGTAAACTGTAATCTGTGCCTGCCAGGCACTGATCCTGCAACGGACAAGAGAGGTATCATGAGCTTTCTCAAAACCAGACGCACGCTGATTATCGTCATTGCCGCAGCAGTTGTTCTGATAGCCGGAGGAATAACCGCCTTTGCGGTACTGCAGCAACAGCCCGCGCCGCACGTTGAAGAACAGCCAAGCATAGAAAAGAAGGTTGTTGACACGCCCGCAGCAGAGCCTGAGCCCGAACCCACCTGGCCGCTCACCGGTATGCCACTGGATGATGAGAGCCGCGCACTCTACCGGCCTCTGAGCGTGAAGATCGAGAACTCCTGGGACGCTCGACCCCAGACGGGGCTTGGCAGCGCGGACATCGTGTATGAGACCATCACCGAGGGAGGCATCACACGCTTCAACTGCCTCTTCCAGAGCACCATTCCGGGCGACGTCGGCCCCGTGCGCAGTGCCCGCAACTCGGATATAAGCATCGTTCCCCAGTATCAGGCCCTGCTCTTCTTCAGTGGCGCGAATGACCTCGTGCTGGGCCAACTGGGAGGAGCCGGGATCGATTCGATGAAGGGTGGCAGCGTCGATGGGCTCTACTATCGTGTCGATTTTCGCTCCGCTCCCCATAACCTGTATCTCAATCTGGGCGGTGCCTATGCGGCTGCCGAGTCGGACGGGTTTGCCATCCGCACGGAGAACCCGCCCACACTGGAGTTCTACCGGCCCGAGGAGCGTCCCTCCTCCGTCTCTGCCTCTGCCTCGTCGGGAGCTTCGGCTTCATCGGGCAGCACGGCCTCGTCTTGCTCGGGTAGTTCGACGGCAACCGACACCTCGATTGCCTCAAACGCCTCAGTGATGCCAGCGAGCGCCATCACCATACCCTTCTCCGAAAGCTTTGTTGCCGATTGGCAGTACAACGCCGAGATGAAGCAGTACCTCCGCTCCATGGACGGCCCCACTATCGACGACGCAACGGGTGAGCAGGTCGGGGTTGAGAACCTCGTAATCATGTGGGCATCCTTTGTCCCGGATCCCGTGGGCGGCACAACGCTCGAAGTCAACCTCAACGGCTCCGGGAGGGCCATGGTGTTTACCGACGGAAAGTGGGTCGAGGGCACGTGGGAGACCCAGGGCAACACGCCGCCGCGCTTTAAGGATGCCGCTGGCAAGGCCATTCTTCTGTCACCCGGCCAGTCGTGGTTCTCGGTCGTGGACGGCGAGACCGCAGTCAACGTGCAATAGTGGAGGGGATGGGGCAAGTGGGACAGCAGGGACGGGGCTGGTGTCCCACCAGTTTTACCCTTTAGAAAATTTTCTTTTGTGTTTGGTGACTGTGTGACACCAGCCCCGTCCCTGCTGTCCCACTTGCCCCATCCCCTCAAAGCGCGAGCTTCAGGGTGAGGATGTTGTGACCCTCCCGGTAGTCGTATTCCACGGCGTCCATCATAGTGAGCACCATGTGTATGCCGAGCCCTCCTATGTCGCGCTCCAGGGCATCGAGTGTGAGGTCGGGGGCGGGGCGGCTTAAGGGATTGAACGCGACGCCGCTGTCCTCAAAACTCATGCTGGCAATGCCCTCTGCGACATCAAAGCTCACCTTGGCAGTGACCAGACCCCGCTGCCGCGTGTCTGATTCAGCGGAATCATCCCCATAGGCGTAATGCGCGATGTTGACAAAGACCTCCTCTGCCGCGACTGCGGCCTTGGTTATCTGGCTCTCCGAGAATCCGTAGCCCCTGAGCGCCGTCTCGACAAAGCCGAGCACCTCGGGAAGCCGCTCATCTCGTGCCTCTACCCGCAACTCGACATACGCATCTACCTGCGGCCCGGCTCTCCCCTCTGTTGTTGCCTCACTGTCTGCAGCCGTGCTGCCACCCTCCGCGAGCTGCTTCAACTCCAGCGCGAGCATGGTGATGTCATCGGCCTGTTCGGAACCCGCCGCAAAGGCGTCCAGGGCACGTCGGACACGCATGAGCAGCCCGTGCATCGATGTGTCCTGTTCCGGTGTGTCCGTGGGCTCGCCGACCCCCTTCTCCGCGTCAAGCACGGCAAGCAGGCGTTGCTCCGAGAACAGCTCCAACTCCGGCGACGTGGCCTCGGTAACCCCGTCGGTATAGAGAAAGAGTCGGTCTCCAGGCCCGAGCGTCGCCTGCCGCTCCTCAAACACAATGCCCGGCAGCCCTCCGAGCACAAAACCCGGCTCCATCTCCAGCTTGACGAAGCTCCTGCCGGCACGGGACACCATCGTGGGGTTATGTCCGGCGTTGACATAGGAAAACGTGCCGCTGCCCAGGTCCAGATAGCCCATGAATGCGGTGACGAACATATTGGCGTCGTTGTTCTCGCACAGCAGGTCATTGACGACGCCAAAGACCTCGCCGGGCCTGAGCCCCAGCTGGGCATTGCTCTTTATGAGGGTCCTCGCTATCACCATGAACAGCGCCGCGGGGATGCCCTTGCCACTCACATCTGCAATCACCAGCGCGAGACGACGGTCATCTATGAAGAAGAAGTCGTAGAAATCGCCGCCTATCATCTTTGCGGAGTCCATCGTGGCGTAGATGTCAAACTCCCTGCTGTCTGGAAACGCCGGAAAGGTGTTGGGCAGCATGGACGCCTGGATGTCGGCGGCCACGTTGAGCTCCGTGCTGATGCGCTCCTTTTCTGCCGTGGCCTGGTTGAGCTCGCGTATATGTGCCTGCAACTGCTGGGTCATATGCTCAAAGCTGTGGCTCAAGGCCTCTATCTCGTCGCCCGTCTGCACGTCTGAACGATAGTCCAGATTGCCCGCGGCCACCTCGTCCACGTCGTGGCTCAGCTTTATTATGGGGCTCGTTATCCGCCGCGAAATAGAGCGCGAGATTATCATGGCGATGACCACGAGTACTACGGCTATGGCGATGAGGATGATATTGGCGAGGACTATACGATCCTGCGCGACGGCGGCGGCCTCGTCGGTCATGGCCGTTATCTCGGAATGGAGCCCGGCCGAAGGCGCGGTGATATCGGCCTCGGGAATCATTATCACGAGCTGCCACCCGGAGAGTTCCACAGGGCCCCATACGGCGAAGAACTTCTGAGGCTCGGCGCTTCCCTCCGTAGCGCTCAGCTCTGTCTCCTGTGCGGTGGACGACGCGTGTTCCACCGAATCGATTATGTCAACCGCCCTGCTTCCCAGGAAGAAGTCCAGGTCGTTCTCGTTGTTCTCGTCAAGGCCGGGAGCAGAGATTATCCTGCTGCCCTTCAGGAGCACCGCATAGCCGTTGGTGCCCGCGCTTATCTCTCCCACAATGCTCTCGAGATCGGAGATGTTGATGTCAGCGCCAACCACGCCCTTGAAGCTGCCATCAGGCCCTTTGACAGGCAGGGACATCGTGATGTTGAGCCCGCGCTCAAAACTGTCCCGATAGGTGTCGGAGATATAGAGGCCGTCGTTCTGGTGGGCCCCGAGGTACCAGTCCCGCTCTCTGAGGTCGATGGTATCGACAAAGCGCTTCTGTTCCACAAAACTGTCGTAGCCGATGTTGATGCCGCTCTCTGTGGTGATGTAGAGCGACGAGATGGCGGGCTCGTCGGCCATGAGCGCCCGGCCCACATACGCGAGGTTGCCAAGCAGCCAGGTCTCGTCGAGCACCCCTGCCTCCGCAAGGTCACGCTCGTCAAAGCGCGACTGCTCCACCATGCCGGGCGAGAGCGCCCATTGCAGCGTAAGCGTGTCTGCCGGTGCCGAGCGCAGATGTTCAAAGGGCAGCTCCCGGTAGTCCGCGGGATGGGCATAGAGCTCAGAGATGTAGTCTGCCAGCGTGTCCACATCGCCGGCCAGGCGTGCGAGCGACTCGTTGATAATGCCTGCCTTTGCCTCTGCGAGCGTTTCCGTATCGGTGAGCACGGTGGAGGTGAGTGCCTCGCTGCTGCTCTGCGCCGCCGTCTCGCCGATGCTGAGATTGCTCTGGTTTGTCACACCGAGGATGCTCTGGAACAGCAGCTCGGCCGCGACGATGGCCGTGAGCATTCCACAGGCCGATACGATGAGAAAGGCGCTGAGCAGCTTCTTCGCTATGGAGCGTCCCTGCGCACCGCCGGACACACCGGACGGGCTGCTGCGTGGAACGAGAAGCTCGTCTGCTGGGCGGTCAAGCGGGCCGTACGGATTCGACGTGTTTTGTTCAGACATGGCGCTCCCCGTCTGTTTGTGTTCTGCACTCACTCGAGCCTCCCCGCTCTCCCGCGTTTACGAAAGCAACACCGGCCTTCTGATTGTGCAGGCTGTGCGCAAGCGTCTCCACCGTGAGGGCAAGGTCGAACAGGATTATCTCCGGCTCTATGGTAAGGTAGAGCCCCCCGTCAAAGTCAAGCGTGCGTGGCCTGTTTCTGGCTATCCTGAGGCCCGCCGCCTCGGCCACACTGGACAGGGCCGCCTCGTTGATGATGTTGACAACGTGTCCGCACTCCGCAGCTCCCGGCCCTGCCTCTGCGGCGGGTGCGCCGCTGTGGTACTCGACGACCCGGTAGACCTCCGAGAGGGCGTAGGCAAAACCTGCCGCGTGCAGGGCGCGGAAACTCCCGTAAAAGAGTGCCGCAACGGGGCTCAGGTATCGTGTCGCGTCCCGCGCGACGATGAGTTCCCTGCCATAACACACCCTGCCCTCTCGCAGAGCGGCTGCCAGGGCTGGGTGTTCTCGGAGATAGCCGGTGAGGCTTGCCGAGGGTTCCGCAAAGCCCGGGTCATCCAGCGACACCCACAGCGACGCGACGATGCGCCCGGTGTCCTCATCCTCGGCCACAGCTCTCAGCACGAAGATGAGCGAGCGGGGGTCGTTGAGGCAGCTACGCAGTTCGTCGGCATCCATCACCTTGAAAAAGCCGCCCCTGCGCGCGAATCCCGTCTCGGGGTGCAGCAGCGCTGTTTCGCAGTCTGCCAGGTCGAGCTTGACACTGAGGTTGAGGCACGCCAACTCGGGCACGTCGCTCGGTGTGGCGGGCTCCAGCCAAAACGCGCCGCCCGCGCTTTTGAGCACGAGTGCGCCGTGGCAGCGCCCTGCCTCGCTCAGCGCTTCCCGCGCCCATTCAGATCCTGCACCCG
Source organism: Coriobacteriales bacterium (assembly GCA_031264075.1). Classification (GTDB taxonomy): domain Bacteria; phylum Actinomycetota; class Coriobacteriia; order Coriobacteriales; family UBA8131; genus WQXH01. The sequence goes on along the minus strand of JAISEO010000105.1, from coordinate 18,841 downwards.
TCACTCCTGCTGCTTCCACCTCCTCCGCCTCCTCAACCACGCAGTATCATCATGAGGTTGTTGACGCCAAAGGTCGAGCGATAGTCAACCACCTCGGCCATCTTCAATATCATCATGATGCCGGTGAGCTCCAGAGGCACATCCACCTCGGGCAGCGCCTCCGAGTTTGCGTGCGTATCGTGCCTGAGGATTGAGACCGTCTCGCCGGCCGGATAATCAAGCGTGAGCTTGGTCTCGAGAACCATACCGCTCAGGCGCTCCGCGTATTCTATGGGATTGAAGCGCAGCCCCCCGTTGCGAATGCGCACGATGACCTCGTCCCCCAGCACCAGGACACGCACGTTTGTCGTGCGGCTCGACGCGCCCCCCAGGCTGTTGGTGCCGATGGCCACCAGCATCTCCTCCAGGGCCAGCTGTATGCCGGTGGACAGGCGGAGGCTCAGGCCCTTATCCTCGCAAAAGGCCTCGACACTGAGGACCGCGGCCACTATGGCTTCCGCGTCGTTTTTCACGGTGAGAGAGATACCCTCGCCGTCGCGCTCCGTTTGCCGGTCGAGCAGAAATACGCTGGAGAGCTGCCCGTTTCTCCCCCGGCACACGAGGCTGTAGAAGAGTATCAGGAGGGTGGTGACCAGCTCCGCGAGCGGAAAGGCAGCCCATATCCCCACCATGCCGAGCGGAGCCACGAGCACCCCCATGAAAGCGAGCGGGCCGGCGAGTTCGCGCAGCAACACTATCCCATTGCTCGCCATCATCCTGCCCTGACTCTGGTAGACCATTATCGAGACATAGTTGAAGAACAGAAACGGCAGGCCGGCGGCAAACACGCGTATGGCCAGCGAGAATACCGCGAACTCCTCTGCCGTGTGAGCACCAAACATCCCGGCCACCTCGGGCGCGAGGAACTCAAGCAGTACCGTGAGCGCGAGTATCGCGGGCATGCCCCAGATGAAGACGAGTCTGAGTATCTGAATCGCGTTGCGAGAGTCGCGTTCCGCAAAGAATACGCTGAGAAACGCCATGGCAGCGCCCGAAGTACCGGCGGCAAACACGAGCGCCACCATCGTGACGCTGTCGATGATGATATAGGCACCGAGGGCCAGCGTGCCAAAGGCCACGGCAGCCACGTTGTTGATGACCGCTGTGCGCACGACGATGCATATGTCCTCGAGGGCATTGGGGCTCCCGGTGCTGAGAATGCTCCGTACCAGGCCGAGGGCGTTGCCAAGGGCGTGCGGGCCACCACCCAGGGGCGACACAAAGCGGAAGTTGAGACTCCGTCGCATCAGCAGCAGCACACCCGCAACCGAGACGGCCGCGTAGGACAGGCAGAGCGCGAGGGCAACAGACTCTATCCCCCAGCCAAGACCCGCCAGAAACAGCAGGTCGAGGCCCAGCGTCAGCACGCCCATCCCCGCAAACAAGAGGGCCGCTCCGGTGGTCTGCCCGTCCAGCCTGAGCATGTTGAAGGCGGGATATATCCCGATAATGAAGACGCCGCCCACGCAGAGGATGCCCAGATACGCTCGCGCGGGCTCAAGCAACTCGAAGGGGGCGCCCATCACCGTGAGGAGCGGGTCAATGAACGGCAGCAGCACTCCGCTGAATACCAGGCCGAGCGCCACGGCGAGCACGTACACGATGCTGAACGCGCGCTGACATTCCTCGTGGCGCTGCCACCCGATAAGCCGTGCACAGATCTGCGCGCCACCAACGCCCAGCATGGCGCCTATGGTGGCAAACAGGTAGTAGAACGGCAGAGCCAGGGACAGCACGGGAAGTAGCTCTGCGCCGAGGATGAACCCGGCGAGCGCCGAGCTCCCGACGATGCCGAGGGAACTCCCCACAAGGCCTACGAGAGACGCGGTGAGGTAGCGGGCAAAGACCTCGCGAATGAAGAGGTCGCTGCCTCCGTCGGGCCTGAGCGCTGACGTAGCTGCCTCGGCGGCAGAACCGCCTGTCTCCTCAGAGGCCGCATCAGAGGCCGTTTCCGCCCGCACTCCTCTGGGGTCGTCCGTCGTCATGGGGCTCACAGCCATCGCCTGGACTCACGCATCACTTCGCGCTCAGCGCTTCTCCGACGCGGCGGCATCAACGGCGGACGAGGAACTCTCACCAGCGGCAAGCACAACGCCCCTGATGCTGCGCCTGCGCCTCTGCGGATCCAGTCTTTTCTGTATGAAGCGCAGCAGCAGTGCCAGCAGGGCGACGAGCACGAAGTACACGAGTGCGGTTGAGAGCAGCGGGAAGAACGCGTCAAAGGTCCTGCTCCTGATGATGTCGCCCGCCCGGGTGAGGTCATCCACGGCGATGTAGCCGACAATGGCCGTGACCTTCAAGAGCCGTATCACCTGCCCCACATAGATGGCCAGCACGCTTCGGGCGGCCTGCGGAAAGATGACGCGGGTAAAGACCGAGCGGTTCTCAAAACCGAGGGCGCGCGCGGCTTCGGCCTGTCCGCTGTCTACCGATGCCACGCCTACTGTGAGGGTCTGTGCAAAGCCCACGGCAAACAGCACCGAGAACGCGATGACCGCCACCCAGATGCCGGGTATCGCGAGCGAGCGGAATATGATGTAGGCGCTCACCAGCAGGATGACCACCTCCGGGAGCCCATCCATGATGCGGGAAAGCACGGACACGAAGACACGCGCTATCCTGAAGCGCGACCGAGACAGGAAGTAGAGCACAAAGCCCAGCGCCGTGCCCGCCAAAGCTGCCAGCACGGTTATCTCCAGCGTGGCAGCAAGTCCATCGACCATCAGGATCCAGCGATCCTCAGCTATAAACGTGCTGGTAAAGCCCGCGACGAAAGCCTCCCAAAGTCCACTGTTTTCCGTAGGAGCGCTATAGATGGCACACACCGTGTTGCCGTAGTAGATGGCTTCAGAGAACAGCACCGCCTCGGCGCGTTCGTCCGTATAGGCAATGCCTGCGGAGGCAAAATCGTATTTGCCCGAGGATATGGCGGGGATGATACCGCCGAAGGTCATGCCGCTTATCTCAAGCTGGTAGCCCAGATTCTTGGCGATGATGCCCACGAGTTCTATGTCGTATCCCGTGTAGCCCTCCGCGTCCCTGAATGAGAAGGGCAGTTTGGCATCATCGGTTGCCATGCGCAGTACGCCCCGCGTGCCGTCGAGGCTTATCTTCTCCATGACCTTGTCCTCTTCAGGCCCGTCCATCCACTTGACGCGGAGCGCCTCGATGGTGCCGTCCTCCCACAGCAGCTCGAGCTGTTCGTTGAACTCCTCGGGAAGCCCGGTGGTGCCCTTGGGAAATATCATGCCATACCGCTCTATCGAGAACGGCTCTTCGAGATAGCTGATGCCGGGCACCGTCCTCACCATCTCCTTGACAGAGACCTCGTTTTGCAGGAAGCAGTCTATCTTCCCACTCTGCAGCGCTGCTATCATGTCGCCTGAGGTGTTGAGATAGACACGCTCCGCCTCGGGAAAACGATTCGCAACCATGGCGTCGAATATGGTTCCCTCTATCATGCCCACGCGGGCATGTGCCATATCCTCGATGCTGCGTATCTCGGTTTTCTGCGCGCCGTCGTCGCTGTCTGCCGTGGTGCCCGTGTCGGTGGTATCTGCTGCCGCGGCCCTTGTACTGCCGGCGCCTGCCGCTGTATCCGTCTCGACTGAGAGCGCCATCAGTGGAAAGCCGGCGAGCAGAATCAGCAGCGCAGCGGACAGCGCAACGGACAGCGCAAGCACGCTCGCGAGGATTCTCTGGCCTCTCCCCTTCTTTCTCATCCGACGTATCAGAGCTCCACCGTTATCAGGTTCTCGCCGCCCGCATACTGCTCTGTTACCTCAGAGGCGATGTTGCGCACGATGTCCACCGCGAGGCTGTCGCCGGAGTCTATCGCAAACGCCTCCTCGGATTTGAACGCAAACAGCAGCGCGAGGTGCCCGGTGTCCTCATCCTTCCTCAGCGTGAAGAGGATGCTCGGACGCTTGAGCGCGGGCAGAAGCACATTGACGAGCATCTCCTCGGCGATGAGCTGCACCTGTCTGAGTGCGCCAGATGAGACATAATTCTTCATGAGGAACTGCTCGATGCCGCCGTTCATCTCGTAGAGGTCAAAGCTCGGCGACGTGATGCGGTACTCAAAGCTCCGGATGCGCTGGATGAAGGCACGTGTCTTGGGCCGGTCGGGATGCTCAAATATCTGTGAGGGGCTGCCGTCCTCGTAGATGCCGCGTTCGTCCAGGTAGAGCACACGTGTGGAGACGCTGCGGGCAAAGGCCATCTCGTGGGTCACCACCATCATCGTGAGCCCCTCGTCGGCCAGACGGCGAATAACGCTGAGGACCTCGCTCACGCGGGTCGGGTCAAGCGCGCTGGTGGGTTCGTCAAAGAGCAGTATCTCCGGCCTCATGGCCAGCGCACGCGCAATGGCCACACGCTGCTTCTGTCCCCCGGAAAGCCCCGAGGGAAGCTCCAGGGCCTTGTCCGCCACGCCTACCATCTCGAGAAGCTCCATGCCCTCGTCGTAGGCCTGTTGCTTGGGCGTGCCCTTAAGCCGGACGGGCGCGAGCATGAGATTTTCTATGACCATGAGGTGGTTGAACAGGTTGAAGCTCTGAAAGACCATGCCCATCTTCTGCCTGATCTTCGGCACGTCTGCGTGTGGCGCCGTGATGTTCTCGCCCTCTATGTATATCTCGCCGGCCGTGGGCGGGTCGAGCAGGGTGATGCAGCGCAGCAGCGTGCTCTTTCCGGAGCCCGAAGGCCCTATGACCGAGATGACCTCGCCGGCCTCAATGGAGAGGTCAACCCCCTCCAGTACCACGAGATCGCCATACGACTTCTTGAGTTTACGTATCTCTATCATAGGAACCTGCCCTGCCCACGTCTGCTGACCAAACCGCATTGTATCATTATCGCCTTCCTGCCTCCTGTTGTAAGTTGGGAGCGCCCTGCTCCAAGCGTGCCATCGACTGCCTCGCCCGCCTTGTGCGCCCGCTCTCCATCTGGCGCTGTATGCCGCGCAGCCCCGCGACAAGAAGCCATATGACGAGGAAGTAGACGACGGCGCTGGCCATGAGCGGAAAGAGCGCGTCAAAGGTGACGCTGCGAATAAGGTCGCTTGCCCGGGTGAGGTCGTCCACCGCGATAAAGCCGACGATTGCCGTGCCCTTGACGAGTTCTGCGAGCTGGCCGCTGTAGAGCGGGACTATCGTGCTCATCGCCTGGGGCAGCACCACCAGTCTGAACACCTCGCCACGGCTGAACCCGAGCGCCAGCGCGGCCTCTGTCTGGGCCCGGCTTACGGAGTTCGTGCCCACGAGCATCGTCTCTGAGAAGCCCGAGGCAAAGATAAGGGAGAACCCGATGCACGCGACCCAAAAGCCAGCTATGGGCACGGCGCTGAATACGACGTAGGCGAGGACGAGCAGGATGACCACAGTGGGAAGCCCGTTGGTGAGGCGATCAACGATGCTCGTGAGCACCCTCAGGCCGCGTAGCTTTGAGCGCTTCATACAGAAGAACAGCGCTCCGAGCGCGGTGCCCAGAACGGCGGAGAGCGCGGTGATGCCAAGCGTTATGCCAAGGCCCGAGAGGAGCAGGCGGTAGCGACCCTCGTCGATGAAGGTCGATTGTATCCCCCTGCCAAGCACGTCGAGAGGGCCCGAAGACACTTCCGGCGCCCCCTCATGGACGAGACAGACCATCGGGACCCTGGCGGTGGGATTGCTGAACAGCACGACCTCGGCGCGCTCCGGGGTTATCGTGATGCCGGTTGCCGCGACGTCATACTTGCCCACGCTTATCGCGGCGAGCATCCCGGCAAAGTTCATGTCCGTTGTCTCCAGTGCATAGCCCTGGCGCTCGGCGAAGAGCATCATGAACTCGATGTCGTAGCCCACTATCTCCCCGTTCTCCCCTACGAGGGCAAACGGCGTGTTATCGCTGCCCGTGGCAAGTGAGAGCGTGCCCTTCTCGCCGCTGAGCTCATACTCGCCCATGACGGCTTCCTCGACGGGCCCATAGAGCCACTTCTGTTGCAGATCTGCCAGAGTGCCGTCGTTTTCCATCTCCGCGATAACCGTGTTGAGTTCGTCGCGGAGGTAGGCTTTGTCAGGGGAGACAACCGGAGCGAGGTCCTCGTATCCGAGGTACTCGTCCAGATACCTGATGCCGCTTACCTCCCGCATGACCCTGTCGGCTGAGACCTTATTGACGAGCATGCAGTCCACCTGGCCACTTTGCAGGGCGGTAAGGATGTCGACCGCCGTCTTGTAATAGAGTTTGGTCGCGTCGGGATACAGCTCGCTGACTACCTGGTCGTAGATGGAACCCTCGAAGATGCCGATACGCGCGGTGGCCATGTCGTCGAGGCTCTGGACCCTGGTTTGACTCTGCTCGGCGGTACAGGCGTTGAGCGAGAGGGTGGCAAGGGAAAGCACGAGAACGAGTGCAGAAATGAGGGCGGGAGTGCGTATCGCTCCAAACGCCCGTACTGTCCGGTATGTCCATAGATTTTTCTGCATCTGCTCCAAACTCAGTATAGAGGATAATCGGCACACAGGTGTGATACACTGGCTCTATGTTTTGACAGCAGGGCAGAGGGCAGAGGAAAACGAGCCTCAGGGCCCGTGGACAGGAGGAGCTGAACCGTGGAGATACTAAGCAGTGACAACGACGACACGAGAACCATAAGGCTTTCAGGCAGACTGGATACCCTGACCGCTCCGGAGTTGGAAGGGCCGCTCGTAGAGGCCTGTGAGAGTTGGCAGATCACGGTGGTGGACTGCGAGAAACTGGACTATGTGAGCAGCGCCGGACTGAGGGTGTTGCTTGCCGGACAGAAGGTCGCCAGCGCAAAAAATCACGCACTGAGGCTCATCAATGTCTCAGACGGCGTGCGCGAGGTGTTCGACATCACCGGGTTCTCCCGTATCCTGAGTATCGAGTGATCCCTCCCCCTCTCCCACCTCTCCTGCACTCATTTCTGTTACTATGGAAAAAAGGGTTCCTTTCTGGGAGTTCCGGTGGATATGGTTTACAGTATTTTGACTGGGGAGAGCTATGTATACGGCGTTCCAAAAGATTATTTGCTGCGGCCTGGCGCTTGTCATAAGTCTTGTGCTTGTGCCCGTCTCGGTTGCCGATGCCGGGGAAGGCCCTCCTGATACAGGAGTTGAACGGGTTGTGCAGGAGGATCCTGCGTCACCAGACGGGGGGAGCACCGTTGACCCGGGCACTGTCGGTGCCTCTGATGGAGTCGAACTGCCGGAAAACGGCGGCGCAGCATCCAGCCCGAAAGTTTTCGGGGAGGCAGAAGATTCTGGCGAGACAGACGAGACTTCTGCTCCGCACGAGACGGTGGTGCTGAGCGGTAGTTCTGAGCCACCATCCCTCGCTGACGGCAGCTACTATATACGCCCCGCATCCTCTCTTACGCGCATGGTGGATGTTGACCATGCCTCTCTCGCGAATGGGGCCAATGTCCAGATCTGGAACTCCAATAAAACAGGAGCTCAGCAGTTTGATGTCGAGTATGACAGCCAGACCGGTTCGTACCTCATCACCAATGTCAATTCCCAGGCCGCGCTGGATGTGACCGGTGGCCAGGCGTATCGCGGAGCCAATATTCAGCAGTACCAGCGGAACGAGACCGACGCACAGAGGTGGCAGCTCGTTCCCGATACCGCGCGCTCGGGTGCCTATAAGCTGGTGAGCGTGCTGTCCTTGCAAGCACAGGGTGCGCAGGACACAACCGAGCTTGTCGCCGATGTGGCCGCAGCTCAGGACGCAAACGCTACCAACCTTCGCCTCTGGACGGCAAATGGCACGGCTGCGCAATCCTTCTACTTCCTCTCTACCAGCTATGCCCACCCTTCTGCGCAGACTGTCGAGGACGGAAGCTACACCATACGATCCAGCCTTAACTACGGCCTTGTCCTGGACCTTCCCGGCGCTTCTGATGCTCCGTCAACCCAGATTCAGCTCTACCCGTCAAACGGGACTTTGGCCCAAATCTATTATGTCAAGTGGGATGAGGGAACGCAGTACTACACCATCAGCTCCCTCGCGTCCGGTCAGGTCCTCGATTGCCGCGGAGGTGGCATCGTATCGAGGACGGCGCTCCAGCAATATGTGCCCAACGGCACGCCCGCACAACAATGGGCCCTGGTACGCAACGAGGACGGCACCGTCACCTTCTTTGCGGCACGCTCGGCACTGGTCATTGACGTGCCGGGAGCTAACGCGGCGGCCAGAACAGGGATGCAGCTCTATGTATCCAATGGTACCCCGGCGCAGAGCTTTGTGTTGGAGCCGGTTGACCTCTCCATTCCCCAGGGCGTTGTGGCGCTGTCGCCCAAATATGACGCGTCCCTGCGGGTCGATATCCCTGGCGCATCCGATGCGGCCGGCTTGGGAGTGAAGCTTCACCCCTCCAACGGCACCTTCGCACAGAAGTTTGAACTCATCGCTACCGGCGGACACTACGCGCTTCGAGCGGTTAACTCGGGCCGATACCTTCAGGACGCAGGCGCAGCCGCGGGCAACAGGGTCGTCCAGGGCTCAATGGGGCCGAGCCTGCCCGATGACGCAGGCCGTGCTGGCGGCGTGGTGCTCTCGGAGCTTTGGAACATACTCCCGGCCATTGGAGGCTACCTTATTGAGAATGTCGCGTCGGGGTACTACCTGATGCCTGCGGGGCTCGATCTGTACACACAGCCGGTGGGAGCATTGGCAGCAGTAGACGGACTCCTGCGCAACGCGCCCGAAGCGGCGCTGTTCAGGATAGCGTGGACAAACCTCAGTCCTCCAGAGGACTATTACACCGTATATACCCGTGGGAACAACGCCTTTGACGTCGTCGGGGCTTCGTACATAAGCTTTGCGGCGATCCAGCTCCATCAGGCAAACGGCACCGGAGCGCAGACTTTTCGCGTGCAGACGGGTTCCGACGGCTTTTTCAACCTGACGAATATCTACAACAAGAAGGCTGTGGGCATGGCCGACTCCAGGGACCTTCCCGGAACGCTCCTGCAGCAGAGCCCCGACAATGGGTCGTATGCCCAACGCTTTATATTGGAAACGACCGGAGAAGGCTGGTTTTATATCAAGACCCCTGCCGGGTACTATATCTCCGCTCGATCCGACAGCTCGGGAACCCGGCTGTATGTGGGAACCAAAGACTCGGCGCTCACGTTCAGATTCGGGCTGGTTGGCTATAGCTTGCCCTGGTCGGTTTTCATAGATACGCCCTATGAAAGCCAGACGGCTATCAGAGCGTGGAATGGTTGCGAGAGCGCAAGCGCCGCGATGCTGCTCAGATCGCAGAACATAGCCACAAACACGGCAGATTTTATAGCACGCGTACCCATAACGGGCAATCCCTACACAGGCTATTCGGGCTCTCCCTATCTTTCCGGAGGCCTGATAGAACTCTTTCCCTCGGGCATCATGGGGCCGATGAGCAGCTATGGCGTCACGCCCGTAGACCTGACCTATGCTTCATGGAACACGATACAGGAATACCTGGCTTCCAGACGACCGGTTGTTGTCTGGGCCAACTGGGAGGGCAAGGGCGCCCATGTCTGTTGTGTCTACGGCTACACCAACGACCGCGTGTTCTATCATGACCCCTACTACGGCCCCAGCAAGAGCGTGAGTATCTCGGAGTTCCTGTCACAGTGGGCATGGTATGGCTACCGCGCGGTGTCGGTGAACTAGGCGATGCCGGGCTCGAGTGGATGACAAGATTTCCGGATGCGTCGAGCGCAGTGAGCCTGTGATACACTCAGAACCATATGAAGCTGTCAGACATCATAGATACGGATCTCGTTGTCCGGGAAGTGGCCGACGGCTATATCAATTGCGCGTGTCATCCGCGCTGCTCTGACCTGAAGATACTCTCGTACAGCAAACTCGCCCAGATGCTCGGCCACTGGAACGAGGCGACGAAGCAGTGCCGGGGTCTCATCGTGCGCTCCAAGGCCGATGACCTCTCAGACGCTGAGATCGTAGCCCGCCCCTGGAGGAAGTTCTTCACGCTCCAGCAGGTTCAGTCCGGCTGGGCGCTCGGCGACGAGGAGGAGGGGGTGGCCATCGAGTCGGATATCGCCGCCCTCGACTTTGACGCCCCGGCGGAGGTCACCGACAAGGTGGATGGCTCGCTGCTCGTCCTCTACCGCCATCCCGATGGACGGCCTGCCTTCAGCACAAAGGGGAGCTTCGATTCTGAACAGGCGATTCTCTACACGAGGATACTCAGAAACGATGCGCGCTCCAGCGCGGCAGCCGAGACGCTGCTCAGTGAACACGCGGGAACCACCTATCTGTTCGAGGGCGTCGGCCCATCCAACCAGATTGTCCTCGCGTACCCAAAAGACGAGATCATCCTGCTCGGCGCCGTCGTCATAGCCACCGGGGAGTACCTCTCCACACGAACCGTCTGGGATATATGGGGCGGCGACGGCTTGGCCTCTGTGGAGGAAATGCCCGCACGCAGCCTCGGTGAAGCCGTGCGCATGGCAGACCGGCAGGACAGGGAGGGGGTGGTCGTCCGCATCCTGTCAACAGACCCGGAAAAGCAGATGATGATAAAGGTGAAGCAGCAGGACTACCTCGCGCTGCACCGGCTTATCACGGGCTTTGGGGAGGGGGCGGTGCGGGAGGCGATCCTCGCTTCTCACGTAAGCTTCGCAGACCTCGACAGGATCGCGGCATCGGGCACCTCGCTGGAGCTGCCGGAAGTCCGCCGGATTGTCGAGTTTGACACGAATCCGATCTTTCAACCCATCCGCGACACGCGCCGTGAGCAGTTCGACGGGGCGCTGGTGCCCGCTGCTCAGGCAGCCGCTCGAGCGAAAGCATACGTCGCCGGCCTCCCGCAATCGGACTTTGACGGAGACGAGCGCGAGGTCAAGAAGCGGTTTGCCCTGGGTGTCGCCCAGGCCGTGGAGAAGACCGGAGCGGCGCCAGGAGTCCTGTTCCTGTTAGCCAACGCCAGAATAGCCGGAAAGGATCTGGACTCGCTCGACGCCAGTACCGTGATGAAAGCCGCCGCAAAGACGGTGAAGCATGGGAGTGTGGAGTAAGTCCTATGCTTTATCTACGATTTTTTGCTGTAGCTAACGCAAAATTACTGATAAAAAATGTATTTTACAACACTTTTTGGTAAATAACTGCTACACTGGGTATAACGAACCGATAAGTGCATTCCAAACCGTGAGGATACCCAATGGAAAGAAAGATAACACAAGACTTGCTTGGCTGGAAGAACAACCCAAGGCGTAAACCACTCATATTGAATGGCGCGCGTCAAACTGGCAAGACCTTCATCGTCCGCGACTTTGGGCAGAATCATTTTGAGGATCTGGCCTACTTCAATCTTGAGAAGTCACAGCAGGCCGCCAATATCTTCGACGGTAATATAGATCCACAACGTCTTGTCGGCCTGCTTTCAGCTATCCATGGGAAGCAAATCGAGCCGGACCGAACCCTTATATTCCTTGATGAAGTCCAGGCATCGGAGCGAGCGCTGACCTCGCTCAAGTATTTTCAGGAGGATGCGCCAGAGTTTCACGTCGTTGCTGCGGGAAGCCTGCTCGGAATCGCTGTCTCCAGAAAGAAGATCTCGTATCCCGTGGGCAAGGTTGATATGATGACACTGTACCCGATGGACTTTGAGGAGTTTCTGTGGGCGTTGGAAAGGCAGCTGCTGAGCGAGGCCATCAGGGAAAGTTACGAGGCCATGCACGGCTTCCCGCTGCATACACTCGCCTTGGACTTCTATCGGCAGTATCTTATCGTAGGTGGCATGCCGGAGGTTGTAGCTGCGTTCGCCCAAAGCAGGGACTACACAACTTTGGGTGTGATTCATGAGACTATTATGGATTCGTACATAGCCGACATCACCAGGTATGCGGATGCCAATGAGACGGTAAGGATACTGGAAGCCTATAACAGCCTGTCCAGGCAACTGCTCAAGGAGAACCGGAAGTTCCAGTACAGCGCGGTTAGGAGCGGAGCAAGAGCGAGCCAGTTCCTCTACCCTTTGGCCTGGTTGGATGCCGCGCGATTGACGCTCAGGTGCAACGAAACCACAAGCGGGCTCTCTCCCTTGAAGGCCTTTGAGAACCCTGACGCCTTCAAGGTATACCTGTCTGATGTGGGGCTTTTATGCTCCCGATACGAGGTCAATCCAATCGACATCTTAGAAGATGAGCTCGCCTCGACGCTCTTCAAAGGTGCTCTGGCGGAGAATTATGTCATGCAGCACCTGGTGAGCAACGGGTTCTCTCCCCTGTATTGGGGCAAGCCACGGTATGCCGAGGTTGATTTTGTGATTACAGACAGCGAGGGCCGCGTGGTACCACTTGAAGTGAAATCGGGCGATAGCGTCCGCTCAAAGAGCCTGACCATCTTTCGCGAGAAGTACCAGTCTTCCTATGCAATCCGTTGTTCCGCGAAGAACTTTGGCTTTGAAAATCAGATAAAGGCCGTGCCTCTGTATGCTGCCTTCTGCATCAGGTAGAGTATGCCGACAAGGTAGGGGGCTCTGCCTTATAGCGCCAGGGCCTCCCCAAGCTCTCCATAGTTTTTTGGAGTCGGTTCCACAAATATGGCATTGACGGACTTCAACGACTGAGGTTTCAGTGTGTTAGAATAACCTGAGTTATTTGAAAGGAGCGTGCATTGTTCGACGAGCGCCTTACAGACCCCCTTTACACTACCAACCAGGCAGCACAATACTTGGATTTGAACCCTGCTACTCTGCGGTACTGGGTTAACAAAGATCATTTGCTGACGGTAGGCACACCTGAGACGCCGAGAGGTCCACGTCTGCCGTTTGCAGCTCTCGTTGAGGCACAGCTCTTCATCCTCTTTCGTGAACTTGGCCTCTCCCTCCAGGCAATAGCTTCCGGCATGCTTGTTGTTCGCAAAGAGTTGGGCGATGAGCTGCTGAAGAAAGACTGCCTGGCTACTGATGGCAAAGACATACTCATCAACTATGCGCTCGATTCACGTGATGCAGAGTGGACACGTGCCAGAGATCTGCAAATCGGTATCCCCAAAGTTATAGACGAAGGGCTCAAGCTGATCAGATGGGCCGATGATGACTACCCGCAGGCGCTACGTCTCAGAGTATATGGCTCGACTGATGTTATTGCCGATCCACGAATTGCCTATGGCCAAGCGGTTATCGAGGGCACGCGAACACGGGTTGAGGATGTCATCAGCCTGTTCAAAGCAAGAGAGCCGGTAAAGGCAATCGCTGAAGAATTTCAAATTAATGAACTGGCCGTTGAGGATATGATCCGCCCTTATGTCAGACTTGCTGCCTGATGCTCTGATTGACCATTGCCTCGGAACCAGCAGGATTCCTGAGCTATTCCGTAGCAAAGGCTTTAAGACTACGACGGTCTTCGACGAGTTTGGCAGGGAAGATGCTCTTGATCTTGAAATCCTTGAGCTTGCGGGACGCAAACAACTGCTCTTCGTTACCAAAGACTCAAACATCAGAAAGAACAGGATAGAGCGCGAAGCTGTTTTTCAAAACAACGTGAGGCTACTCTGTTTAGTACATCAGAACATGAGATTCAGCAACATGGCAGCTGTATTCACAAAGCATATGCGTGGGATAGTCAGATACTCACAGCGTCCAGGCCCCTGGTTCGTTATTGTGAGTGAGTCGCAGCTCAAGGACATTACTGAGGAGATGAGGAAGCGGCGTGGCGAGGCGTGAGTTTTTAGTTCTCCATAAAGAAAGATCGGGTAATATTCATGGTCTTGAGCAACGGCCAATACTTCGCATTTCTGTTACCAAGGATACAGAAGTAGTGTACTGTTGAGCCATGATTCCTGCCTCACTCACAGCTGATTAAGCTCGACAAGCAGCTTCTGCGCGATGCCTGGCTCCTGGAAGCGCATCAGGTTGTCGGTCTTCCTCGCGTTGCCGAGGAAGTTCAGGCTCCCGTACCAGATGATGCCTTGGTCGATGATTGCCATCTTTTGGTGGAGCCCGGGTTTGGTGATGACCTTGATGCCTTGCTTGTTCAAGAGATCGAGGCATGCCTCTGCAGCGGGGCGGTCGGTGACAGGGTGTTCTTCAAGCGGGAGGGTTACGACGGTGATCTTTACGCTTCGAAGCAGCGGAGAAGCCAGTGTATCAAGCGCCCGTGCAACCTGGTGCATCTGCATCCTGGGGCTTGCGATGACCAGCTCACTCCCTGCCCCTTCGCTGTCCTTTTGGAACTCCTCCCAGTAGTCGTCCTTGTCATAGATGAAGCTTTGGGTTGTGGCGTTTGTGTCCGTATCGGAGTTGACGAGCACTTTGTACCCAATTGCCTTATATCCCTTGATCCTTGTGTGGTACATATTATCGAGCAGGGGGATGTTGGTATCGACATAGTCGTAGATATGGACGTCGTTCTTGCCCTCATACACCCTGTGAAGCCTCCCGGCGTATTGGGCGATACGCCCCTTCCAGGATATGGGCACAGCCAGAAACAGCGTGTCAAGCCTCGGATAGTCAAAGCCCTCGCCGGCAAGTTTTCCGGTAGCGATTATCACGAACTGGGCGTCTTTGGGCAAGGTGGTCAGGCGCTCATACGCCTCGCGCTTCTCTTTGGCGCTCTGCTTGCCCAGAAGAACTATCATGTTCTCGCAGCTGCTGCTCAGTGCCTCGGCAAGCTCGCACACGTGATCCGTTCTGTTGATAAGGACATAAAAACCCGACTGCGGATATGTAATCGTCCCTCAATCTCCTGTACATCGGGGAGACATCAGCCCTCCAGAACACGCATAGTTGAACCGCTTCTTGGTTCTCCGCTAGTAGCCATCTTTGCCCTGCCCATCCATGTACTCGAAGCCAACTTCTTTTTGTTCCCATATTCGTCCACGTCATCCATTGGGAAGACAACCTCGAGTGCACCAACAAATAGAATACTAATAAACTGTATTGTTGAATTCGTAAAAAAGCTACATATTACATATTATTGAGGCTCAGCACGTCTTAGGTATTCTTGTGCCGCCGCGATGTCTTTCTCAAATTCGGCATCACTTCTATTGCCCTTAACGATATCATAAAACATCTCCTCATCGGTGTTGTACTGGGGCAATCCTTCCTTGGCAAGCTGCTCATTCAGGCGGATACGTTTTTCTCTAAGTGAAATACTTGGATCCATCATTAAAGCTAATGTTGGCGACCATTTCGCAACTTCATCTAAGTCAGGCATTTGCGCAGATTGCATTCTTTCATTTTTATTACTGAAAAATCCCATAAGACTCTCCTCTCTAAACGACCTTTTCTTTCACGCTGTGATACCACCAATTCTTATGTTGCCTTTATTCTCGATAATGCGGTCAAGGTTATCGTGGAAAAGCTGTCTGAAATCCGCCATTCCGATTCCTATGATTGCGGTCACGGAGGCATGTACACGTCGGAAGTTCGAGCCAGCGAAGAAAGTCATTAGCAGAAAAATGTTCTCGAACAAAGCCCGCTCGTCATTGTCTGCTAGCGCGGCAACAACCTTGTTTGCAATTTCATTGAGCGCATGTTTTCGTTGTGATGGCACATCATTGATGTCCTCATATATGAAAAACATCCCCTCATTTGCCTTCACCACGTCAAAATAGAGAAGCTGGGTGATGTAGAAATCGATTGCTTGTTTTCGCGACAACTCTGGATTGACTTTGACAATCTCTTGAATTTTTGGTATCTCGATATTTTTAATGTATCGATAGAAATATGTGTTCAAATAGCACACAAAGAAGTTGCGCTTCCCGTTCTTATCAATTGCCTCGCCATTGCATTTTTTGAGTACCTCTTCTATTCCCATATCTGGATAAATCATCGTATATAGCAACTGTGTGCCTGCAAACACATATAACAAGTAATCGATTTCGTTTTTGCATCTTTCGCTCCAAAATTCACACTCCTCCTCGCCGCCCGGCGGACTGAGCGTGAGTGCTAATCCAGCTTCAATTGCAGACCTAACCTCGGCAAAGGTATAGCCAGTCCAATCCTCTTTCGCTGTCAAAGCCATAGTTAATGATTCTGAAAACGCCATGATGATAACCTCCTGTTGTCTGTTTCACATACGCTGAACTCAAGGCATCCATCATTCTTATTGACTTCTAGTCATAGGAAGAAGGACATCCGCCTTCGGTCGCCAAACCACACGGAGATTTTCAATCACCCATGATGGGCAGATGCCCTTCTGCTCGGTGATTGAAAGCGGCAAAAGACCCCTATGAGGGTGTCGTGTGATTTGGCATCGACTACTATAGCATATTTTCGTTACTCACATTGAGCACAGTCGTAATTTGCTGATGCAGATAAAGCCTGAGAACTCGAAGAAAATCGGCTACTCAGGGGTTTTCTAAAATAATATCTTATCGGGGTACTTCCTCGAGGTGCCATCCCCTCTTTCGAATCGCCTGGCGTGCACGTCCGGCCTTCCCGCAAAGAGCGACAGGAACAGCTGATACTTGTCGTCCAGCGTGCTTGATTTCCTGACGATTGACGCTGTATCGCTCACGCTATCCAGAAGGTCGGGCAGAGGCTCGAGCTTGAAAAGCTGGCCGGGTTCGGGCTCAAACTTTCTTTTGTATTCGGCAATTTCGTGTTCTACCTCAGTGATACGTGCGTCAATCTTTGAGCGAGACTTTAGTAGCTCCCTGAGTTCAGCTTCGAGTCTTTCCAGCTCGTCTGAGGTCAATGAGTGTCCTGTTCCGTAGCAGGTGATTATTGGCAGTGTGAGTAAGGGGTTGGCATAACCCTTGTCTTACCCCACCGCTCCGCGAGGCGATAAATCAGAAATACACCGAAATCTTTTTCCTTGTTAGCGCACGGTGTCATGTCATTCCTCACAATCTGTTACGCCCTCGCTCGCAAAGACGGAAAGGAATGGTCGTGGCATTAATTCGATACAAGGTATCACTCGACCGCTTGTCGTAGTGTTGTTACTGCTTGGTTGCGTCGAGCTTGGCGCGAAGCCGTGCGATCTCGGCGTCTCTGTCGGCAATTGCAGCGTCTCTGTCGGCAAGTGCGGCATCTCTGTCGGCGACTACGCCTTGCCACTTGGTATTGATAAGTTCTCGTTCCTCTTGTCGGGCATGTTGCAGCGCTGACGCCTCATTGTGGCGGGCATCGGAGCGCAAACGCTCCAGTTCGCGGAATTCGGGGGAGACGGTTATCTCCCGATATGCTCCTATTGCCTGATTCACGATAGGTACCTCCAATGCTTCAAGTTGTTTGAGTTCCTCCTCTGTCTTCGCGCCGAAAAGCGAGAGCATCAGTTCCAGCTCGTCTTCTGTGTCGATGTCTCTTGGGAGTTTGCGGAGCTCGAAGTAATGCATCGTCATCTTGTCGGACAGGAGCTCATAGCGCCTGACTTCGAGCGGACGGAACTCTGAATGATATTCTGTACAATCAAAGAGCGGAAAATCCACGATGCTGATAATGATGGTGCGCGGGAGTGAGGAGTAGGAACTGCCCGCCTGAAGTGCAGAGGAGTACTCCCTTGCCCAGTGGTACAGCGTACGTTCAGGATAGTCACCTTCGTTTGCGACCTGTACCTCGAGGTTGACCCGTTGTCCATTAACTCTCATGTTGATGTCAAGACGGCAGAACTTATCGCCCAGGCTCTCCGGCGGTATCTCGGGGTTGGTTATCTCGAACTCCGTAATGCTTTCTGCCGGAATTGCAAGGACTGCCGCGACAAGACGTTTGAGCAGGCCAGGAAAGTTGACGAACAGCAGTTTGAACAGCGTGTCGTAGGTGAATCTGTATTTCAGCTCAGTCATCTGTATAGCACCTCTCAGAAAGTAGTTTAGCACATCTGTGGTTGGTATGATGCTTTGCGTCCAGGCGATTCTTGCGATTCTTGCGATTCTTGCGGCAACAAATTCTTGCGACCCACAGCTGATTTTCCAGCATACTCTTGTGAATCACATACCATGGTAGCAGAGGTTAAAACCGGCGTACCGAATTGTCGATAATGGTTTTGCGACAGTTTCAGCACTAGTGCAACTAAACCGCCCACTGCGGGCCGTCAGGGTCAACCTACACGACGGCATGGTAGATTTGGTAGCCTGCAGCAGGATCATAGGTGCCGTTGTTTTGAATCGCGTTAAGCAGCGTGACTAATTTTTCGTCGGCCATCTGCATAGGACTCATCCTGAAGGTGACGAAGATGTAAGGGGCGCCGGTGACGTTTCCGTCCGGATAAAAAGCCCAGAAAAACCCGTCGGCCGTAAGCGCCGTAGCATCAGAGGAGCCTACGAGATATAAATTCCAACCGCCCGCATCGGTATCTAATGCCGGATACTCTTCCCCCAGTAGAGCAGACGCCCGATGATAGTAGGAATACTTGTCCCCTGACCCGACATACGACAGAATTTGGATGCTGAAGTACCTCAATCCCGACGAAAATGTACTACCGTTCTTCAGATAAAGAGTCTGGGCTGCCAGGCCACCCTCCGCGTAGGATTCGTCGATTACGGCATGGAGCGCTTGGGAGACGTCGCGCGCCCGCATCTCCCAGTCCTTGTCCTCGGACTTGGCGATGTAGCCTGTGAGTGCTGGCACCGCTATGGCAGCCAAGATGCCCAGTATGACAATGACAACGATAAGCTCGACAAGCGTGAAGCCGCGTCGTGCATCTGCGCCCTTACACAAAAATACCGCCATCTTGCGACATGCGGTGTTCTCTTCGTGGTGGTGTGTATTGTGGTTGTGCGTGCCCTCAAAATAGCGGGCGGGGCGGTCTTGTACTAAGCTATGAGGGGCCCCCCCCCCCCCCCCCCGGGCGGGGGGCGGCGGGGCGAAAAACAACAAAAAAAAAAAAAAAACTAACAATAC
>JAISEO010000069.1 GCA_031264075.1 Coriobacteriales bacterium | reverse complement strand
CAGAGTATGCCGGCCTGGGAACAAGTCTGTTCTTTCTGCTTGCGCTTGCGCTCAGCCTGGCTTACCTGCACCGTAAGGGCATGCGTCAAAACCGCCGGAGTCTGGTAGCGCTGCTTGTTGCCGTAGCGGGAGCGCTTCCCTTTGTCCTGTACGGCGCGCGCGACTTCAATCTCGTGCTGCTTGGCTTTGAGAGCACGGTCTGCCTGATTTGGGTGGCCTTTACCTGCAAGACAAGCATCAATTCGCGCCTCTCGGGCCTTGTGGTAATGGATTGTATCAATCAGATGTTCGTCGTACCCTGTGCCAATGGTATGCGGCTGTTCAGTACCCTCGTCGAGGGCTTGGGGCAGCGCAGGAAGGGGCGCAGCAAGCAGCAGCAGCAGCTTGAGCAGACAGCCGTACGTCGTCGCCAGCGCGTCAGGGCTCTGCTCCTCACCATTGGTATCCTCGCAGTTTTCACTCCGGTGCTGGTATTGATAGTCATGCTGTTGGGCAATTCTGACACGCAGTTCGATGCGTTTCTCAGCACAATAGCAAGCACGCTCAAACAGCTCAACCTGCTCGAGTACCTGGACCTCGGCACTCTGACGCAGTGGATGCTGCACTTTGCGCTTGGCATACCCGTTGCCTGTTATCTCTTTGGTCTGCTCTATGGCAATGTATACCGCCGCCATATTGGCGCCTTTAAGCGCGCGCATGCCGAGGAGGCGTTTGCTGAGGCGCACGTGCTCCCTGCCACGGCCTTTGTGGTGCTCCTCGCCCTGCTCATCGTGGTGTATATATGCTACTTTGTGGTCATGTCCCCCTATCTGTTCTCCGCGCTTACCAGCGTGCTGCCGCCGGGCTTTACCTACGCCGAGTACGCGCGGCGCGGGTTCTTTGAACTCTGTGGTGTTGCGCTTATCAACCTTGCCGTCGTATACCTGTGCTGGCTTCTGGCAAAACGGGCCAGCCGGAGCTATCCTCGGATCCTACGCATACTCTGTGGCGGCGTGGCGCTACTCACCTGCCTGCTGGTGGTAACCGCGGCGAGCAAAATGCTGCTCTACATTCAAAGCTACGGGCTCTCTCCCCTGCGTCTGTATACGAGCTGGTTCATGGTGGGGCTGCTCCTGTGCTTTGTGCTCATCATGCTGTGGCATGTGCGCCCCTTTAATGTGGCCCGTCCGCTCATCGTCATGGCGGTGGTACTCACCTGTACGCTCGCGCTCTGGAATACCGATGGCAGTATCGCTCGCTTCAATACCAGCCGCTATCTCAACGGAGACACCACACAGATAGACGTGGCCCTGTTGGAGTCGCTCTCGGACGCGGCCTTGCCAGCCCTTCACGATTTGGAGAGCCAGGCTGCCGACAGCGCCGTGCGAGATGAGGCGCGCGCAGCCATCGCACGGCACACCGCCGCTCATGTTGCGGCCCTGCACGGAGAGGGAGCAGGTCGGGCGGCACCGTGGTACAGCTGGAACGTGGCCTCGGCGTGAGGTTTCAGCATCCAAACCAACCATCAACAAGGTTCCTACGCTCTCCACATAACGCTTGCACCGCGCGTATGATGGGTTGAAGTGGGAGCGGGGCTATTGTACGTTGAGGCACCGGAGTTAGTTTTTGCACCACATAATCCATACGACGCAACTGAAGAAGCACTATCTCGTTGGCCGCGAACGCGTGGCCGCACTCGCAGGAGTTGACCTTGAGATAGCGCGCGGTGAGGTATGCTGCATCATCGGGCAGAGCGGCAGTGGCAAATCGACGCTGCTCAACATGCTCGCGGGACTGGAGCCGCCCAGTGCAGGCCACGTTGCCATCGCGGGCAAGAGGATAAGCGCAATGGATGAGGATCAGCTTGCCCTCTTCCGTCAGGAAAACCTCGGCTTTATTTTTCAGAGTTACAACCTGCTCCCGCAGCTTACGGCCACGGAGAATGTCGCCTTGCCGCTGAGCTTTGCGGGCGTCGGCAAGACCCAGCGCCTCGAGATTGCGCGGCGCGAACTTACCCGCGTGGGCATGGGTAAGCGTCTTGACCACCTTCCGCGCGAGATGAGCGGTGGCCAGCAGCAACGTGTGGGCATCGCGCGTGCCTTCGTCACGCGTCCCAAGGTCGTCTTTGCCGACGAACCCACCGGCAACCTCGACACCGCTACCACGAGGCGCGTTCTCCGGCGCATGCTCGACTGCTCGGCGCGCCACGCGATAACCCTCGTCATGGTGACCCACGAGCCGGAGCTTGCGCAGTGCGGCGACCGTATCATCACCCTCTGCGACGGCAGGGTGGCGGAGAATATCGTACAGGACGAGCAGACCAGAGACAGAAACCGCAGACTATTGTTTGGAGAAACTGATGACTGACAGAGGACAGACACCACAGGGGGGCACCCTACTCAGGCACCTACCCGAGGGAGGAAGAACGGGAACATCCCGGTGGGCCTCGGCCCTTGCAGGCAAGCTCGCTGGCACGCGGGCGCTTGTGTTGATACTCGCGCTGACGCTTGTGTTGGCTGGCACGATGGCGCTTGCTCCCCTCACACCGGCCTTTGCCGCCAACGAGGACATCAACGTTACGGGCTATTCCCTCACCAAGGGTTCTGCCAGCTCCTACACAGGGGCACTCCATAAAGGCGACCGGTTCACTCTCACCCTTGACGTGAGCGACACGCGTCCCTTCCTCACCGCCTATTCGCAGAGTAACCCGCCCGCGCCGGGAGCGCGCCTCAATACCTCCTCTTTTGCCGTGGGGAGCCAGAGCGACATACGGATCTCGCATATCGCGCCCCTTGCCGGTGGAGGTTGGAGCTATACCCTCAACTTCTCGAATCTGGACTACACCGGCTCGGGCCAGGACTTTCGCGCAGACATCTTCTATCCTGCGAGCGACGGCGCTCCCCTGTTCACGTATAGCCAAACCATCTCGCAGTGTGTTCCCTGGACGGCACCGGAGCCTTCCGATGTGCCCGCCCCCGAACCGCTTGTCACCGCAGCGCCTTCGGCCACCGTCAAGGGCACGGGCTTTGTGCTCGCGTCGTACAGCTGCGGCGAAACGAGTGTCCAGGCCGGCAAACCCTTTACACTCAACCTCGTCTGGCTTGCCACCAAGGGCAGCTCAGCCCTGGAAAACGTGACCGTCAACCTAACACCCTCCCAGGAGATAACCATGGCAAAGGGTGCCAACCTCAATTACATAGGCTCGGTGGCCCCCGGAGTGAAGATTCCCCTCGCCTACGAGCTCCTGCCGGGTGCGGCCGTGAACGAAGGCAGCTACAGCTTTGCGGTGGACATCAAGGGTGTCGATGCCACGAGTGGCTCCGAGATAAGCGCGCAGGCGAGTGTCACGGTGCCCGTTGTGCAGCCGGAACGCTTCTCCCTGCTCAAGAGCAACCTGCCCACCGAACTCACGCTCGGAGACAGCGGCGAGGCGGGCCATGGTTCCGTGACGCTGATAAATCAGGGGCGCACCGCCGCCTCAAACGTGTTCATTGACGTGGTGGGCACAGGCATCGAGCTTGAGGGCGGCAAGTACTATCTCGGCACGGTGAATAGCGGTGAACAGAAAACGGTAGACCTTGCCCTCAGGGCCTCCAAACTGGGAAGCGCCAAGGCCAAGGTACTCATCAGCTATGAGAATGCCCGAGGCGAAGCCAGGGAACTGAGCCGGGACTTTGCCGTTACCGTTGCCGAGGCCAAAGCCAATCCGGAGCTTACGCTAGGAGAGGAGATCGGAGTCGACATCCCCGCGGGAGACGCCGAATTTCCCTGGTGGATCGTCGCGCTGGCAGTGCCGGTGGCCGGCCTGGGAGCTTTTCTCGGGCTCAGAGCGCGGAGCAGGAAGCGTAAGGCCGCCGCTCAGACAAACCTGCTCGAGGATATCTGGGAGGATGAGGACAGCGTAGATGGTGAAGGTGGAGTGAGCTAGCCATGCACTTCTCTGACCTCTTCCTGTTTTCTGTTGACAACCTGCGGCGACGCAAGGGGCGCACGATGCTCACCATCGTCGGCGTTCTGGTGGGCGTGTGCGCGATTGTCGTTATGGTATCGCTCGGCGTAGCCGTGAACAACTCCACGGACGAGATGCTCAAGAACTGGGGCGATCTCACAAGGATAGAAGTGTCAAACGACGGTACCCAGCAGAACACGCCCAAGCTGGACGATAGCATGGTGGAGCGATTCCGTGGTATCTCCGGCGTGCTTGCCGCAACTCCCGCGTTTGAACCACAGGATGTGTCCGGCAAGATAGCTGCAGGCCCTAATAGCCGTTATGAGTCCTCAGGGCAGCTTATCGGCCTGGAGCCGGCTGCCATCGAGCCTCTGGGCTATACCCTGCTTGCCGGCAGCTCCAACCTGGCCGTCAGCTCGGATCCCAACCGCATTCCCGTGCTGGTGGGAGTCCAGGCGCCGTTTGGCTTCAGGGATACGCAGAAGAGTCAGGGCAGTCCCGATGCCCAGAAGTATCCTGAGTACGATGAAGACTACGCAAACATCACGAATCTGCCCCGCTATGACGAGCAGGGCGCGCTGCTCAACCCCGAGGAGTTCTTCTTTGACATCATGCACACGAAGCTCAGCTACCGCATGGCAGTGGGTCGGGAGGGCTCGGGAGAAGATGTCTACAGGGAGTACGAGTTGGTGCCTGTGGGGATGATCTCGGGAGGAGCGAGCGACTGGACGATAAACAGCGGCCTCATCATGAGCATCGAGAGTCTGAAGAAACTTCAGGCCGATGCGCGCGAGACAGCCGGAAGCAGCAGAGGAAGCGGCTGGGAACGCGGCAGCTCCACGGGTGGCACGGGAAGTGGCAGCGCCGACCTCGTCGGTGTCAGCGGTGGCGATAGCAGCAGCGACGGCGTTAGCAATAGCGGTGTTGGTGCTAGCAGCACAAGCGGCAAAGCAGGCGGATACTCCCGCGTACTGGTCAAGGTTGACCGCGTTGAGGCCATGGACGATGTGGAGCGCAGCATCAAGGCCAAGGGTTACCAGATCTTCTCCATCACCGAAACACGCCGCCAGATGCAGGGGCAGGTAGCTCAGACGCAGATGATGCTCGGCGGGCTCGCGGCAGTGTCGCTGTTTGTGGCGGCGCTCAATATCATGAACACCATGACCATGGCCATTACCGAACGCCGCCGCGAGATAGGCATCATGAAGGTGCTCGGCTGCGAACTCAAGAACATCCGGCGTATGTTCCTTATCGAGGCCGGAGCCATCGGGCTCATCGGAGGAGTGGCCGGCGTGCTGGTGAGCGTGCTGCTCAGCCTGCTGCTCAACAATCTCCCCGCCCTCCTCACACTCCTCGGTCTCGGCGCGGGAGGCATAGACGTGGGAAGCTTCTTCGGCCTCGGCGGCCTTGGCCAGACAGGCTCAACAGCGGCCATCTCCGTCATCCCCGCCTGGCTCATTGGCTTCGCGCTCCTGTTTGCCGCCGCCGTGGGCCTGTTCTCCGGAGTCATACCGGCGCGCAAAGCCGTGCGCATCTCCTCGCTTGAGGCCATCCGGCATGAGTAGGGCTGGTTGTGAGGGAGTGGATTGCTGGTTATTGCAGAGCTCTGCGGCGGAGGACATACGCTGTGAGCATGCCCAGTCCACTTACGGCCAGCAAGGCCGTTAAGGGCAGCAGTGGGCCGGCGCCATCGCCGGTGTAGGGCACATGACCTGCCGGGATTATCAACTCGATGGGCCCTGCCACGCCGTCACTGAACTCAGCCATGAACTCATAGGTGCCGGGCGCGCGTGTTTGTAGATAGGCCTCTTTGAGTGTGATGAGGGTGCTGCCCTCTTTGAGCGTGTAGTTTTTGCGCTCGACTTCTGTGCCACCCAGCGTCAGACGGACAAACTTGGCTAAAGGCCCATCGACTACGGCAGTCAGGTCGCCCGTGTTACGGTAGGTGCCAAAGCTGAACTCCACGGTATACTCTATCGGGCTGGGCGGCACCGGGCTGTTAACGACAACCGTTACCTCCGCATCGCCCGTGTCCTCGCCGGCAAAGGCCACCTGCGGCAGCGCAAGCACTGCCACAAACAGTGCCATACACAGAGCCAGGGACATGAGAGCTGCTGTTTTGGGAAAACGATGCTCACTCATCGTTTTCCTCGCTCTCAGCATCGTGCTTACCCTGTCTTTGGCGCTGGCGTTTAATGCTACGAAAATACCGTACCTGCACAACAATCAAAATAACGATGGCAGCTAGGACCACCACCGCCCAGAGGGGCAAGACCAGAATTGTTGCGCTTTGGCTGTGCGCCACGCCCGGCCCGCTCACACTCTGAGTCAGCTCGAACATGCCCCAGCTGGGAACATCGTCCCAGGCAAGCGTCAGCTCGTAGGAGGTTTCGGGCAGCAGGGTCACTGTGTCATCAGGCGACTCATAGACGATCGTGCCACTCAGCTTGTCGGTAACCACGAGGCTCGCCTCCAGTTCGGAGTCAACGTTGCCGGCGTTTTCTATGGCTGCTGTGGTTACGACCGGCCCTGCCCAGTGCCAAAAGCCGCCCATATCGCTGGCTACAACCCTGAGGTCTTCGCGCGTCTGGCCCTGAGGATGGGCATACACCAACATCCCTACCTTGTTGAGCAGCTTGACGGTCCCGCCTCTGGGCGAGGCCTCTTCGGCAAATATCGTGGCGTACTGACCACCGTCGGGGATATCTAAAGGTACGGCGACGTTATAGCCCACCGTTATCTGCTGGGCCGCCGGCACCGTTATCTGCTCCGCATCAAAGCTGATCCAGCGGGAGAGTTGGGTCTGAGGTGTCTCCGTCTGGGTATCCAGATCATCATAATTGCCATCCTTGAGGGAGAAGGGTGCCGCACTCAGGCGCACATCTAAGTGGTCTGTACCGGTGTTTATCAACTCGAATGCGCCTTGATAAGTGCTGCCAGCCACAATCTCGATCTTCTGTTTCGTGGGACTTACGCCCAGCGAGCTGGACGAGGAGGCATTCCCATCATCCGCCTCTTCAAGGGCAACAGCTCTGAGAATCGGGGATTGCGCAAGATGGCTGCTTTCAGATTCTGATTCTGTCAGCGCTCCTGCCTTAGGTGCCCCAGACGCAAACATCATCAGGGCACAGGCAAGCACGACCGCACCAACAGCGGCCAGGGTTCGCCTCCGAAGAAGCCCTCTGGAGCTGAACACCCTCAAGGGTTTATGCTGTCTCTACTAGGGCTTGGGCAGGGCGGTAAACAGCACCGTACCGCTGTAGCTGCCGGTGGGCTGGGTATTGGTGACTTTGGCACCAAAGGTAACCGTGGTGACGTCGGCAGAAGCAGTTGAAGAAGTAGACGCGAGGGTTGCCGCGGTGCCAGAGCTTGTCGGCATGGCTGTATAAATGGTAACCAGGCCACCCTTAAAGCCCCAGGTGTTGTCGCTAAGGTCGCCAACCGCAGCGCTCGAAGCTCCACCGGTAGGGATAGCGTCCCCGCCACTTACCAGATTGCTGGATGCGACGTTCATCTTGATCGTAAGAGTGTAGCCGTCGTTATCGTTGCAGTTTATGGTGGCCGTAGACGTGGACTCACCGCTTGCCGCCGCCGCAGCAGGTGTCAAGTCGATAGTACTTGGCGTGGTTGTGGTGAGGCCAATATAGCTTTTGACATCAACGGTTACGGTCTGGGTGTCGTCAGCAGCGATGGCGGTGCTGCCAAAGCCCAGGCTCGCCAGGACAAACACCAGAGACAAAAGTCCTGCGGTCGCCCTCTTGTAGGTCGTGCGTTTCATGTGGTACTCCTATCGGTAGTTCGGTCTATTTGCCTTGCCTTACAAGAACTTTCTGGGGATCCATCTGCACGCGGGATGCCAAAACACACAGAACGCAGGACCTCGGTCTGTCCTGATGCGGCAGAGGTGAGAACTGGTAGGTCAATCATCCCCCTCTCCCTTGCCATCGGTATACACCCGTTGCTGAACTCATGGGTTAGCCACCGCCAGATACTCCAGCTGGCAGGCGTAACCCAGGCCAGCCGGAGTCGAGAAGGTAACACTGGCGCCAAAGTAGAGATTGGCGCTGAAGGGACCGGATGCAGTGGTAGTAAAAACGGGACTATACCCGCTCGGGATGGGGTTGAAGGTTGTAGTGTCCGTGGGAGCTGAGGCGCTTTCTACCCAGCCCCAGGTGTCGCCTTGGAGTTGGCCTGAAGCGCCAAGCGTGGGAATGGTGCCAATGACTGTGCCCGCTTCGGTCAGTTGCAATGCGGTGGCACCACCCACGGCACGCATATAGAGCGTGATGCCCGTGGTGGAGGTGGTAGTGCCACTTACGCCGGCAGTGATGACGCTGAAGGGCGTATTCACCGGCTGGAGCGCTGGCAGGATAGCCGGACTGGCAATAACAAGGGTTGTGGTTGACTGGTAGCCAAACAGGTTGCTTGTCATGCTGGAGCTATAGGCGAGGTTGGAGTTCAGTGACGCGGAAGTCAGTGTGGCATCAGCGCCTGAGGCGAGCTCAGCTATGGCCGCCTGCGCTGTGCCCGGGCTTGCCGTACCAGGCAGCCAGACCACTCCGGAGAGATCGGCGTTGACAGAAGTCGAGAGAGAATTGAGGTCTACGAGCATAGCCGTGTAGTTGTTATCTGGCGAGACAAAGCTTGCTCCCACCGTGGTAGCAGGCCCGCCCGTAGCGCTGTAATCCTTGAGCACGTAGTTGGGATAGACGGGAGTGCCTGAGGCGTTGATGGCCTGAGGCGTAGTGGGAGTATTCGAAGGCGGTGGCATGGTCGCCCAGACATTGCCGCCGGAGATGACGGGGGCGGTTGAGCTCCTCAGCTGTGCGGTTATCACCGTGCCACCAGAAATCCTGATTGCGGTGTTGTTGGGATTATAATTAGACCCGTTTTTGCCGCTGCCGATACCGTAGCTGCCTGATGTTATCACGGTGCCCTGAAGGATGTTGATTGTTCCACTTGGGGGTATGTTGGTACCCATGGAGCCTCCCGCGCCGATGGCAGCCGCATAGCCACCGCCCGTGCCGGCCGTCGCTCGCACGACTCCCGTCGTGTTTATCGTGATCGTCCCGGGGCCGCCCCCTGCCGTAGTGCCGCTGGAGGTTCCGCCGCCACCGATACCAGCCCCACAGCCACCACCACCGTCATTTCCATTGCCGCCCGAAGCCGTGACCGAGGCATTCTCCAAGATGAACACGGAGCCGTTGCTGTTGTAGTCGGTGTTAGAGCCGCCGGTACGTGATGGCCCACCTATCCCTGCACCCCTTTGGTATGCGCTGCCATTATCAGCATTGGCGTTAACCGTGACGCTGCCCTTGAAAGTCATACTGCCCGCGCCTTGGCCTTCCCGGCCGCCAATCGCGGCTATATAATTGCTGACTCCATTCACGTTCAGCGCCGAGCCGGCCTCGCCCGTTACCTCAAGCGTTGCGCCACGGCAAACGGCAAGGTTGCCACCGCCGGATACGGTGACCGCATAGCTGTTCAGGTTCAAGTTGAGTGTCCGTACCTGGCCGAGCAGGCTGGACACCGTTATCTGGGATAGTCCCGTGATGTCGCTTTGGACATTGAGCGAGACTTCCATGCCCTCGGTGCCCAGGGCTATCGTCCTTCCCGTAAAACCGAGGCCATCATCACTGATGTCATAGCTGCCGGATTCGGTAAAAGTGAGGGTGTTGCTGGGGAC
>JAISEO010000086.1 GCA_031264075.1 Coriobacteriales bacterium | reverse complement strand
ACTTTAACCAAAGTTGACAAAACGACCCGTCCCCCTGTCAACTCCTTGTGCATTGCCGCATCTTCGTGCATAATCAGAGGCTGTTCTGATACCCTGTACCACACAGGAAAAATACACAGGAAAGGAGGGAGAGACATGCACAAGCAAGAACCGGATATCAAAGAGGTGGTCAACCGCATCAGGTCGCTGCGGGAAGACAGCAGCATCAGCCTTGAAGAAATGGCCCAGGCCACAGGGCGCAGCGTCGAGGAATACGAGGCGCAGGAGAGTGGCACGCAGGATCTCTCCTTTACCTTTCTCTATAAGTGCGCGACGGTGCTGGGCGTGGACGTTATCGAGCTGCTCACCGGCGAGGCCCCGCATCTCACCGGCTATGAGATAAGTCGCTCGGGCGATGGGCTGGTTATCAAGCGGCGCGCGGGTTTTGAATACCTCCACCAGGCGCCGCTGTTCAAGCATAAGCTGGCGGAGCCCTTCATCGTTACCGCTCCCTATCTTGAGGCCGAGCAGGACGAGCCCATCCACCTCTCGTACCACGAGGGCCAGGAGCTGGACTATGTCATCTCCGGGAAGCTCCGTTTTGCCTATGAAGACCATGTGGAGGAGCTCGGGGCAGGGGATCTGGTCTTTTACGACTCCGCACGTGGCCATGGCATGATAGCCACCGGCGGCGAGCCCTGCGTCTTTCTGGCTGTTGTGCTCAAGCCGGGCGCGGAAGTGCCGGGGGCACCAATTATCTAGGCGCGGCTGGTTGTTGTCCGGCGGCCTTGCTCCTGGCCCGCGACACAGCCCCGTGCCTGTCTTCTCCCTGTTCAATCCCTGCCATCGCCTCTTTTCTCAGTACTCCCTCAGCAAGAGGCGGCAACCCAAACACACAGACCTCAGCTCGCTTGACAATACAGCGAGAGAGCCAAGCATAAGAAAGGCACTGGTATGCGAAACATACACCTCAGATACGCCGAGGAAACCTATGATGAAGACGGTGTGCTGGAGACCTTCTCCGTGCACTATCCCGAAGACTATAACTTTGCCTATGACGTGGTGGACGACATCGCCGCCGCTGAACCCAGCCGCCCGGCCATGCAGTGGTGTAATCCGGAGGGTGAGGAGCACCTCTTCAGCTTTGCCGACCTCAAGTACTGGAGCGATAAGACGGCAAACTTCCTCGTGGAGCAGGGCGTTGAGAAGGGCGACAGGGTACTGGTCATACTCCGCCGCCACTACCAGTTCTGGTTCACGGCCCTGGCCCTGCATAAGATTGGGGCGGTGTTGGTGCCGGCCACCTTCATGCTCAAGGAACACGACCTGGAATACCGCATCAACGAGGCGGGGGTCACCACGATAATCGTCACCGACGTAGGCGAGATAGCGCAGATAGTCGACAATGCCCTGCCGCTGGTGCCGGTGCTCCGGCGGCGCATCCTCGTTAACGGCGGCGGTGGAGGGCTCAGCTTTGGCCTGCCGGAACTCAGCCAGGTAAAACGGTTGGGACTCGGCGGGGCGCTCTCCGGTGAGGCGGGGCTGTGTGCTTTGCCAACGCAGCGCGAGGGCTGGGTGGACTTCAACACCGGCGTGCAGGCCGCGAGCCCCACGTGGCAGCGCGTGCCCACCAAGGCCTCCGAGCCGATGATCACCTACTTCTCGTCGGGCACCTCCGGCAACCCCAAGATGGTGCTCCATGACTCGAGTTACTCACTCGGACACCTCGGCACGGCCAAGCACTGGCAAAACGTCAAGAGCGACGGCGGCCTGCATTTTACCATCGCGGACACCGGCTGGGGCAAGGCCGTGTGGGGCAAGCTCTACGGGCAGTTTCTCATGGAAGCCTGCGTGCTCACCTACGACTACGACCGCTTTGATGCCGGAGAGCTGCTGGGCCTCGTGGACAAGTATCAGGTGTCCACCTTCTGCTGTCCGCCCACCATGTACCGCATGTTCCTGAACGGATCCGCGGAGAGCGCCCGGCTTTCTTCCCTGGAATACTGCGTGTGCGCAGGCGAGGCGCTCAACCCCGACCTGCTTGCCGGCTGGAAGGCACTCACCGGCATCACCCTGATGGACGGCTTTGGGCAGACCGAGACGCCGGTGACCATAGCCAACATGCCGGGTATGACGCCCAAACCGGGCAGCATGGGCCGCGCGGTGCCTCTCTATACTACGCGTCTCCTTGATGAGGAGGGCAAGGAGTGCAGCGTGGGGCAGACCGGTGAGATCTGCATCGCCTACGACCCTGACAACCGTCCGCCGGGCATCATGCTGGAATACTACCGCGACCCGGAGAAGACCGCGGCTGCCATCCACGACGGCTGGTATCACTCGGGCGACACCGCTTGGAAGGATGAGGATGGCTACATCTTCTACGTGGGCCGCAACGACGACGTTATCAAGTCGAGCGGCTACCGCATCAGTCCCTTTGAGATAGAGAGCGTCTTGCTGACGCACCCGAGCGTACGCGAATGTGCCGTAACCGGCGTGCCGGACGAGCTGCGCGGCAAGTCGGTCAAGGCCACTATCGTGTTGCAGCCGGGCTATCGGGGCTCGGAAGAGCTTACGAAGGAGATACAGACCTTCATGAAGCGCGAGACCGCGCCCTATAAGTACCCGCGCATCATCGTCTATGTGGACGCACTACCCAAAACCATCAACGGCAAGACACGCAGAGCGGTCATCCGTGCGGCGGACGAGCAAGGCGCGGCCGCGGCCGCGGCCAGACCTCCCGAGGAGTTTGGGGGCTAGGTCTGTTGAAGGGACGAGTTGACAGTGGGGACGGGTCTTTTTGTCAACTTTTGGGACAGGAGGCGTGGGACAAGAGGGACGGGGCTGGTGTCCCAAAAGTTGACAAAAAGACCCGTCCCCACTGTCAACTCGTCCCTTTGGCGCGCAGCGGGCCACTCTGCGCTTTTTAGCAGGATTTTCTGCGTTCGGCGCGGTCTTGAACTATCTCGGCTACTATGCACAGCGCCAGCTCCGGCGGGGTCTTGGCTCCGAATTTGAGACCGATGGGGGAGTGCGTGGCCTCCAGCTGCTCGGTGCTGATGCCTGCGACCTTTGCCATGGCAAAGACGCGTTCGTTCTTGGTGGCACATCCCATCATACCCACATAGTGAGCACCGGTGTTGATGCCGTACATGAGCGCCTCGGGGTCGTGCATGTGTCCGCGTGTGAGCACGAGTACGTAGTCGCGCTCGCCTATACCTAAAGCTGGCAGTGCCTCATAGTCCTCGACGAGCACCAGTTCAGAGTGGGGAAAGCGCTCCGCGTTGAGATACTCCTCGTCGTCATCCAGCACAACGGAAGCAAAGCCTACGTCCTTTGCCATGCGTGCCACCCACAGCGGCACCTCGCCCGCACCGAAGATGAAAGCCCTCCCCGCCTGCTCAAGCGGGATGGAGAGCCACGCCACGCCGGCATACTGCTCGTTATGCATGTGGGGCCCGCGCGTGATGTCGAGCATCTGGAAGCGATCCCTGTTGGAATAGGGCCGTGAGAACACCAGCTCCTTGTCTTCCGTGGCAAAGAAGATACCCGGCTCGCCGTCGGCACTGCCCTCGCCCTCGCCCCGTATGCCTACCACATCGGTGTCCTCGCTGTTAACCGCCGCCTCGGGGTCGGTGACCAGCTTGAAGCCCAGCCAGGAAGGGCACTGTTCGTCCAGGGCACGGAGCGCACGCGTGAGCGTGGGAATATCGCTTGCGGTGAGGCTGGCAAACAGGGCGTCCAGAGCACGGGGAGTGATAGCGGGATGATCCGCAAGCTGCTCCGCCGTAAACTCAGGCGCAAACCGGGCAAAATCCTCTGCGCCCACCTCGAGGGCCTCGCCCTTCTCAAGTGAGGCAATCATCGCCGTCAAGGTCTCTCTCATCATATGCTGTGCCCGCTCCATGTCTTCTCCAGTTTCTCGTTGTGCTTCTGCTGCTGTTATCGCTGTAACGATCTTCGGATTTCGCTTTTATGGCGCGTGTAGTGCCTGGCAGATCCCGATCTGAGCTCCTGTACAACTGGTTTATGGAGCTACAGGACAGCCAACCTGAAACCCTCTTTTCCAAGCGACTCGGTCAATAGCATCAGAGAATCCTCAGTAAAACTGCGATACCGTAAAGCATGGATAAATCGTTTTTGATAGGCCTCAGTGTGTAAAGGCAACCCATAGTTGTCAACAAGTTGTCCATATTGTTCGACGAAGGTGCTCAGTATCAAATGGAAAGCAAAGCGTTCGTTGATCTCTTGAAGCATAATTTGAATTTATAGAATGTGCCTTCGATTTCTTTATATAAGTCTATACTGACCTGACTTGAAACGAAGGTATCCAACACGGCTTGAACAGCACCGGCACTGGCTTCGACTTCATTCTCAATGCCATCAAATAAACCGCTCGAAAGCATAGGGCTCTTATTCCTGAACCAAGTCGGGAAAAATCGAGCGAATATATCCCTCATCGTTCAGAAGCTTGTTGCTTCCCGACTTTACTATGTTCCAAAACTGGGTATCTGCAGTATAGGTATTAGTGTCCTTGCACATCTCATTAGTAAAGCGCAGGCTTCTTTTTATAGTGTCGTCAGTTACGCTCTCCATGTCAGACCCTTTCCTGGCCATAGTATGACCGCGCACTCAGTACTTACTCCTGCAAAAACAATCCACTATCCTATTCGTTTGACAGGGCATTGTCAAATACAGGAGGGGAGGGCGTATCATCTGCCATAGGCTGAGGCATTTTTTGCCGGCTCAACCAGCCTCAGCCCTTTGTGAGAACAGCGGCGTGCGTCTGAGGGCCGCTTGGAGGGGCCATCCCAGGGCGTATACGACGAGGGCTTCTCCCAGGCCCAGGGCCACTACACCAAACAGATACATGGTGAGGTAGCTTTGGGCGAGGGAGATCTCGGTAAAGGGAATGGTATAAAATCCAGCAGCCGCGAGAAGTATTGGCAGGTAGGCAGATACGATAATAGCGTTTGCTACCACCGGGCCGAGCAGCGCTAGGCCCACCCTGCTGCGCATGCGCCAGCACCACCATGCGCCCAGAAAGGTTGCCGCAGAGCCGCCAAACACATCCAGGAGTCCCAGCGCCCCGCTGCCGTTAAGTGCGATGCCAATGAGGTTTGCGAGCGCACACCCAATGGCAAGGCCGGGAATGGCATTGCGTGTAAAGAGTGCCAGCACGCACACCGCCTCAGAAAGCCTGAACTGCACCGGCCCAAAGGCCAGGCCCCCCAAAAGTGTGAGCGTGAGCAGGGTCAGTGCGGCGTAGAGCGCGGCAATGACGCCTGTCTGGGCAATGTCGGCCGCGCGCGAGGCGGGCTCACGCTCCGTTTTCTGTGAGGAGTTCGGTCGCACTGCGTGCCGCGTATTCTGTGTTTGCCTTGCCTGTTGTTGGGAGTCTGGATACACGCTTCTTTGCGTGTGCTGCGTCTTTTGATGCGTAGCAAGGGCGCGCAACGGACGGCGCCCCGAGTCTTCGGGCAGTTCAGGCATGGATGTGCTCCTCTTGATCTCAGTTGTACGCCCGGCGTGCCAAAGGCTCAGCGCCAGGCGTTCGGGCAACGATCAGAAACCTCGGCAGCAGGGCCCGACGGTGCTACCAGCATCAGTGTAGCAGAATCCTGGGAGAGAGGGGAGAACACTTCCCCTAAAGCCCTCTAAAACAACGCGCTCATCCCCAGGGATTCCTGGGGCCACCACTGGGGCTCCATGGTGTCGCAGAAGCAGCTCTGCTGCTGCCTCTCGGTAATCTTGACGGGATAGGAGCCGGAGAAACAGGCCGTGCAATAGCCCTGGTGTCTGCCCTGTATACAGCCAACCAGGCCTGCCTCCGAGATGTACGCCAACGAATCCGCGCCGATATGCTCCGCAATCTCGTCCACGCTCATCCTGGCGGAGATGAGTTGCTCCTGCACATCGGTGTCTATGCCGTAGAAGCACGGCCAGGAAACCGGGGGAGAGACGATGCGCAGATGTATCTCGCGGGCACCCGCCTCGCGCAGCATGGTTACCAGTTGGCGAGCGGTGTTGCCGCGCACGATGGAGTCGTCCACCACCACGAGGCGCCTGCCGGCGATGCTGGAAGCCAGCGGGTTGAGTTTGAGCCGGATGCCACGCTCACGCAGGGCCTGCGTAGGCTGGATAAAGGTGCGCCCGACGTAGCGGTTCTTGACGATGCCCTCGATATAGGGGATACCGCTCTCACCCGCGTAGCCTATGGCAGAAGGCACCCCGCTGTCCGGCACGCCAATGACCACGTCGGCCTCCACCGGTGCCGTACGGGCGAGGTGCCTGCCCATGGCATCGCGGGCCTGGTACACATTCATGCCATCGATGATGCTGTCCGGCCGGGCAAAATAGACGTATTCAAAGATGCAGAGCGCATGCGAGCGCGCGGGCACCGCTTGCTCAATGACCAGGCCCGCGTTTGCGGTACCGTTGATACGGATGACCTCGCCCGGCTCCACATCGCGGTAGTATTCCGCGCCGACGATGTCGAGCCCGCAGGTCTCGGAGGCCACTATCCAGCCACGCTCCTGAGGCAGGCGTCCGATAACCAGGGGACGGATGCCGTGGGGGTCGCGGAAGGCATACAAGGCCTCCTGCGTAATCAGTACCATGGCATAGGCGCCCTCGATGAGCTCCATGGTGCGCCGGATGCCCTCGCGCATATGATGGCTCTCCTGCGTGAAGTAGCCGATGAGCTTGGCGGCTACCTCGGAGTCGGCGCTGGAGCGAAAGGTAACGCCCAGCTCCACAAGCCGCCTGCCCAGGGCACCGGAGTTAACCAGCGTGCCGTTATGGGCCAGGGCGATAATCTCATCGGTGATGGTGGAGAGGTGTGGCTGGGCTGCCTCCCAGGAGCTGTGTCCTCCCGAGGTGGAGTAGCGCGTGTGCCCTATGGCCACATGTCCGGTGAGGGCAGACAGGGCACCTTCGTCAAAGACCTGCGTCACGAGGCCCATATCCTTGTTGGCTACGACAGAAGCTCCGTCGCCCACGGCGATGCCAGCACTTTCCTGCCCGCGGTGTTGTAAGGCATGGAGGCCAAAGTAGGTGAGGCGGCTCACATCCTCACCCGGGGCATAGACACCAAAGACCCCGCACGCTTCTTCAGGTTTATCCGGACGCATCCCGCACGTCACGTCAGAGCTCAACATCTGCAAGGTCCACGGTTCTTGTCGGCACAGCACAGAGGATAATGCGCCGGCTGGCATCAAAGGTCTCACAGGTCACGAACGAATACAGCGAGCTGGCCTCTGCGATGCGGTCTTCAAGGTCCGACGCTGTTGTTACGGCCGAGGCGAGCGTCTCCCGTACAAAGGTGGTAAAACTCTCCTGGTCCGCAAAAGAGAACTCACGCAGGGGTGCGTCAGCGTCAACATTGATGGCCGCTACGGCGCTCAGCTCGTAATTGGCTTCTGGCGTGCACACATAGATCCTGCGGTGCTCGTCAAAATAACTCTGCTTGGTGTACATGAGCATGTCGGAGAACATGGAGCCGTCAAACATATTGTGACCGTAGATGATGTTGTGCTGGCCGGTGAGCGTGGCGCTTCCCTCGTAGTCGGCAAAGATGGCGCCGGTGCCCGAAGACGTGGAGTCAAACAGGTGGTAGAGGTAGTAGCTATTATCGCTGCCCTGCACTATGGGGTAGTTGATATTGGTGCCGGGAACGATAATCCAGCCCACGACATCGGGGTTGAGGGCCCTGAGCGCGTCCCAGTCAAAGCTCAGGTCATCGACCTGCAAGTTGGGATCCACCACAGACTCAGACTGAGTGAGTTCGAGCCCGGCGACGGACTGCAGCGTGTTGTAGCGGTTTTGCGCGTCAAGATACTGCCAGACGATGTAAGCCCCGATAAGCACCGCCACAGCCAGGAGTATGCTACCAAAAATCAGCAGCAAACGCGAAAGGAGGCCACCTTTTGCAGTGGTCTCAGCGGTGTGAGCGTGCCTGGGCATGTGTGGCTATTTCTTGTTGACTTCTTTGAAGAATCCCCAGGCAACCAGAGCGATGGCAACGACAACGATAACGCCAATAGCTATCCACAGGACATAATCCGGAATGGGAACGCCTATCAGACTCTCTATAAGGGTTGGTTCTTCCATGTGCGCCTCTCAAGTCGTGTAAGTCGTATAAAACGTGTAGGTACGAGCCCCGCTAGCGAGGTTCTCAGAAGATTCTATCACATGCCGCGGATACCACTTTTGACAACTCGGCATCACGTGCGGCCAGTCTTATATTGGCAGAAAGCCAATCTGCGATGGTGCCGCAGTCAAGGCCCTCATCCGCGTCTACCTCGATGGCATACAGGGGCTCGCTCTGCAGCAGTGCTTCGAGGGCATCGGTGAGCTGGATCTCACCGCCTGCCCCGGGCCCCGTATGGGCGAGTAGCTGCATTATCTGGGGGGTGAGGAGGTATCTGCCGAAAATAGCAAGATTGCTGGGGGCTTCGTGCAGCAGCGGTTTTTCCACGAGGGCGTTTATCTGCCACACCGCCGTGCCATCCTGCTCGCTTCCGCTTATGAGCTCGGCGTCGATGATGCCAAAGCGCGAGACGTCCTCATCCGGCACGCGGATAACCGCGAGCACCCCGGCGTTGCCGTATGCCTCTGACACCGTGCGCATCCGCGTAAGCAGTCCGTTGTCCGGCACGAGGACATCGCCGAGCAGGACGAAGAAGCCCTCGCTATCGTCGCACACGAAGTCCCCTGCCTGGAGCACGGCGTTGCCGAGGCCCAGAGGCTCATTCTGTTGCGCAAACGAAACGGGAAGAGCGCCGGCGTGTCGTACGCTTTGAGCCAGGGCTGTGTTGTTCTTATGCTCAAGGCTCCGTACGAGGTCAGGGCTGGGGGAGAAGTGCGCCGCAATCTCGGGCTTGTCGTCGTTACAGATGATGATGACTTCACGGGCATCGGCAGCCAGGGCTTCCTCGACGACGTATTGGATCATCGGCTTGTCCAGCACGGGCAGCATCTCTTTGGGCACCGCCTTGCTCGCCGGCAAAAACCGAGTTCCCTGGCCTGCGGCGGGAATGATAGCTTTCATGCGCGCTCCTAACTTTCTCCACCAAATGATAGCACAGCGCTGTGCTACCATGGGCCTATGAGACTGAGACGCAGCATAACCCTCGACGCGGCAGAACTTGCCGCGCTGGTAGAAGAGCACGTGGCGAGGCTGGCCTGTACGCTGCGCCCCGACTATCTGGCCGCGCTGGAAGCGTCGCTTGCCACCGAGGTGAGCGAGCGAGGCGTCGAGGTGCTTGAGCAACTCCTGGCCAATGCCTCCCTGGCTGCTACAGAGGGTTTGCCGTTGTGTCAGGACACCGGGTACGTGTGGGTGTGTGTGGAGGCCAGCGGCGACGTGCGTTTTGCGGCAGACCTGTTCTCTCAGGTGGACGCGGCCGTGGCCAGGGCCTCAAAGGCCTCGGGGATGCGCATGAGCATGGTGCGGGATGCCCTGCTTGACCGCGTTAACACCCAGGACAATACCCCTGCGTTCTGCGAGCTGCTGTTGAGACGACAAGCCGAGCCTGGCAACACGCCTGCCGCTCCTTCAGAGGGCGACCCGGCTTGTCCTGTAAGCACGCCTGCGGCCACCCTGCACATCATGCTCAAGGGCGGCGGTTCAGACAATGCCTCAGCGCTTGCCCTGTTGCCGCCCGGTGCCGGTGTTAACGGCGTGTTGGATTTTGTCATAGAAGCCGTTGCCGCCAAGGGAGCCAATGCCTGCCCGCCCCTGGTGTTGGGCGTGGGGGTGGGAGGCAGCTTTGACAGGGTGGCCGGTCTTGCCAAGCACGCCCTGTTGAGAACCATAGGGAGCATACACCCCAACCCGGAGATAGCGCTTTTGGAGGAGCAGCTGCTCACTCGCGTCAATGAGCTGGGCATCGGCCCCGGTGGCCTGGGTGGCTCCACCACGGCGCTTGCCGTGCATATTGAGAGCGCTCCCTGCCACATCGCCGCCCTGCCGGTAGCGGTAAACATCGGCTGCACCGCGCTGCGTTCTGTGAGCATCTCCCTCTTTTAATCGCTTCCCCGATACGCGCCTTTCTCCGGCGGGTCTCCCAATTCCAGCACCGGCACTGTCAATAACGCCATCGCCGCCTTTACTGCGAATACCGCCAATACCGCTGGTACTGCCACACCTTTCTCGCGTGAAAGGTGTCCCGTCAACGGCAGAATAAACAGCTGTCCGGCACAGGCGGGGTAGGACCTGTACCGGACAGTTTAGGGAATCCTTCGCTTGGCGGGGTAGGACCAGGGCGAAGGGCGATATGGCGTTGTATGTGTACAGTCTCTGACGTAGCTACCCGTGTCGGGCTTTTACCCATGAGAGCCTGTGACTGCTCACTAGTCGGACTGAAAGGCTAGCACGGGTTGACCCTGTGCTAGCCAGTGGGGGGGACAACTATAGTAACAAGAAAGTAGCTCCCCCGTCAATGCCTGAAGGAGATGAGAGGCAAACTATAAAGTAACTTGAGGGTTTGTAGGGTTTTTTCACTTTTTAGCCGTCTTCTTTTTGGTCGCCTTGGCAGCCTTGGCCGCTTCAGCTTCCTCACGCAGGGGACACTCCGGGTTAGGACACAGCTCCCAGGGTCCACGACTGGTCTTAACAACGACCTTGGGCGCGCCACAGGCTTCGCAGACTTTGTTGGTGGCAGAAAGCTCCCCGCGTTGTGGCAGGGGATAACTGGTCTTGCATTCGTCGTAATTCGTACACCGGATAAAGCGTTTGAGACTGCGGGGCGATCGCTGGGCAATCAGACGACCCTCCCAGCCATGGGCCTTGCAGGTCTGGCACTCCCCCACATCCAGCGCTGGCTCCTGATTAGAACTGCACTCGGGGTCTACACAGCGCACCAGCGGCTTTTGCCTGAACTGCGTTATCTTGATCTGCGGCTTGCCACAGACCGGGCACACCTCGTCCACCGCTTCTACTCTGCCCTGGGGTAACGGGTAGGTAACATCACAGCCGTCGCCCGTAGACTTCCAACCGCTGCAACCGATGAAGCTTCCTCCGGTACGGACGCTCTGCTTGATGAGGAGGTCCTTACCGCAGCGCGGGCAGCTACCTATGCGAGCGTCGGCAGACACCGCCTCGGCCAGTGCCT
Organism: Coriobacteriales bacterium; assembly: GCA_031264075.1. Taxonomy (GTDB): domain Bacteria; phylum Actinomycetota; class Coriobacteriia; order Coriobacteriales; family UBA8131; genus WQXH01. The sequence goes on along the minus strand of JAISEO010000086.1, from coordinate 3,089 downwards.
CGCCCACATCGTCCTTATGGGGGATGAGCACGTTCATCTCCGCTTCCAGGAGTCTGCGGGAGTGCATCAGCACGGCATCGCGCTTATCTGTGCCTGCGGCGATGCTGCTCATCTCGCTCTCCAGCTGCGCGGTCATCTCGGGAGTGGTGATATGGGGAGCATAGGCGCCCAGCGCGTCAATGACGGCGATGCCGAGCTGCGTAGGCTCCACGGGGTCGTTTTGGATATAGCGCACCTCGACGAGGCGTTCGATGATGGAGTGGCGGGTAGACTTGGTGCCGAGCCCTGCCTTCTCCATCTCCTGAATGAGACGTCCGGCAGAGAAGCGGCTGGGTGGCTCGGTCTGCTTCTTGTCCAGGCTAACACCCCGCACTGCCACCTCCTGGCCCTGCGTAAGCTGTGGCAGCTGTTCGTCTTTTTTGAGTCCGTAGGGGTAGATGCCTCGGAACCCAGGCTCCACCAGTACATCGCCCTTGGCCTCAAAGGGCTCACTCCCGATATCCAGGCTCACCTTGGTGCCCTCAACCACCGCGGGGCCGCTGAGTGTGGCGAGAAAACGGCGGGCTACGAGGTTGTAGAGCTTCCACTCGTCCGCGCGAAGCGCATCCTGAGAGGCAACCGCCGTAGGATAGATGGGCGGATGGTCGGTGTCAAAGGTCTTGCCGCGGGTGGCGCTGAGCTGCCCCTTGGCAAGCAGGCCGCGGGCATAGGAGGAGTACTGCGCAATATTCGCCAGCATGCCGGTGACTTCTCGCAGGTCCAGCGTATCGGGATACACCGTATTGTCCACGCGGGGATAGCTGATGTAGCCGGCCATGTACAGCGACTCGGCAATGCGCATGGTGCGCCCCGGCGAGAGGCCCTCCGCACTGGCGGCGGCCATGAGAGAGGTCGTGGAAAACGGCGCGGGAGGCAGTACCTTGCGCTGCTTTTTCGTGATGCTGGTAACCCTTGCGTTCTGGGCAGCGCTGGCAGCGCCGTAGGCGGCCTGGGCCTCGCGCTCTTGCTTGAAGCGTGCGGTCTTGTGTACGGCCTCAAACGCGGTGCTGTCATCTGCGGCGCTGCTCTGCAACTGTGCCTTGAGCACCCAGTAATCCTCGGGAACAAAGGCCAGTCGCTCCTTTTCGCGAGCCACCACCAAAGCCAGCGTGGGCGTTTGCACACGGCCGGAGGGGCGCACGTTGCCGTAGCCGGCAAACTTGGCAATGGTGAGGAAGCGGGTGAGCACGGCACCCCAGATGAGATCGATGAACTGGCGGCTCTCACCGGCACTGGCCAGGTCAAAGTCCATCTGTACCAGGTTGTCAAAGGCGCTGGTAATCTCCGCCTTGGTAAAGGAGGAGTAGCGCGAGCGGCTTACCGCAAGCCTGGGGTTGGCCTCCAGCGCCATATTGAGGGCGTCCATGCCTATGAGCTCTCCCTCGCGGTCGAAGTCGGTGGCGATGCAGACGCTCTCGGCCTTGGCGGCCAGGTTCTTGATGGAACGGATGAGGCCCTTTTCCTTGGGAAGCTTCTCAAGCGGCGCAAACACGAGATAGGGGAGTGCCTCCAGCTTCCAACTCTTGAGATCGACACTGTCTTCCGTAAAGGGCTTCTTCTTCTTATAGGGAGGCTTACGCAGGATCTCGGGGAGCTGGGCGGGGATCCTCGTTGTGCCGTCCTCGCCGATGCCGTACCAGCCCAGTTTTTTGCCATACGAGAGCGTGGGCGTAAAGTCTACCTCGAGGATATGCCCGCGGAGCCCGAGTGCGACGCATTCGGTGCCCTTCCATTCAAACCGGTACACGGGTGTGTCGAAGACCTTGTCGGCCTGGGGCTTTTTGACGCTCAGCAGATCCGCGATGCGCTTGGCTGCGTCGTTTTTCTCGGTGATTATCAGCTGCAAAGTTTCTTCTCCTCAATCTGGCTGGCAAGCCACTGGGTCCAGGCCTCAAGGCCTGTGTGTTCCGTGGCGCTCAGGGGAAAGAGTACCGCATGTGGGTTAAGCTCTGCAAGCGACTGGGCAAAAGCGGTCTCGTCAAAGTCAAAATATGGCAGCGTATCCCGCTTATTGAGAACAACGGCGCGTGCCACCTGAAACACCCCCGGATACTTGAGTGGCTTGTCATGGCCCTCGGGCACCGAGAGTATCATGGCCTTGGCGTCTTCACCCAGGTCAAAGTCGGTGGGGCAGACGAGGTTACCCACGTTCTCTATGATGATGAGGTCGAGGGCAGCAAGGTCGAGCGCCTCCAGCGCACGGGCAATCATGGCCGCCTCAAGGTGACAGGCCCCGCCCGTGTTGATCTGCACGGCCGGGATGCCGGCCTCCCGTATCTTTACCGCATCCACATCGCTTGCGATATCGCCCTCGATAACCGCGATACGATACGAGGTTTTGAGGGCGGCAATCGTTGCGAGGATGAGGCTGGTCTTGCCGGCCCCGGGCGAGGCGAGCAGGTCGAGCATATAGATGCTCTGTGCACGCATACGCTCGCGGTTCTCGTGCGCAAGGCGATTGTTGAGATCGAGTATCGGTTTGTTGAGCTCGACTTTCATGGGCCTACAGGTTTCTGCTCCTCGGTTTCTATCTCCATCGATTCTATATACAGCTCCCGGCCGGCTATGAGCTCCGTTGCCAGGGAGTTACACTGTGCACACGCAAAATGATATCGGTCGTGTGCAAACTCCGCCCCGCAGGCCAGACATCGGCTTTTGGGAGCAAGCTTGACAATCGTAAGGCGCGCGCCTTCGGCCAGGGTGCCGGGGCTGAGGGCCTCAAAGGCAAAGTCCATGGCATCGTCGAGCACCTCGGCCATCTCTCCTACTACCAGCTTTATCTCCACTATCCGACGGGCCCTGTTCTCCTGAGCGGACACGAGAACGGCATCCAGCACGCCCGTCATGAGGCTGAACTCATGCATCGCCTGTATCGCTTCTGGTCATGTTCCCGGTGCCTTTCGTAGCTCTGCTCGCCCCACACCATTCGCCTAGGGAGGCGCCGATTTATTCATTGCCCGCCATCTCACGTCTGATTTGCCCCAGCTCTGCCCGTGAGCACAACGCCATTACCGCAAGTAGTGACGTTGCACTCCCGAACAGACCTGGAA
>JAISEO010000068.1 GCA_031264075.1 Coriobacteriales bacterium | reverse complement strand
TTCCCCCCAGAAAAGGCCCGCTCCGTGCCACTGTCAAAACCTACACCTTTTGACAGTGAAAACCGGTCTCCGCAATAAGCTGTCTGCAATACAATCGTTATCGCTGGTTGCCAGCGTTTGGGACAGCGGGGACGGGGCATCTGTCCCACACCTCTGCGCGCAAAAGTGACAACATACCTGCTAGATGGGCAGATATTTTGAAAATATCTCAGTTAAAGTGGGACAACTGCCCCGTCCCTGCTGTCCCACTGCCCCATCCTCCCGTTGCCACCCCTCAGAGGCTCTGGGCAAAGAACAGCGCGAAGCCTATGCAGGCCAGCAGTGCGGTGATTATCCAGAAGCGGATGACCACCTTGGTCTCGCTCCACCCCTTCTGTTCAAAATGGTGATGGAGCGGCGCCATGAGAAAGACGCGTTTTCTCGTGAGCTTGAAATAGCCAACCTGGATGATGACGCTCAGCGCCTCCAAAACGAAGAGGCCCCCTACAACGAGTGAGACGACCTCGGTCTTGGTGAGCACGGCAAGCGCGGCAAAGGCCGCACCCAGGGCCAGCGAGCCGGTGTCTCCCATGAAAATGCTGGCCGGATGGGCGTTGAACCACAGAAAGCCCACGCAGGCCCCGGTGACGGCAGCAGCAAAGAGGGCCAGGTTTATCTGATCGGTGCGGTAGGCAATGGCCGCCATGACCACCATGGCAATCATCACCGCTCCGGCGGCCAGACCATCGAGCCCGTCAACCAGGTTGACCGCGTTGCTCATGCCGGTCATCAGCACGAACACGAAGAAGACGTAGAGCCAGGGGATGGAGAAGCTCGCGCCGTTGCCCAGATCGATGGTCGTGGTAAGGACACCGAAGTCGAGGGTGGCAATGAAGGGGATGGTCACGGTAGGCTCGATGCCTGCCAGATTGACGGCAGCCAGGCAAAACGCCACAGAGATGACGGTAAGGCAGAGCATCTTGGCATTGGGACGAAGGCCCAGCGAGCGTTCCAGAACGACCTTGGACAGGTCGTCGATAAGGCCCATGACGCAGGTGACCACGGTCACCAGGATGACGAGGATGAGGGGGACGGTCTGCGAAGGGCTGTCGTGGTTTCCGCACAGCAGCGCCGTGGCCACGACGGCCAGGAGGATGACAACCCCTCCCATGGTGGGCGTGCCCTGCTTGACCATATGGTGTTGCGGGCCGTCGGCGCGTATCTGCTGCCCTATCTGCCGGACCCTGAGAACCCGTATCCAGAAGGGAAGCAGGATCATGGTGATAGCCATGGCGATGAAGATGGCCAGAAAGACCAGAAAGGTCGGGTATTGCTGGATGATCGTCTCGCTGAACATGGCTAGGCCGGGTTCTCTGCCTCGGCAACAAGGCCCCGCGCGATGCGCTCAAGCTGCATGCCCCGAGAGGCCTTGACGAGTATGACGGAGGAGTAGGCCCAGGAGTCCTCTGGGCTTGAGCTTTCGTGTGGAGAGGGCGAGTCCTGCGTCTGGCGCAAAGGCACATCCTGTTCCGGCTCCTGAGAAACCTCTCCCGGCTGCCTGAGTGTGCTCAGCGCCTCCAGCGCCTCGGCAACATCCGAACACCGGTGCACTCTCTCGGCTGGCATTCCCACGGCCAGGGCGCCGGCCGCTATCTCCGCGCCGAGGCTCCCTACGGTAACGAGCTCATCCACACCGTTGACAAAGGCGTACTCACCTATCTGACGATGGTATCTGGCCTCCTCGGGGCCCAGCTCGTACATATCGCCCAATACCGCCACGCGCTTGCCGCTGGTGGCCAGCCGTTTGAGCAGGGAGAGCGCCGCCCGCATGGAGTCGGGATTGGCATTGTAGGTGTCGTTGAGGATGAGTTCGCCCTGAGCTGTCCGGAGCATCTCCTGGCGCAGCGCCGCCGGTTTGACCGTGGCCACGGCCTCGATGATGCTGGCAATCGGGACACCCACCCTCAGACCCACAGCCACCGCGGCGAGGGCGTTGAGGACGTTGTGTTCTCCCTGCAATTGCAGACGCACCGGATAGCAGGAGCCATCGGGTGTCCAGATGTCAAAGCTGGGATGGCCCAGATCGTCGTATTCGATATGCGTGGCCCTGATGTCGTTCTGCTCGCCGAGCCCGTAGCTGATGATGCTTAAGCCTCGCTCGTCGAGCTGGGCAAAGGCACGCAGGCTGGGTGTATAGGGGTCGTCGCCCGGCAGAATGGCAATGCCGGTAGTGTCGGGGAGGCTTTCCAGAAGCTCCGCCTTGGCACGGGCGATGTTCTCCCTCGAACCGAGCAGCTCGCAGTGCGCCACGCCCACATTGGTCACCACGCCGATATGCGGCTGGGCGGCCTGGCAGAGCATCGCTATCTCCCCCTGCGCCTGCATACCCATCTCGCAGACGATAAGCTCGTGAAGCTCCGTGGCATTGAGGATGGTCTCGGCAAGGCCCAGCTCACTGTTGCGATTGCCGAGCGTCGCGTGGGTGTTGAAGCGCGCCGATACAACGCCGGCAATGAGGTCCTTGGTCGTGGTCTTGCCCGAGGATCCGGTTATGCCCACCACCGTGGAGCCAAGCTCGCTCCGCCAGGCCCGGGCCAGCTTCTGCAGGGCACTCATGACGTCATTGTCACGCGCCTGTAACAGGGCAACGCCGTGACTTGCCGCCGCATCCAGGGCAGCGGGAGAGGGATCTTCGGACGCGATGACCAGAGCAGCACCGGCTTCGATGGCCTCTACGATATAGCTGTTGCCGTTGGCCTGCTCGCCGACAATGCCCACAAAGAGGCTGCCCGGTATGACGCGGCGCGAGTCCCACGTCAACGCACGCAGAACCGCGTGGGTGTCCGGGGGAGGAACCAGCAGCCTGCTGTCTGCGTGCGTGATGACTTGCTCGATGGTCAGTTTCATAGAGGGGTAATTCTACCTTATCTCACGTGACGGGTCTTGCCGGGGAGCCTGGGCGGCCAGCGGTCTTTCCCAGGGCCCGCTCAGCCGGAAGTGTCCAAAAGCCAGTCTTTGGGCGTGGGAGGAGCAAGGGCCGGCTCCGTGGCTCCGGCAACGGCTCCGTGGGCAGCATCGGGTGGGGTGGCCGTGCCCTGCTCCAGGCTGTCCTGTGCCGCCTCTGCCTCCACCGCAACCGGTGCCTCCGCCTGGGGCTGGATCATATAGCGATTGGCCGCAAAGGACATGACCACAGAAAAGAAGGTGGTAGCCGGCGAGTTGGCATAGTTGCTGGGGTTTTCAAAGCTGCTCATGAAGACGTAGTTGCTCGTCGAGTTGTCAAGATAACCGACAAAGGAGCAGACGTAGTTGCCCTGAGCGCCGTCGTAGCCACCGGAGAGGCTGCCTATCTCCGCGGTGCCGGTCTTTCCCACCGCCTCGTAGCCTTCAACGGCGGCGTTGACGCCGTAGCCCTCGGTGACACAGCTGCGCAGGAGTTCCTCGAGATCCCGGGCGGTCTGGGCATTAAAGACCCGCTTCTCTCCGTAACTCAGCTCCACGTCGTACTGGGGCCGCGCGATGAGAAAGTGGGGCTGTACCATGATGCCGTCGTTGGCGATGGCACCATACATACTGGCCATCTGCAAAAGACTGACCTCGAGCCCCTGCCCAAAGGCGATGTTGGCCGCCTGTACGGGTGACCACTCCTCCACAGAGGCAAGCGTTCCGGCGGTCTCGCCCGGATAATCAACGTGTGCAAGCTCACCAAAACCCATCGTCGTGAGATAGTCGTAGAAGAGTTCGTCGCCGAGCTGCATCTCCAGCAGGCTCACGCCGATATTGGAGGAGTTGGCGACGATCTGCCTGAGGGAGAGATCCAGATCGGGGCGATCCACGGAATCCTTGATGATCTTGTCGTAGATCTCCAGGTAGGCCGGGCAGAACAGTGTGTCGTCCGCTGTCATGAGGCCCTGCTCCAGGGTCATGCCGGCTATGAGGGCCTTGAAGGTGGAACCTGGCTCATACGGGAGCGTGATGGCCTTTGCGTTGGTGGCCCCGCGCTCCGCCTCCTCGGTGGTGATGGTGTCGCGGTCGTAGAGCGGGATGGAAGCCGTGGCTACTATTTCGCCCGTAGACCCGTCGAGGAGCATCGTGGAAGCATTGTCCACATCCCGTTGGCTGGCCACGGCCTGAAGGTTCAACTCCAGATACTGCTGCATCTCAATGTCGAGGGAAATGATGATGTCGCTGCCAGCGACAGGCTCCACATCCAGGGCAACACTGTCAATCATCGGCAGTGGGCTGCGATTCTGGCTCATCTGCTTGGCTTCCTCGATGACCCGCATACCGTCAACGCCGCAGAGTATGCTGTCGTAGCACTGTTCCAGGCCGCTCACGCCCACGCCCTCGTCGTTAACCGCACCGATTATCTGCGCACCCGTGGCGCCCTTGGGGTACTCCCTGCGGGTGTCCGGCAGAAACTCGATACCGGTGAGCGGCGTGATGATTTCAGGCGGCACGTCGTCGCCCCGTGCCTGGATGGCCGCAACCTCCTCGTTGATATAATCCTGATTGACGTCGTGGAGGGCCTGCTCAAACTCGGGATCGACCTTTTTGGCGATATAGACAAAGGTCAACTCCGGATCGGCACTTATCGCCTCGTAATAGTCCTGGGTAGTGCCCCCGAGGACTTCGTGGAGTATGCCCGCGGTCTGCTTGGGGTCTTCTATCTTGGAAGGGTTTGCGTAGATGGTCGTGGCGTCCACACTCGTGGCCAGGACATTGCCGTTGCGGTCGTAGATGGTGCCGCGCCGGGCCGTGAGGCTTATCTCGGAGGTGCGCACCAGGGAGCCCTCTTCGGAGAGTTCCTGTGCGTCAACAACCGTCAGGGTAAAGAGACGGATGCACAGCGGCACGGCCAGCAGGATGAACAGCGCGAGGATTACCCTGTCGCGTCGCAGGAAGACGGGCACACTGCTGTTCGATGTGCGCCCGGCCCTGTCTTTGGTGCTACTCATGGCTCTCGCCGGCCTCTGAGCCTTGCATCGAGGCAATCTCGGCAGCCCTGGCCTCCTCAGCCGCGCGCTGCATCTGGTCCAGGGTTTCAGCAGAAAAGCCGTTTCTGGCCTGTACGGTGGCAGGCTGACCGGCAGGAAGAATGTGGAGCACGGCCGCGTTGTCCTGGATCCTCGTGGGGTTGTTGGCAAGGGAGTGCTGCACCTCCAGCTCAAGGCCCACCGCCCTCGCCTGCTCAATGGCGGCACTGGTCTGCTCGGCGGTCTGCATCATCTGCACGGTGGCGTTGGCAATGCTTATCCGCGCAACGGAGACCGTGGCCACGACCAGCAGCACGACGGCACAGCTTACCACGAGTGTGCGCACCCAGGGCGCCGTGCGCGGTTCGGCCTCGGCGCGGCTCCTCGTGCCCTCGATGGTCCTGAGCGCAGGGCGCGGCGAGCGGATGGGCAGAGCGTCATAACGCTCTGCCTCCGCCTCTTGCCGATATGCCAGATTACTCTGGGCCATCTTCTCGTAACTACGCTCCCGTCTGTTCTCTCGCTCATACGCAAGGCCTGCTTAGGCCTGCTGCCTGGTTTTTCTGCCTTGCCATCCCTGTCGGTGGTGCCGGTGATGCCTGCTTCGTCTGTCTTGCCTGTATGGCCTGTAGAGCCTGTGGTGCCGTTCTCATGCCTGTGGTGCCGTAGTGGTGTCGCGCCGGCCTCAGCCAACAGCCGCGCCTGCCGCTCCGGTCTCGCCAGCCTTAACCGCGAAGCGAAGCCTGGCGCTCCGGCTCCGCGGGTTGTTCTCTGTCTCCTCGCTCGTGGGCCTGAGTGCCTTTTTGCTGACAGTGGTGAGTATCGGATGCCTGTTGCAGGTGCAGACCGGTTGGTCTGGTGGGCATACACAGCCCTCTGCCGCCCGGGCAAAAGCCCTTTTGACGATGCGGTCTTCCAGGGAGTGATAACTGATGACGACGATTCTTCCCCCCGGGTTAAGCCACCTGAGCGCCGCGTCCAGGCCACGCGTGAGTGCGTCGAGCTCCCCGTTGACGGCAATGCGCAGAGCCTGGAAGCTCCGTTTTGCCGGATTGCCTCCCGTTCTGCGCTGGCTCGCCGGTATGGCTTCCCTGATGAGCGCTGCCAGTTGTGTGGTGGTCTCGAGCGGAGCGGTGGCACGGCTCCGGGCGATGCGCGCCGCGATACGTGAGGCCCAACGCTCCTCGCCATAGCTACGGAGTATCCGGGTGAGATCTGCTGTGTTTGAGCTCTTGATGATCTCTGCTGCGGTAAGGGTTTGTGTACCCGGATCCATCCGCATGTCAAGGGGGGCTTCCTGCGTGTAGGAAAAACCCCGGCTGGGTAGGTCGATCTGTGGTGAGGAGACTCCCAGGTCAAAGAGTATCCCGTCGAGGCCCACGACACGGGCGTCGAGCAGGAGTGTGTCAAGATCGCGGAAGTTGCCCTTGAGGATCTCGTAGTGGAAAGAAAGCTGCGTTTGTGAGATCCTCAAGAGTGCTTCCGTGAGAGAGGAGCTATCCTGGTCTATGCCGATGAGAAGGCCGTCCGGCGCAAGGTCCTGCGCGATGGCAAGGGCGTGTCCTGCTCCCCCCAGAGTGCAGTCACAGTAGGTTTCGCCGGGCCGGAGGGCCAGCGCCTGTCTGCTCTCCTCAAGCATGACGGGGGTATGCCGATATTCACCTGTCAAAGAGCTGCCTTACGAAAGAGGGTCTGAAGCAGAATGAACGGACCCCGCTGTGGGTTTGTCGGTGGGCTGGCCCGTGGGTTTGTCTGCCTCTGACGAGGGCCTGGCAGCGCCAGGGTCTGAGGCGGGCGTATCGTACACAGGATTGACAGCAAAGCCAGCGCGGCTCTTTTCCAGGGCCTCTGGCGTGCGGATGATGAGGTGGTCGCGAGCGCCTGTTATGACGACGGCATGCTTGATGCCGGCATATTCACGGAGATAGGACGGGATGATGATGCGGCCCAGATCGTCGGGTTCCACGTTGCCTGAATCCTGGTAGTACTCGTCAATGAGCTTGTCCTGCATCTCGTCGTTTGCCCTGGCTCCTCCCTTGGACTCCAGGAGCCGGTCAAACCACAGGTCATAGCCATCTTCGGAATACAGTACGAGAGCGGGGAGCTTCTTATCGGGATGCTTGGCCACGACAAGCTGTTCAGGAAGCAATTTGCGGCATTTGGAGGGAATTGACACACGACCCTTGGCATCGACCCTGCCGTCATATCTGCCTTTAAGGCCTGCCATTGTTTTCTCTCCTTGGTATAGATATTGCTTCCTGAACAGCTTGTGTTCGTCATTCTATACCACTACTTGCCACAATGCAACACTTTTTACCATTTTTTTCCACCTTCGTGGAAAAATTGGGAGCAGGGGGAGCAACGAGGGTCAGTGCCCACCTCCAGCGGTCATCTGCACGGCGTGCTCAAACTGGTCGGAGACCGCGTCAAAGCACTCGGTGGCGGCACGCAGGCTGCCCGGCAAATTGACCACGAGGGTGGCGCCGCGCTGCATACAGACGGCACGGGAGAGCATGGCTCTGTGGGTCTTCTCAAGGCTCAGTGCCCTCATGGCTTCGGCGATGCCCGGCACATTGCGCTCGCACACATCGGCAGTGGCCTCGGGGGTCACATCCGCAAGCGAGAGGCCGCTCCCCCCGCAGGTCAGGATTATGTCGCATACTGCTGAGGCGTCCACAATGGCCTGGGCGATGCGGTCGCGCTTATCAGGCACCACGACATGCAGGCGCACCGTCCAGCCCCGGGCTCTGATGCGCTCCGCAAGGGCTGCTCCCGCCGTGTCCTCAGCAAACTTGCGCGTACTCGAGCAAGTTATGATGGCCAGGTTGAGCTTCATCGTCCTCAAGCCTCCCTCTTCCAGACGCCCGACGCCCCGCCTTCCTTATGCAGCAGGCGTATATCCGTTATTTCCATGCCGCGGTCAACCGCCTTACACATATCGTAGATGGTGAGACAGGCAAGGCTCACCGCCGTGAGGGCCTCCATCTCAATACCCGTCTTTCCGGTAACGCCCAGCGTGGCCAGCACGTGTACGCCCACCCTGCCGTCCGGGCGCTCTCCGGCGGCGTACGGGGTGAGATCCACCGCGCTTCGGGTGATGGCGAGGGGGTGACACAGGGGAATGAGATCGGCGGTGCGTTTTGAGCCCATGATGCCGGCAACGCGGGCGCAGGCCAGCACGTCGCCCTTGGGTGCCTTGCCCTCGACGATCATCGCGAGTGTCTCGGGAGCCATGGTGATGAACCCTTCGGCCCGTGCCAAACGGTTGGTTTCCGCCTTGGTAGCCACGTCCACCATGCGGGCCTCGCCCTGTGCGTTGATATGGGACAATTCGCGCATGTTAACCACCAATCTCGTGCATCAGACGTTCGGTTCCCACCCGGTGATGATGCTCGTCCGGTTTGCTTTGCAGGGCTTCCTGTAAGACCTGACGCACGTCGCCCGGGCTGCCCGAGCGCAGGGCGGTCTTGACGTCAAACTGCGTGTCGCTGAAAAGACACGGGAGGAGCATGCCCTCTGCTGTGAGGCGCAGGCGGTTGCACTCGCCGCAGAAATGACGGCTGAGGGCCGAGATGAAGCCAATCGTGCCCTGGGCATTCCTGAAGTGGTAGTAGCGCGCCGGACCCCAGCCGTCCGGCGTCTCCGCCCGCTCGGTGATGGGTTCCAGGCTGCCCAGACCCGCGGCCTCGGCCTGTGCATTGACCAGGGCGATGAGCTCCTCATTGGGTATGGTATCGGCCTCGGTCCAGCCCAGACCCTCGCCGCCGCAGATGTCTCCCACCGGCATATACTCGATGAACCGCACATGCAGAGGCCGGGTTATGCTCAGGCGTGCAAAGGCGAGCAGATCCTGATGAAGGCTCCTCACCACGACGGCATTGATCTTGACCGGCTTAAAGCCCACCGCCAGTGCGGCGTCAATGCCCGCGAAGACGTCCTCGATGTTTCCCCAGCGCGAGATATAGCGGAATTGCTCGGCGTCCAGGGTATCGAGGGAGATATTGACACGGCTGAGGCCCGCGGCCTTGAGTTGCTCGGCCATTTTGGGGAGGAGTATCCCGTTGGTGGTCATGGCCACAGACTCTATGCCGGGCACGGCGTCGATGGCTGCTACCAGGTCGGCAATGCCCAGACGTACGAGCGGTTCTCCCCCGGTCAGCCGTATGCGTTTGAAGCCCTCGCCTGAGGCGATGCGCACGAACTCGGCAATCTCCTCAAGGCTCAGCATGGAGTCGTGCGACTTCCAGCTCACCCCTTCTTCCGGCATGCAGTACCGACAGCGCAGATTGCAACGGTCGGTCACCGATATGCGCAGATAGTCAATAGTGCGGCCGTGTTGGTCAAATGCCATCAGATAACAACACCTTCGGCAACATCGAGCCGCATGCAGGCGACCACTTCGTCCTTCGTGCTGCCCGTGAGCCCTTCCGGCAACACGATGAGGCAGTTTGCCTGCTGGAGGGCGCCGAGCAGCGCCGAGCTCTGCTTCTTCTCAGGAGTGACCGTATACGCGTCATCGGTCCTGCTATGTCGCATGCGCGCCCGGACGTAGAAGCGCCGGGTATCCGGCTTGGCAACATCAACGGTGAGGCGGGCCCGGGTGACCGGCCGTTTGAGTGCGCTATAACCCTGCATACGGCGGAGCGCGGGCCTGAGAAGCACCTCAAAGCCCACCATCGCGGCGGTGGGATTACCCGCCAGGCCAAAGACAATCGTGCCGTCGACGAGGCCGAGCGTCTGGGCCTTACCGGGACGCATATTGACCCGGGTGAAGAACACCTCACCCAGCTCCCTGATGCACTGGTAGCTGTAGTCATAGTCGCCCTCGGCGGCGCCGCCGCTTATCAATACCATGTCGTGATCGGCCGCGGCACGGGCAAGGGCACGGCGAAGCTCAAGCGCGTCGTCGCCGACTATGCCGCTCTCACCCAGCTCGCCTCCCGCCGCTCGCACGGCAGCAGCCAGAGCGGGGCAGTTGGAGTCTCGTATCTGGCCGGGTCCGGGCTTTTGGGAGGCATCAACCAGCTCCTCTCCAGAGGAGAAAATGGCTACCCGAGGGCGCCGATACACCAGAGCTTCAGTCGTGCCTGTTGCGGCAAGAAGCCCCACCCCGGCCGGGTTCAGGACCGTTCCCGCCCTGAGAAGCACCTCTCCCGCTCGGGCCTCCTCCCCGCGGAGACGGACGTTCTTACCCTGGGTGAGGGCCCGGCTGATCAGCACCGCTGTGCCACCGGGTGCCTCGGGGCCCTCCCCCTCTACGAGTACCTCTTCTATCTTGACCACCGTGTCCGCCCCTTCGGGCATAGGCGCGCCCGTCATGATGCGGAGCGCAGAGCCGTCCTGGATACGGCCGTCAAACACCTCGCCGGCACCGATGGCGCCGACGATTCTGAGCCTGACCGGGTGTTCGATGCTCGCATCCGCCGTGTTGGCCGCTCGCACCGCAAAGCCGTCCATGCCGGAGTTATCAAAGGGAGCTATGTCCCTGTCGCTTGCGATGTCTGCTGCCAGGACCCGGCCACATGCCTCCACGGGACCCACGGGTTCAGCGTCCAGCACGCGAGTCAGCGCAAGGATCTGGTCCAGAGCTTCTTCGACGCTTATCATGTCGGTGGCCTTGTATTGCTCGCTCATGGGTTCTGCTCCCTCTGATCTTCTGGGATATTCCTGACTATTATCCATCATGCGGCCCGATTTGCCAACGCCTCGCCGTATAAGGTCCGTATAAGGAGCACCGGGGGGCACCGCCGTGTCCGCGTTGGCCTCACGACAACTGAGCCTTTGGACCGAGGGTCGAGTGGCTGGTGACGCGGCGTGCCCAGGGCTCACCGGGCCACGCTGCCACATCCCGTGTGTACTCATGGTATCCTTATAGGCACTAGAGCTTTCCTGTGTTTTCGTAAGCCGCCAAGCACACCGCCACGTAAGCTGCTGAGTAGCGAGGAGCGTACTCTTGCCTGAGACCAGCCGGGACTATCTTGATACCGCCAAAAAGCTTCTGTCATTCGTAGGAGAAGCCAGCACAGCATCCGTGCTTGCTGTTGATACCGAGTTCATCCGCGAGCGTAGCTTCTTTCCACAACTCTGCCTCCTGCAGCTCGCGACGCCGGAGCGCTCGATTATCGTTGACCCCCTGGCGCTTGCCGATCTCTCCCCTCTCAAGGGCCTGTTCACAAACAGCCAGATAGTCAAGGTCTTTCATGCCGGAGATCAGGATCTGGAGATAATCTATCATACCCTTTCCGTGGTGCCCCAACCGCTGTTTGACACCCAGATTGCCGCGGAGCTCCTCGGCATGCCCCAGCAGTCCTCGCTCCGCAACCTCGTGCGCGAGTTTGCCGGAATCAGGCTCAGCAAGGCCGATTCCTTCAGCAACTGGGACTCCCGTCCGCTCACCGGCTCTCAGATACGCTACGCACTCGATGACGTGCGGTACCTCCCGCATATCTATACAAAGATGCATGCGCAGCTTGAGGAGCTTGGACGTTCGCAGTGGCTTGAGGAGGACTTTGCGGCACTGGCCGACGAGGACCGGTATAGTATCCACCCCGAGCAGGCCTGGCGAAAGGTCAAGCATTCTTCGTCACTCAACCCTACGCAGTTGGGAGTGCTGAAGGAGCTTGCGGCTACCCGGGACCAGCTCGCCATGAACCGCAATCTGCCGCGTAAGTGGGTCGTGGCCGACGAGCTGCTCCTTGAGATTGCCCGCGTCTCGCCCACGAGCACGGAAGAACTCTTTCATCTGCGAGGGGCAGAAAACCAGCTGGGCCAGCACTGGAGCCGGGAGATCCTTGCCGCTGTCAAGCGCGGTCTGGAGCTGGACCCCGGAGAGCTTCCGCAGCGCAGGCATCCGGTCTTTCGTAACGCCACCAACGCCGCGGCCAACGATCTACTTCGCGCGGTAGTCAATCAGCGCTCGCGCGATAACCGGGTGACACCCTCCATGCTCGTCAATAAGGACGAGTTGGTTCGCCTGGCCGCCGGTGAGCGCACGGGACTCAGGATTCTCACCGGCTGGCGCTATAAGCTCGTAGGCGAAGAACTGCTGCGGCTTCTGAGCGGCAGCCTCACGCTGCGACTGCAGGGCTCCGCCATAGAGGTAAAGCCTTCTGCCAGGCGCTCGCGACGCCCGTGAGGCATACTGCCCGGCCCGGCACACCGCCCGATACATTGTGCTTGCATCTGCTGGCATCGCTTGCATCTCGCGCCGCGTCCCTTTTCCCCAGCAGAGAAGTCTGCTACACTATCTGAGCGTTTGCGCGATTAGCTCAGGGGGAGAGCACTACCTTGACACGGTAGGGGTCGCTGGTTCAAATCCAGCATCGCGCACCAGGAACAGTACGGACCAGGATCCTGCAAGCAGGGTCCTGGTCCTGCATCTTGCGTGTCGGCTCACGATGAGAACTGCCTGACGGTGCCTGACAGACGCGCAGGCACGACTGAGAGAGATTTGTCGTTACCAAGTTCTCTCAAATGCGGTATCATTGGTAGCTGCTTATAAAAGACAGAGGAGTTTCTTGTGATGGTGTTGCTCATATTAGTATTGGTTGTCTGGTTCCTGTCGGCGTTGGTCATGACGCTCTCGATTCTGTTTCACTCGTCCAAGGGCACGGGACTCTCCGACATCATCGCAGGCCAGGTCTACTCCAATATCTCCGGCACGAGTATCATCGAGAAGAACCTCGACAGGATTACCATTATATCCGCTGTCGTCTTTCTGGTTTCCATCCTTGTGCTGGTGCTCATTTACCCGCAGGGTGCCATCGTTTCCAGTTAGCACTCTTCCTGTCAGTAGCTTTGAGCAGGTGCCACCAGTTGTCGGCGTGGCGGAACGGCAGACGCGCTAGCTTGAGGGGCTAGTGTCCGAATGGACGTGAGGGTTCAAATCCCTCCGCCGACACCAACGATTTTTCCCGAGAGTATTTCGGAGGGATTTGAACCCGATACAAGCCATTTTCTTTGACGTGGGAGCTACGCTTCTCACCCCTGCTGAGGATGAGGGAGCTACGTTCAGCTCTCTCGCCGGACAGCTTGGCATCAGGGTTGCTGTCGACGAGGTCGCGCGCCAGGTGCCGTTGATGTATGAACTCTACGAGCAGCTCTACGAGCAGGATGATTCCTTTTGGAGCGACAACGTGCGTGCCAAGGCCATCTGGATCGAAATGTATGAGTTCCTGGCATTCCGTCTCGACATTCCTCAACAGTTACGCAGGGAGCTGGCTGAAGCCGTCTACCAGTACTACTTCTCTCCGGGGGCCTGGGTGCCCTACGATGACGTGCTTCCCCTGCTTGAGCTGCTGCAAGCGCGTGGCATACGCATGGCGCTCATCTCCAACTGGGACTCCACGCTGGCCCTCATAATCGAAGGCCTGGGCCTGTCGCCTTATTTTGAGACCATCATCGCCAGCGCGGACGTGCGCTTGCACAAGCCAATGCCTGAGATATTCGAGCTGGCCCTGGACAGGCTGGGCCTTGACGCTCAGCATGCCCTGCACGTGGGCGATCACCTCTACGCGGACGCCCTGGGCGCTGCCGCCGTAGGCATTACGCCCGTACTGTTGGATAGAAGGCAGCGGCACACAGACTATGACGGGCTGCGCGTAGCAAGCCTCGCCCAGGTTGCAGCGCTGCTCTGAAGCCTCACTGCCAGGTGCAGCTAAGCTGCTGTTGATCTGTTGCTGTCCTGTGCTTCCTGGCCTTCAGCCCCTCGCGCCCTCCTCTATAAGAGTGAGAAGCTCCTCAGGCACCGCGGCCGAGCCGCCGAGCACGTAGCCTCTCGTTATCTCGTCCCTGTGGCCGGAAATGAGTGCCAGTCCCGCCTGACCTCCCTGCTCGGTACCGTGCACGAGAAGAAGCACCGTGCCGATGTGACCGGCAAAGGTCCCTCCCGCAAGCGCGTCGGGGTAGGTACTGCCGGTGGCACAGACTACGCTGTTGAGCCTCAGTGCGCCGCCCGAGGCTTGAAGGGACCTTTCCACTATGTCCACGCTCGTCTCGTAGCGGGTGTCTCCCGACCAGCGTTCTATGCTTACTTCTGTTTGGGCGAGTTGAGCTTCTACGAGAGCTGGTACGGCGGCGGTACCTCCGGTGATGATTACCTTCTTGAAGCCGCCTGTCTGAATGGCAGCAAGGGTTGCCACATCAAGGCCGCTTCCCGGGGTAGAGAGAAAGAGGGGCGAGCGGGAGACGTGGGCATAAGGTGAGACGGACAGGGCATCGGCAAAGTTGAAGCCGTTGGCTATGATGGCGGTGTCTCCCCAGGAGGGTAAGCCCCCTTCAGGGGCGAGCCCCTTCTCATAGATGTCGAGGGCTGTCTCTATGCGGCCTTCCCCTGAGATGCGTACTACCTTACCTGGTCCGACTACTCCTTCCAGTGCTGCGAAGGTCTGAGGAGAGACCGCTGCCTCTCCTCCTATGATATAGGCCTTGGACGCACCGAGGCTCTGTATGGTCTCTGCCGCCTGGGCAGTGAGGGCGTCTGGCTCGGTGAGGATGACAGGGGCTCCGTAGATGCCGGCGAGGCTTGAGGCGGCCAGTGCGTCAGGAAAGTTCATGCCGCTTGCCACAAGTACGGTGCCTGATCCCTGCCTCCAGCCCTGGGTAACGATGGCCTGCATGGTGTCGTAGCGGTTGCCGCCCTCTCCCTTGTTGCCGTCCAGGCGCGGCCAGGTCTTGGTGGGGACGGGAGCTGAAAACGAGTTGGTGTACGCGTCCCAGGTGATATCGTAGTAGTCGAGCTGAATGTTTCCTGCCTTGACCTCGACGGTGTGGGTCTGTTTGGAGAGGTAGAAGTAGAGGTCTGTGCCCTCTCTGTCTGCCACCCAGTTTGAGGGGGTATGGTTTGTGTTCTGCTGGTATTTGTAGCCGTAGCTGGTACCGCTATAGAACTCCCTGCCGTCGATGGTGACGGTAAGCTCCTCTCCGGGGTTAACATAGGCAAGGGAGCTGAAGATATAGCGGGAAACCTCCCTGCCTGCGCCGTCTGTCTTGCGTGCTGTGATGGCCACGTCAGTAATGAGGTCCTCTGAACCGAGCGAGCCCCAGGCACCCGAGTTAAGAGCATTGGCCCCAAGGACCGTCTTGATGGAGCCTCCGCTCACTGCAAGGGTTCCCGCGCTTTCGGGAACTTTGCCGCCGTTGCCTTTTCCGATGGCCGATCCCATCCAATTGGCCCATACATAGACCTGGCCACCGCTGACGATGACGGGGCCGGCAATACCTTGATTGCTCGCACCGATACCGGCACCCATGGCATTGGCTTCCACATACAGCCTGCCGCCTTCGATGTAGATGGCACCACCCGCACCACTGGCACTGTCGTTTCCGATTACCGCTCCGACCTTTGTGCCCTTGAGGAAGTAGTTGCCGCTTTGAAAGCGCATAGTTCCGCTCTGCTCGTCGGTGTTGGAGCCGATGCCGGAGCCCATCCTATTCTTATAGAGGTAGAAGGCAGAGTTTGCATCGCCCTTAAAGCTTGCAGAAGCACCGATGCCCACATGGATGGAGGCCCGTGAGCCCCCTACGTCCTGAGCATCCTCTATTAGGTTCTGTCCCTTGCTGTAGAGGGTGCCTCCTCCCTTGAAGTCGATGGCAGAGACGGGGCTTGTGCACGACAGCCACACGTTGTTGAGCGTGAGGGTGGCACCGGAGCCCACCACAAACGTGATGTTTGTGTTGGGCTTGTCGCTTTGAGCGATGCCGTTGCCTCTGACTTCCGCTTTAACGCCGTCGCCCAGGGTGATGACTCCCGTGGTGTCAGGTGCAAGCTGGTAGCTCCCGTCAGAGCCGAGGAACGAACCGCCGTAGATGGTATCGACTGCCGTGGTCTCGACTGCCCAGTAGGCGGCAGACTCGTCCTCCTCCAGGGCTGATGCTGCGGGCGCTAAGGGCAGTGCCAGTGATAATGCGAGCGAAAGGGCGAGCAGCAGTGCTGCCACCCTTTTACTCTTCTGTTGTAGCTTCTGTCTCATGGGCCTTCTCTTTCTCTGGGGCGGTGGGACAAGAGGGACGGGGGGCGATTGCCATCGTAGGGGCGGATGGCAATCCGCCCGCGGTTCCTGTTCCGTCCAATTGCGGGCGGGGCGATTGCCATCGCCCCCTACCGGGCTCCTTCCTGCAAGCGAGTGAGAAGCTCCTGAGGCACAGCGGCAGCACCACCGAGCACATGCCCCTTGCCTATCTCGTCCTTATGTTCGGAGATGAGGTCAAGGCCGGAGAGCCCGCCTGTCTGTGTGGAGTGTACAAGCAGGAGTACGGTACCGGTGTGTCCGGCGAAGGCACCTCCTGCAAGGGCATCCGGGTAGTTGTCTCCCGTGGCACAGACGAGGTTGTTGAGGGAGAGTGCTCCGTTAGAGT
>JAISEO010000042.1 GCA_031264075.1 Coriobacteriales bacterium | reverse complement strand
GAGTCCCCCCTTCCCCCGTAACAAACGATGCAGGACTACCGGGCAAAACCGGCGGCACTCCACCCCCGTCCCTCTTGTCCCATCTTCTTTTGTCATTGCGAGCGAGTGCAACGAGCGCGGCAATCCACGACAGCGAATAAGGAGGACAGCAAGGCTCCCCGGCACAGGACGTATGTCCTGTGCCGGGGAGTGCAAGTTCAAGGGAAGGGAATGCAGAATACCAATGAAGACGCCTTCCCTGTTACTGCTCTACACCCAAACCACCCTTTGAGTGGGAGCCTCCCAAAAAAAATCAAAAATTTTTTGAAAACCTCTTGACAGCCAAGTTAGTATGGCCTAACATTCTCTTTGTGGAAGTAAGCTCCTTCTAACTTTCACAGACTGGCGAATGGTACTTGACAGGATGTGAGATTGCAGGTATTATTCGATGTTAAGGATAAAGAGAGACATACGAAGCGAGGGCTCCTTCCCCTCGCCCCCTACTTAGGATAAGTAGGGTTGGCTCCTCTGGACGATCCTTGCCAATCTTGTCTCGACAGAGGCGGTAGGCGACTCTTGCACCATGTGCTGATGGCTGACTCACCATCTGCACAGGACGGTACAGGACAAGTCCTCCTACTTGCGGTCTACCCCTCTGTTAGAGACAAACCTTCTTCTCCCCCATACTTTCCAAGATAACAAATCAGAACAATTTTACCCAGAGTACCGGGCAAAGCGCTACTCTTTTCTGATACAAATCCTGCACTTGGGAGGCCCGAGCGATGCGTAAAAGATGTGTGCGGCGATACCTGCCCTGCAAGAATACGCGATGCTAGCGCTGAGTACGACACGAGGAAGGTGTTTTTTGACATGAAGAAGTTCAAGACCGAGAGCAAACGCCTGCTCAATCTGATGATCAATTCCATCTACACCAACAGAGAGATCTTCCTGCGCGAGCTCATCTCCAACGCATCAGACGCGCTCGACAGGCTCTATATTGCGAGCCTCACCGACCACAGCATCAAGGTGTCGCGCGATGAGCTGGGCATCTCCCTTGCCTTTGATACCGAGGCGCGTACGATAACCGTCTCCGACAACGGCATCGGCATGAGCCGTGACGGCCTGGACAGGAACCTGGGTACCATCGCGCACTCCGGCAGTCTGGAGTTCAAGGTGGAGCAGGAGGCAGACAGCGGGAGCGAGGCCGCTGAGCAGGCAGCAGGCACGGCAAAGGAAGGCGTTTCAAAAACAGGCGAGGCAGAAGCGGCAACAGAAGCTCCAGCGGAGGCCAGGGCAAAGGACGAGCAGGAAGGCGAGGCCATCGATCTCATCGGCCAGTTTGGCGTGGGCTTCTACTCCGGCTTCATGGTGGCTTCCGAGGTTCGCGTCGTCTCACAGGCCTACGGAGACGATCAGGCCTGGATGTGGAGGAGCAACGGCGTTGACGGCTACGACCTGAAGGAGGCCAGCCGCCCGGCGCATGGCACGGATGTCATCCTCACCCTCAAGCCGGACACCGATGAGGAGGACTTCAGCCTCTTTCTCTCCGAGGCAGAGCTCAGCCATCTCGTAAAAAAATACAGCAACTACGTGCGCTACCCCATTCGTATGGAGCTGACAAAGCGCCGCGAGCTGCCCAAGCCTGAGGATGCCGGTGACGACTATACGCCCGAGTACGAGAGTTGCCGGGAGCGTGAGACCCTCAATTCCATGACGCCCATCTGGAAGCGGCGCAAGGCTGAGGTGAGCGAGGAGGAGTACGCAGAGTTCTACAAGAGCGACTTCCACGACCACGCCGCCCCGGTGGCTACCTTTACCATTAACGCCGAGGGCGCGCTCAACTACGACGCGCTGCTGTTTATTCCCTCGCACGCCCCCTTTGACCTGTACAGCAAGGATTTTGAGAAGGGCCTGGCACTCTACAGCTCCAATGTGATGATTATGGAGAAGTGTCCCGATCTGCTTTCCGATCACTTCAACTTTGTGCGCGGTGTGGTGGACAGCGCCGACCTGGACCTCAATATCTCGCGCGAGACCCTGCAAAAGAACAACCAGCTCAAGGCCATGGCCCGGCGCATCGAGAAGAAGATAGTCGGCGAGCTCAGCGAGATGATGGCCAAGGACCGCGAGACCTACGAAGGCGTTTTTGAGTGCTTTGGCCGTAGCATCAAATACGGCATCTACACGAGTTACGGCGCGCTCAAAGACACACTCGCGCCCCTGCTCCTCTACTACAGCGCGAGGGAGGAGAAGATGGTAACGCTGCAGGAATATCTGGACGCTGCCCCGTCCGAACAGGAGGCCGTGTTCTATGCGGCTGGCGAGGACGAGGCGCTGCTGGCCAAGATGCCCATGGTCAAGAGCGTGCTGGAACGCGGCTTTGATGTGTTGCTCTGCGTGCAGGATGTGGACGATTTCTGCCTGGGCGTCATGGGCAGCTACGGAGAAAAGCCCTTCAAGAACGTGGCCGGAGCCGACCTTGGCCTGGCGAGTGAGGAAGAGAAGCAGGAGACCGAGAAGAAGTCCCAGGAATACCAGGAGCTGTTCAAGGCCATGCAGGAGCTGCTCGATACCAAGGTCTCCAAGGTACGGCTTTCCAACCGTCTGGCCGACATGCCGGCAGGCATCAGCGCAGAGGGCCCGGTATCGCTTGAAATGGAGCGGGTGCTCGCGGCCATGCCTGACGGCGGCGGCATCAAGTCCGAGCGGGTGCTGGAACTTAATGCCACGCATCCCGCCTTTGCCAAGCTGGTGGAGGCCCACGAAGGAAGCGACGAGGGACGGCTGGCACTCCTCACCAACATCCTCTATAACCAGGCGCTGATGGTGGAGGGACTGCCCGTTGCCGATCCGGTGGACTTTGCCCAGGCAATCGGACAGCTGCTCGTATGAGAAAGCAGGCTCCTGCCGTGGCCAGCCGACAAGCCCAGAAGGTTCAGCGGCAACTTTGCATTTGAGGCAAGACAACAGGCGCGAAGAGTGGTACCCTATCAGCCAATGATTACCTGAACTAAAGCGTGCAGCAAACCTTTAAGCACGAAAGGCCTGAGGAGGCACAATGAAGTTGTTTGGATTGGGAATGCCTGAGCTTATCATCATCCTTTTGGTGATCCTGGTTATCTTTGGTCCCAAAAACCTACCAAAACTCGGCTCAGCGCTCGGAAAAGCCGTTAAAGGCGTACGCGAGGGAGTCGACAGTGTCAACAGTGAGTTGGACGCGGCCAAGGAATCCGTGGACACCATGGGCAAGGATAAGGGTAAAAAGGGTAAGAATGTCAAAGAGGATGAGTCTCCCATTACCGCCACCGCTGTGGTTGAGGACGTTCCTGTCTCCGAGACCACGGTCATCATAGAGGAGGAGGCTCCCTCGGACGGCGGATTCTGCTCGCAGTGTGGTGCGCCGCTCGAATCAGATGCCAGATTCTGTAAGAAATGCGGTGCAGCCAACAGCTGAGGCTTTTGTTGTTATGTTGGCGGCATACGTGGCTAACACCCCCGTATGCCGCTTGTGTTTTTGGCGGTAAGGGGTTATCATCATCCACCCTGTGCAACAGCTTAAAACGACGATGTTGCGAAGGATGCTGTATCCGAACAATGATTTGAACAGATGGGAACACCATGTCCAAAGAAATCATACTCACCAAAGAGGGGTGCGACGAACTCAAGGCTGAGCTTGAAGCGCTGGAAACCGTCAAGCGTGCCGAAGTTGGCGAGCGCATCAAAAACGCCCGCGAATTTGGTGATATTACCGAGAACTCCGAGTACGATGACGCCAAGAATGAGCAGGCCTGGGTTGAGAGCCGCATTCTGGAGATAAATCAGGTGCTCTCCAATGCCACCGTGGTCGAGCCTCCCAAGCGCTCCAACAAGGTAGCCATTGGCAACAAGGTCCTCGTGCAGATAAACGGCGGCCCCGAGCGACAGTTTACCCTGGTGGGTGCCGCAGAGGCCGACGCGGCAAAAGGCAGAATATCCAATGAGTCGCCCGTAGGAGCGGCACTTCTCGGAGCCCGCAAGGGCGACGAGGTTACGGCGGAAGGCCCCACCGGCAAGGAAATCAAGTTCACCATCTTAAAGATTGGCAAATAGGGTGACTGAGATCGTCGATGACCCCCTTGAGGTGCGCAAGGCCAAGCGCCAGGCGCTCATTGACGCTGGGCGCAGTCCCTATGCTTTTGCGTTTGAGAGAAGCGTCGGTGCCGCAGAGCTCGAGGAGCGCTACGCCGGTCTGGAGAGCGGCGAGACCACCACGGACAGGGCAACGGTCGCAGGCCGCATCATGGCCATCCGCAACCAGGGCAAGGTCGCTTTTATCGCGCTGAGGGATGGCACAGGCGACATCCAGCTGTTCTGTCGTGTCAATACGCTTGGTGAGGAGGAGTACGGAGCGCTCAGGTATCTGGATGTGGGCGACTTCATCGGTGCCGAGGGCCTGGTGATGCGCACCCGGCGCGGCGAGCTGTCCATCCTGGCAGAGTGCATCGATCTCCTTTCCAAATCCCTCAGGCCGCTGCCGGAGAAGTTCCACGGCCTGTCCAACAAGGAGACACGCTATCGGCAGCGCTACGTAGACCTCGTCATGAATCCCGAGGTCAAAGAGGTCTTTGCCAAGCGCTTCGCCATCATAGACGCCCTCCGACGCGAGGCAGCCTCCCGTGGCTTCGTCGAGGTGGAGACCCCGATGCTCCATCCCATCCCCGGCGGTGCCACCGCCAAGCCCTTTACCACGCACTACCATGCGCTCGACCGAAGCTTCTACCTGCGCGTAGCGCCGGAGCTGCACCTCAAGCGTCTCCTCGTGGGCGGCTTTGAGAAGGTCTTTGAAATCAATCGCAGCTTTCGTAACGAAGGTATGGACCACTTCCATAACCCCGAGTTCACCACGCTCGAGGCCTATCAGGCCTACACAGACGTCAGCGGCATTGCGGAGTTTACCCGCGAGATAATCCAGGCTGCCTGCCTCGCGGCCAACGGCAGTCTCCAGATTGAGTACCAGGGTGCATCCGTGGATATGAGTGGCACGTGGCCGGTTGTGAGTATGCTTGAACTGGTGAGCGAGGCCGTAGGCCAGGAGATCAGCTTCGACTGCGACTTGCAATTGCTAGAAGCGTTAGCAAAAAGTCATCAGCTCGCCATTCAGCCGCAATGGGGCAAAGGTAAACTGATTACTGAGTTATTTGATGAATTGGTGGAGCATACCCTCGTGCAGCCTGTCTTCGTTTCCGATCACCCTCTGGAAACCAGCCCGCTGGCAAAAAAGAAGCCCGGCAATGCCAATCTCACCAGCAGATACGAGCTGTTTATCTGTGGGCGCGAGTACGCCAACCTGTTCAGCGAGCTGAATGATCCGGTGGATCAGAGAGAGCGCTTTGAGGCGCAGATGGAGGCAAAGGCCGCTGGCGATGAAGAGGCAATGGGGTATGATGAGGATTATATCCGCGCGCTGGAGTATGGCATGCCACCGGCTGGAGGCGTGGGCATCGGCATCGACAGGCTTGTGATGTTGCTCACCAACGCACCGTCCATACGTGACGTGCTGCTGTTTCCGCAGATGCGTGAGGAGAGCTTTTAGGGTGCCGCACACTCCCGCTTCCGTAGTGTCAGAGCTGGTTGCAGAGAAAAAAGGAGTGCGTCATGTCCTGTGGAGGAAGGAAGTAGAGTATGTCGTTTGACCGTTTTACCGATAAAGCCCGAGCAGTCCTGGCAGGAGCCCAGGAAGAAGCCCGACAGCTGGGGCAGTCCAATGTGGGAACCGAACACCTGCTTTTGGGCCTGCTACGTGAGAAAGAGGGCATCGCAGCCCAGGCTCTCAAGACCCTGGGTGTCAAGTACGACGAGGTACTGGCCCAGGTCAAATCCATCGTCAATGTGAGCGACGAGCAGCCAGCTGGTCATCTCTCCTTTACCCCGCGTGTCAAGCGGGTGCTGGAGTATGCCCTGCGTGAGACCATGCAGCTGGGGCAGAGCTACATATCCACGGAACACCTGCTGCTCGGCATCGTGCGCGAAGGCAATGGCCAGGCTATTCAGGCGCTCTCTCAGATGGGTATTGATGGCGAGATGATAAAGAAGGCCATTGTCGAGCAGTTGCAGAAGAACGCCGCCTATGCGGGGCATCCGGATATTGCCGATGCCGAGATAGACGCGGGCGACGGCAACAGCATCCTCAAGGAATTTGGCACCAACCTTACCCAGGAGGCCACGAGTGGCAAGCTGGATCCGGTGGTGGGCCGCGAGTTGGAGATAGAACGCGTCATGCAGATACTCTCTCGCCGCACCAAGAACAACCCGCTGCTCCTCGGCGACCCAGGCGTAGGCAAAACCGCCATTGCCGAGGGCCTTGCCCAGCTCGTCGCCTCCGAGCAGGTGCCAGACATCCTGCGCGGCAAGCAGATAGTAACCCTGGATGTGCCTGCGCTGGTCGCGGGTTCCAAGTATCGCGGGGAGTTTGAAGAACGCCTCAAGCAGGTTATCAACGCCGTGCGAAACGACGGCAACATCATCCTGTTCATCGACGAGATGCATACCCTTATCGGTGCCGGATCGGCGGAGGGTTCCATCGACGCCGCCGCCATTCTCAAGCCGCCGCTGTCGCGGGGTGAGATTCAGGTCATCGGCGCGACGACTTCCGAGGAATACCGCAAGCATATAGAAAAGGACACGGCGCTGGAACGTCGTTTTCAGCCGGTCATGATAAACGAGCCCACGAGCGACCAGGCAGTGCAGATCCTCGAGGGCCTGCGCGACCGCTACGAGGCGCACCATCGCGTGCGCTTCTCCGACGAGGCACTCGCGGCCGCCGTCTCGCTCTCAGACCGCTATGTGCAGGACCGCTTTTTGCCGGACAAGGCCATCGACGTTATCGACGAGGCCGGTGCCCGTATGCGTATCCGCAACATGACCCTGCCCACCGAGGTGCACGCCATTGATGAGAAGCTCCGCAAGGTCAGGGCCGAGAAGGACGAGGCCATCAAGACCCAGGACTTTGAAAAGGCCGCCAAGCTGCGCGATACCGAGACGCAACTCCAGCAGGAACGCCAGGAGGTAGAGGAGAAGTGGCTCGAGGACAGCTCCAAGGAAGTAGCCAACGTGTCCGTCAAGGAGATTGCCGACATCGTCTCCATGACGACCGGCGTGCCGGTAACCGACCTCACCGAGGCCGAAACAGAAAAGCTGCTGCGCATGGAGCAGGTGCTGCACGAGCGGGTCGTTGGCCAGGACGAGGCGGTCACTTCCATCTCCAAGGCCATCCGTCGCTCTCGCGCCGGGCTCAAAGACCCCAAGCGCCCGGCCGGCTCCTTCATCTTCCTCGGCCCCTCCGGCGTCGGCAAGACCGAACTCTCCAAGACTCTGGCAGAGTTCCTCTTCTCCACCGAGGACGCGCTCATCTCCTTTGACATGAGCGAGTACATGGAAAAGCACACGGTCAGCCGCCTGGTTGGCTCTCCTCCGGGTTATGTGGGCTACGATGAGGGCGGCCAGCTCACCAAGGCGGTGCGGGCGCGGCCCTACTCCGTGGTGCTGTTTGACGAGATAGAGAAGGCGCATCCCGACATCTTCAACATCCTTCTGCAGATACTGGAGGAGGGGAGGCTTACCGACGGCCAGGGCCGCAAGGTGGACTTTCGCAACACCATCATCATCATGACCTCCAACATTGGCGCGCGCGAGATAGCCCAGGGAACCCCCATCGGCTTTGGCGGTGCCGACTCCCGGGAGGGTCTCTCCGACAAGGAGATCAACTCGCGCGTCATGACCGAGATGAAGAAACTCTTCCGTCCGGAGTTCCTCAACCGCATCGATGAGATCATCGTGTTCAAGAGCCTCACCAGGGAGCAGATAGGCCTCATCGTTGAGCTTATGGTCTCCGATCTGCGCGACCGGCTCGCCACACAGAACATGAGCATCCGGCTTACCAAAGAGGCCCGGGAGTTTGTTGCCGAAGAAGGTACCGACATGGCCTTTGGCGCCCGTCCGCTCAGGCGAGCCATACAGCGGCTCCTTGAAGACCCCATCAGTGAGGGCGTGCTGGAAGGCCGTTGGGAGGATGGCAAGGTAATAGTAGCCGACTTCAAGGACGGAGACATCAGCTTCTCTCTCGAAGAAGGCGAGATACCCAAGCCGCGCACGCGTGATACGCTCGCACGCGAGGCCGAGCTCATCACCCCGGTGTTCAAGGGCGCGCCCAAGTCAGGCAAGCCCGGTAACGAAGGCAGCCCAGCGGAATAGGTCAAGTTTACTTTGCTGAGTTGAGCATTTCCGGCCGTGCGACGATAAGGAGGCTTGGCGTTGTCTGCGAAGAATCAGCCAGAACGGGTAGATCGCTTGTCAAGGCCAGAGAACCATACGACTTTCGCAACTCCTCAAGTTCTCCGAATCTGAGCGTTCTTGTTGAGCAAGCCGCGACACAGACAGGGTCACTCCCTTGTTTGATGTACTCAATACAGCCATCGCACTTGCCAACGGAAAGAAGCGATGCCACATAGGCCGGTTCGCCATAGGGACATGCCCTCACACAACGCTCACAAACGATGCACATACGCTGATCCTGGACAACCAGGCCGGTTTCTCCATCTTTGGTAATTGCAGCAACAGGACAGGCTGTCAAACAGCTGGGTTGCGCACAATGATTGCAGGCAATCGAAAGCGAGGCGGTCCATACCTGCGGGAAGGTCCCCCCTTCATAATGGTGAACCTTTCGATAGTTCACTCCCACTTCAAGATTCTTGACTTCCTTGCAGGCAATGACACAACTCTTACAACCGGTGCATTTGTTCATATTGAAAGAGAAGCCCATTTGTCCCATGCGTCTTTGCTCGGTTTTCTATCTTGATGTTTGGCCTTCAAATACATCGGCGAGTTCTCTGAGCGATCCCTTGACCAGCCTTGCGATTCCCTTATAGAACTTGGTCTTGGCGTATTCAAAAACGCGATCACACCATTGTAAGCCCCATTTGAGAAGATGCTCGTGCAAAAAGTCTTTTTGTGCATCCCAGAATCGCGCGAATCCCTCCTCGTCTTTTGCGGCATATGCCTGCAGCGCCTCGCCAGCCAAATGGCATATAAACTCGAACTCGTACACGATGTTATCATCTGGCTCCTGATATTTCTTTCTCACTTGCATGCCAAAACGCTCATACCATGCGCGCACTTCCAGCGTTTCAATCTGGAATATAAACCCTGGTGCATCGTTCAGATAACTCGACTCCCACGGCGAAGCCAGCGGTTTGCCGACAACTCCAAACAGGGCCAGGTAATCCTGATACTCCTCATCGATAGCTTCAGGTGAGTCTTCAGACCAGGCACGTAAAACTGCAAGACCTTCCTGGCAGTCCTGCTGGTGTTCTGCAAAGGGGATGCCGAGAAATGCTTCAGACGCCCTGAGCGTCTCCATCAGTTGGCTGTTTGGAGCTTCAATCAAGACCTTCGCCATCAGGGTGAAGAACGCCTGCTCGTTTTCAAGCAGTTCTTTACAGATTGCATCCATATGAATCTCCACACTCACTTGAGCACTAAAAACGCATCACACATCTTCACATCTTATACCATATGGCTGTGGGAAGGGATAAGAACCCTTCCCACAGAAGCAACACATCTGGAGATGTCTCTGGCATCTCCAGTCTTGCGACACTACTCAGACCAGTTCCCTTTTGGGCACTATCAGAAGGCTGGGGTCGGTCATTGAGGAGTCTGGCAGCCCCGATACATCCTTGACCAGATTGACGCTGCCATACTGCTGCTCCAGATCTTCGAGTTCCCCAAAATCAAGGCAACGGGTTGAACAGCCGGCAACGCAGGCTGGTTTTTCTCCCTGGTCAAGCAAATCCTGGCATCCATCGCATTTGCCTGCTATCAGCTCATCGGGGAAGAATACCGGGACTCCATAGGGGCAGGCAGTTACACAGGCCTCGCAGCCTATGCAGAGTTCTTTGTCAATTTCCACCAGGCCAGTCTCTCCGTCTTTGCTGATAGCTTCTACCGAGCATGCCGCAAAACAGGCGGGCATTGCACAATGATTGCAGCCCATCGAGAGGGTGGCAGCCCAGACCTGAGGGAATGTGCCGCCTTCGTAATAGCTGACCTTACGGTAGTTATATCCGACTTCGAGATCCTGCTTTTCCTTGCACGAGAGGACACAGCACTTGCAACCAGTACATTTGTTCATATCGAAGTAGAAACCAAGTTGTGCCATGATTACACCTCCACGATTATCTGAGGCCGGAGATAGTCAGGGTCAAGCGGGGCACCGGTCCATTTTTCTACCTGGACATTGCAGCTGTTATAGGCTTGGATTCCTGTGCCGGTCGCAATGGGACCATTGAGATAGTTTGCGCTCCCGCCTCTATCAATACCTGTTTCGGGATCCACATCAACCCATGAAACCGCGTCAAGGCGCGTGACCCCCGGCATGATTGTCTCCGTTACCCATGCGTGACGAAGCGATTTTCCCCATCGACTGGTGATGAGTACGTCATCGCCATTATTGATACCTCGCTCGGCTGCGTCCGTAGCATTGATCATCAAATCGAAAGGAAAAGCCTCGCGAAGCCAGGGAACATTGTCACAGCCAGAATGCGATGTTCTGAAAGCGGTGGAGGAATAGTTCTGGAGCGGATAAGGGCCCTTCACCTTGTTCTCCCAATCGTCAAAGGTGTCCTCATAGCCTTCTATGGGAGGATAGTACTTGGGAATGGGCGACCATACAATGTCGTTATAGTTGGCGTTATTGACCATGGTGGCCAACGACTCACAATGAATCTCGAGCTTGCCACTGGGAGTAGGCCGAGGATTAGCCTCGGGGTCCTCAATGAAGGCTGCTAAGGCACGGTATTGATAGTTATCATCTGGCTGTGCACCTATCTTATATATCTTGTCCTCAAAGAACTGCTGAAGCGTGATGTGGCCTTCCTGAGGTTCGGCATCAATGCCTTCGGGAATATCGTCCGCAGTGATGGTGAAGAGCGGCTCAAGGGTTTCACCATCCTCTGCGGTAACCTGTGCGGAACGCAGGGCTTCAAAGCTCTGCTGCTCTTCGCTGTACGGATTCAGCTCTTCTTTGGTCAGGTCAAAGCGCAATCCGAGCTGCTCATTTGCCCAGAGCCGGGATCTGGCCTCGAAGGGAGGCTCACATATCTGTTGAGCGGCAACGGCAACCTCACGATTATTCTTCAGATAGACGGTGTCCCCTGCGAGTTCAAGTGGCAGGGCCTCAGGAAGAACGATGTCGGCATACAGGCAGGTTGCCTTCATATTCATGCCGGTGGCAAAAATGAATTCGACCGACCTGCATGCCTCGATTGCCGTAGCGGCTCCCGGCTGCTGGTTTATCGAATTACCCGAGTACCAGAAGAACAGCATCCGAATGTCTACCGGTACCTGTCCCTCCAGCCCGGCGGTAAAGTGCCCATCGAGGACAGCGTTCCACATCTCGGTTACGCAAATCGAGTACACGCCCTTCATGGCAGTGCCGTCGATCATCTGGTGGAATCCCGGGTAGAGAGGGTTTTCAAATTTGGTATCGTTGGCGAGTGCTCCCACTTTGAACAGATGCGTTCCGCCTCCGCCGCTTCCCTTGTTGCTCGCGGTACAGTGTCCTACCATCGTTCCCGGTTTTCCCACATTTCCTGTCATCCAACCCAGTGTCAGGAAGGTCTGACAGAACTGCTCTCCATACGTTATGCGTGCGGCACCACGTGCCGTTGTCATCGCAAGCGGTTTGGTCGTCGCAACCTCCCGGGCAAACGATTCGATGACATCTACCGGCGTGCCACAGATCTCTGAGGCCCATTCAGGAGTTTTGGGCACACCGTCATAGGTTCCCAGTACATAGTCCTTGAAGTTATCCTGTGGGTCGGCACCTTCAGGGAGATGATCCGCATCAAATCCGATGGTATAGGTGTCGAGGAACTCCTGATCCTGCAGGTCGTTGGTTATCATCACATAGGCCATACCGATGAGTAGGGCGGCATCGGTGCTTGGGCGTACCTGAATGAACTGATCTGCCAGAACTCTGGCTGTTTCTGTGTACACGGGGTCGACGACTATGACCTTTGCGCCTGCCTCCTTGGCTGCCATCATGTTATAGATGGCACCTTGAACCGTCGTGGTAAAGTTTTGCGCCCAGACGACGATGAGCTTTGACTGAAGGTACTCGAACCGGTCGGACTCAGTGAGTGGCTGCCAGGTCCAGCCGCCACCGACCATATTCGTCGTTGCTGCCATCAGTCCGCCCGAGGAAACAGGACCCCAGGTTCCCGAGTAGCCGCCGTTGGCCTGGAAGGCAGGAATATCCCCGCCATACGCGGAGAGCACCGCGGTATTGCCATACTTCTCGGTTATGCGTGTGAACTCGCTCGCGATGATATCGAGTGCCTCATCCCAGGTGATGCGTTCCCACTCATCGATGCCTCTGAGTTCGCCGTTGATTGTCTCGCCTCCCGGCTGCCAGCTCTTTCGCTTTATGGGATATTTCAAGCGATCTTCTCCAAAGGCAAAGCGGCGCAGCGAGCGTCCTCTGGCACACGAGCGTTGCTGCGGGTTGGCAAAGCCGTCCTCGCCATATTCGTCGGTCTTCTGCCTCAGTACTATTCCGTCAGATACGTACATTTGATTGACGCAGTTGCCGCCGCAGCTTAACCAGCACTGGGCGGACTTCCATTCTCCTGCGGGAAGCTGTGACAGTTCCTCTGCGTCGGGAGGGGTAGTGCTCTTCGGGCTGCACGCTATCAAGCCCGAAGTCGATGCTAACCCGGCGGCGACAGCGCTCCATTTGACAAAATCCCGTCTGCTGAACCCCTTTTTCGGTCCTTCGCCTACGTCCATTGCTCCTCCTTTTGACTTACACGGCGGGTTTTCCACCGTTCTCCTATAAAGAGAGTGTAGGTCGTGCATGAAAGACAGGCAATTATTTGAGATTTAAGAAATGTTTAACAAACGGTAATGGTAGGTACCATGAGGCGTACCTCAGTGCGTTACGTGCTATAGTGCGTGCTGGAGTGCGTGCCAACAAATCCCACCAAGGGGCCGGATAAGAAGGACAGGAATGAGTCATGAAACGCGCTAGCCTGAGGTTGAAGCTCACGGTGTTGCTCATTGGAGCCATCGTTGTCATGCTGGGGATATTCGTGTCGTGGAATACCGTGGCGCAGCGCAGCCAGGCAGAACGTGAGATGTTGGAGAAGGCTCAGATACTCTCGGATGAGATGGACGCGGTCTGGAAGTTCTTCGAGGTCAACCAGCACCAGTTTGAGGTGGACAAAGACGGCAACGAGGGACTCTACTGCGTCATTGCCGCCAAGGCGGTAAGCAAGTTCTTTACCGAGGACACCAACTACATCATCCACTATACCAACCTGTCCACGCGCAGGCCGGCAGACACGCCTGATGCGTTTGAGGTTGACGCACTCCAGGCAATGCATGCCAATCCCCAGGTCAGCGAGTATTATCGCCTGGAGCTGGATGCCGAGCAGCAACAGGTGTTTCGCTATGCCAAACCCCTGTTTATCACCGAATCATGCCTGGAGTGCCACGGAGACCCGGCCGGAGAGCTGGACCAATTCGGGTTTGCAAAGGAAGGGTTGCAGAAGGGCGATATCGCCGGAGCAATCAGCATTGTGATGCCCATAGATATATACCTCAACAGCATCAGCAACAATATCAACCAGGGAATGATTACCATCGCGCTGGTTGCCGTGGTGCTGTTTGCTGTCATCACCTTTGGTGTGTCGCGGCTGGTGCTACGGCCCCTGAGAGAGTTCGAGGCAGCGGCGGAGAGCATTGAAGGCGGGGATTTGAATGTGAATCTGGAGGGCATCGGTGGCCGTGACGAGATACACGACCTCGCACTGCGCTTTAACTCCATGGCCAAACAGCTCAAAAACCTCTACGACGACCTTGAAAGCCAGGTAGAAACGCGCACCGGGCAGCTGGCCTTTGCCAATCGCGAGCTTGAGATGCAGAGACAGCAGCTCGAGGATACCAACCTTCTGCTGCTCCGGACAAGCGAATACAAATCTGACTTTCTCGCTATCATGAGCCATGAGCTGCGCACTCCACTCACCTCCATTCTCGCCTACACGGAGCTCTGGGAGCTGCCTGCTCTGCCGAGCGCCGAGGAAGAACGCGCGGTTATTCAGGAGATTCAGGCCAATGGGCACCTGCTGCTCAATATGGTGGACAATATCCTGGAGATGGCGCGTATGGAGAGCGGGCGTGTCGAACTCATCTGCGAGCCGGTGGACATGGTCGATCTCGTGCACATGACCGAGAACACCCTGCACTCCCTGGCAAACCGCCGCAACATCGAGCTGAGCTGCGAGGTGAGCACGGATGTACCTCTGATAAACGCGGATTGGGAGAAGCTTCGCCGCATCATCGTCAACCTGGCCTCCAACGCCATCAAGTTCACCAAAAAGGGCGGACAGGTCAGTATACGCGTGACCTATCTGGAGGACAGAGCCTCTATCAAATTGCTGGTGAGCGACAACGGGATAGGCATCCGCGAGGAGGATGTCCCCTCTATCTTTGAGCGGTTCACGCAGAGCGAGCAGTCCTCGATGAAGCGTTACAGCGGCAGCGGTCTGGGGCTGGCCGTGGTCAGGGAACTCGTGGAGATACTGCACGGCAGCATTACGGTTGAAAGCGAACACAAAAAGGGAAGCAGATTTGCCGTTATCATACCCGTTGGAGACAATGATTGGGAAGCTCATGATGAAGATAATGCTGGCTGATGACGAGGAGAGCATGCAGGTTTTGGTTGAGCGGATTGTTACGGCAAAGGGCTTCAATTTCTGCTACGCGGCGGACGGGCTGGCCGCCATCGAGGTGTTTAACCAGGAGAATCCCGACCTGCTGATTCTCGATGTCATGATGCCTGAGATGGACGGGTTTCAGGTCTGCAGGCTGCTGAGGGAGCAGGGCGCGCTCGCCCCTATCATCTTTCTCTCCGCACGCGGAGACATCGTGGACAAGAGCGTGGGCTTTAACGCGGGCGGCGATGACTACCTGGTAAAGCCCTTTGGCACGCAGGAACTGCTGCTTCGCATAGATGCGCATCTACGCAGACAGCAACGGATAGCTCCCGAGATGGAGAAGAACTTTACGGTAGGCGACCTGGCCTTTGATACCAAGCGTAAGAAGCTGTCGGTACAGGGCAGGTTCGTGGAACTGACCCCCAAGGAATACCGGATCCTCGCACTGCTGGCAAGTCATCCCGGCGAGATATTTACCCGAGAACAGTTGACCGAGGCCATCTGGGGCAAGGAGTATGTAGGTGAGATCACCAGCATTGCCGTGTTCATCCGTCGTATTCGCGAGAAGATAGAGCTTGATCCCTCAAAACCCACCTACATCCAGACGGTCTGGCGTGCCGGGTATCGTTTTGGGGATTGACTATACAAACGCTACCTACGTTTCAGTGGTACTTGTAGTTGTTGCTACAGGTTTTGTCACCGTGGTAATTGTTACCGCGGTAACAATTACCACGGTGACAATTACCACGGTGACAATTACTATGCATCTCAGTATATCACAGCTGTCTGCGCGAGCCAAACGCTTACTCCCAGCTGGCCTTCTCCTCCTCGTAGAATCCGCGGGCACCTTCGGCCTCGTCTGGCACGCCGAGAGCAATCACGTTGAAGGGCGCACGGTTGCCCTTGATGTCGAAGATTCTGCTGAGCTCTGCAACAAAATCCTCCTTGGGATACACACCGCACCAACAGGCTCCGAGGCCTTCTGCAACGGCTTGCAGCAGGATGTTCTCGGTGGCCGCGGCGCAGTCCTGGGGGATGTAGTCCCCGGAGATGGCGTTATGGATGTCAAAGTTCGCAACGACTATGATGGCCGCGGAGGCGCTCGCGAGCATCCTGGTGTGGGGATGGATACTGCGGATGGCATCGAGCTTTTCTCTGCTTCGGGTGACGATGAACTCCCAGGGCCGCATGCCGCAGGCACTCGGCGCGAGCATGGCAGCCTCCAGCAGGTCGTGGATTTGCTCATCGCTTATCTCCGCACCAATTTGGTAATGGCGGATAGACTTGCGGCGGGCAATGATGTCTAAAACTGGCATGGCTACTCCTTTGGTCGTTTCGGAGTAGTATAGTGCATCCGGCCGAGAAGCGCATGCCCGCTTCCCACTACTCTCGCACACTGCCCTGCTTCTGGTCATATCCGTGCACACAAAGCTCCAGACATCCTCGGTGGACACACAATCCACGAACCGTTACAATAGCACTTCGCTGTTGAGCGCAGGGTTTCTGTGTGCGCTTTTGCGGCAGCACCCATGCGGGGTGTTAGCTCAGCTTTGGTTAGAGCGCTGGCCTGTCAAGCCAGAGGTCGCGGGTTCAAGTCCCGTACATCCCGCCACTAAACCCCTTGTAAACCGCCATTTTTAAGCGGTTGGCCCCGTTGCTGACTCCAATGACTCCTTTCTAAAGTTTGCTTGCTTGCTTGGTCCTCGCGCTCTTGAAAAACTATAAATTATAATGTAAACTGCTTGCATTAAAGAAAGGTGCCAAAGATGGGGCAGAGAGACGTACGAGAGATACTTAAGAGGCTTCGGAAGGAAGGTTGGAAAGAAGAGCCAGGCAAAGGGAGCCACGTGGTGTTCCGCAAGCAAGGAGCTTCGACCATTTCAGTCCCAACAAGTCGTAAGGAGCTACCAAAAGGAACCTACGAGAACATAGCAAGGAGTGTCGGATGGAAATGACTACCGGGCTCTACCCACTCAGCCTTGGCGTTCTAATTGCATTCTGGGAGGAAAAATGAGCAGATACATATATGAGGTCGAATTGACACCCGATAAAGAAGAAAGCGACATATGGAATGTCACTGTCCCAGATTTGCCGGGGTGCTACACCTTTGGTGAAGGTATGGAGGAGGCGATGATCCAAGCTGTCGATGCCATGAAAACCTTTGTCGCGTCTCTCATCAGGCACAATGACGTGGTGCCCCAACCCACGTTTGGGAATGAGCCCTCCGAGGGAGGCAGGGTTATTGCGGTGTCCTTTGACACTGATGCCGACTATATTGTCAACGCCGTGACCCCGTCCGAGGCAGCAGAGATGCTGAGTGTGTCTCGTGGCAGGATCTCGCAGATGATAAAGGCTGGACTGCTCAACGCTCAAAAGTCAGGCACAGAGACCTGGGTGGATGTTGCTTCAATCAATGATCGTCTTGCGTCGCCGGGAAGGGCTGGCAGACCACGCAAAGCCGCGTACCAGATTTGAGCAGTTACTTTCTGCTGCGTTCTTGCTGTGCCAGGCCGTTCGCTCAACAGGTTCGCCCCCTTAATGAAGAGCGTCGAGCAAAGTTGTTTTGCGGCAGGGGAGCAGCGGTTATGAGTTATAATGGATAAGCAGTGCAGATAATGAAACGATTAGAGGGAGTTGTTGCTTGTCTGATTGTACGCGAGTCGGTAGTCTTAGCTTGATGTTGGCAGCGTCGATGGATTGCATAGTAGCTCATGAGTGTGATCCAGCCACGCAGCAACGTGTGTTTCAATGATACCTCAGTAGCAGAATGGGGCAGGGCATGATTGCATCCAGTAGTGTGATTTCAAGTGGCATGGCAGTGTTGCCACACGGCAAGATGGTCTTGCACGGAGAAGGGCTCCCGTGCAACAATGGAGCATTATCTCATGCAAGGCCGGTGCACGGTAAAGAGCTACTGCACAACATACAACGCATCCTCCTTCTCACACTGATGGTATGCACTACGCTGTTTACCCTTATCGGCATCGTACCCGCCAAAGCGTACGCAGCGGCAAGTGACATCACCGTGTATGTGGGAAGCGTGGAGGTGTGGAGCAACGGGGCTCCCGGTCCCGGCAGCGTACAGGGGATCTCGGTCTCCGGCACGGGCAACGCGCTCACCATCACCGCTGCCGGAGGTAACTATGCTGGGCTCACCATTGTGGACGCGGGAGGCGATTCGGCCAGTGATACCGTCACACTTAACGCAAACAATGGCGCGGTGACCTTTCAGGGGGATACCGCACAGGTTCCCAGTGGGCAGAGCCAAAACAGTCTTGCCGGTATCTCGGGCATTGCGGTGATGAGCGACTGTGCTCTGGTTATCGGCGGTTCCGGCCCGGTGACGTCGCGGGCAGCTGATAACGCAGCTGCTTCCAACATCGGCACCGGTTATCCGGGCATCGCCACAGACGGTGCTCTTACCATCACTATACCGGTAACAAGCTATGGGTCAAACCAAACCCAAAGCGGGCTTACTGCCGGATGTGGCATTTTAGCCGTGGGGACTCTGACGGTCAACGCCTGGGGTGACGGGCTCAAGGCCTACGGCGGCAGCAACCCCAACGGCAGCGGCGGCGCGGGAATCGACGCCTATGCCACGGTGAGTCTTGCGAACGGCCCGGTTGTGGCAACGGGCGGCAACGGCGCAGACGGTGGCCCCGGCATCGTGGCCTATGACTATACAGCTGCAAACCCTGTGGACACTGCGCTGTCGATAACAGGAGGCTCACTTGCCGCGACCGGCGGCACCGGCTCAGCCGGCACCGGCGGGGCTGGCATCCTCACCCCCTATTCCATCCTGGTACAGAACGGTGCCTCGGCCACGGGTACGGGCGGTGTGGGCACCACCTATGGCGGGAGCGGCATAGCGGCAGCAACACCGGTACTCCCACCTCCCTCTCCCGCGCCGGACCTTGGCAACGGCATCACCTCTGATAACGGCGGCAAGATAACCGGCATCGGCGGAGACGCTGCGGCAGGCAGCGGCGGCTACGGTGGAGCGGGCGTCGAGACCGGCATCCTCTCTATCACCGGAGGAGCTGGTGTCGAGGGCACGGGCGGCAGTGGGGACGGCAATGAGATAGGCGGGCCCGGTGTGCTGGCGGCCTCAGACATCAGCGTGGACGGCATCGATGCCCAGACCGGCGCCCAACTCATCGGCACGGGCGGCGATGGCGGCAGCGATGGCGACGGAGGGGATGGCATCACCAGCGATGCAGCCATTGAGGCAACGAATGGCGCGAGCCTCACGGGCACCGGCGGCGCGGGCCATGGCACGGGCGTTGGCGGCGCGGGCATCAGCAGCGGCACGACCATTGACTCGACGGGAGGCGCGCAGGTCAAGGGCACCGGCGGCTCGGCAAGCGGATCGGGCACCGGCGGCGCGGGCATATCCACGGGTAACGCCAACGGAGGCACCGGCACTGACGGCTCTCTTACGGGCGATGATTCGACGGTAACCGGCACCGGCGGCTCCAGCGCGGGCGGCACCGGCGGCGGCGGCATTTCCATTGGAGGCGACTCCTCTACGCCGGCGATCAAGGCAGTTAACGGAACGCGGATAGTCGGCACGGGCGGCACCGGGGGAAGCCCCGGCGGCCGTGGCGGTGACGGCATCAACACCGGAGGCGAGCTCAGGCCCCAAAACGCTCCCGGCATCATAAGCAACGGAGGAAGTATCGTCACCGGCACCGGCGGCTCCGGTGGCGACAGCCCCAGTGGCACCGGCGGTGAGGGCGGTACGGGCATCGACACCGGCGGCGGGGACATCGGGCCCGACCCCAGTGATCCCAGCGGCACAAGCGGAGACATCACCGGCAACGGCGGCTCCGGTGGCGACAGCCCCAGTGGCACGGGCGGTGAGGGCGGCACCGGCATTAACACCGGCGACGACACCGGCGGCGACATCAATACGGGTGAAGGCGGCACAACCACCGGCACGGGCGGCGAAGGCGGCGAAGGCGGCACGACCGGCGGTGAGGGCGGCACCGGAACTGACACCGGCGGCGGGGACATCAACAACGATCCCGGCGGATCCACAACCAGCACCGGCGGTGAGGGTGGCGAAGGCGGCACGACCGGCGGTGAGGGCGGCACCGGAACTGACACCGGCGGCGGCGATATCAACAACGGTGGCAGCTCGTCCAACACGGGCGGCACGGGCGGTGACAGCCCGAGCGGCACCGGCGGCACCGGCGGAACCGGCGCAGATACGGGTGGCGGCGATGTCAACAACAACGGCAGCGGCACCATAACGGATACGGGCGGCAACGGCGGCGACAGCCCGAGTGGCACCGGCGGAAACGGCGGCACGGGCACAGACACCGGCGGCGGCGACATCAACAATACCGGTAGTGGAACGGTCACGACCAACGGCGGCAACGGGGGAAAGACAGAGACAGGTACTCCGGGCCAGGGCGGCAAAGGCCTTGTGTTGAGTGGTGGCACCATCAACAACACCGGCACCGGCAAGGTGCTGATTCATGACGGGGTCTCCCCTTCAAAGGTATTGCCCGCAACCGGCGACGTCGCGACACGCTGGCTGCTGCTCGGCCTCATTGGGTTCACAGGAGTGATGCTGTACCTGTGGTCGAGAAGCAACCGTGCAGCCAGACCAAAGTCTCTGGATTAACCGCAGAGCCCTGGCAACGTTTCAGGATTAACCGCGCAGACAAGCCAGGGATTCTTCGGGTTTAGCTGGCTCCTGCCACAAGACCTCGAGCAAAGCCTGCTCCAAATTCCTCAGCGGCTACCAGATCGTCCTCCGACGGGACAAATCGCACACGGAACTGAGGCTCGTATACGGCGGCTTTGAGCGTGGCAAGCCGCTCGGACAGGGCTGGCAGGGCCTCGCCGCTCCATCCGTAGGAGCCAAAGAAGGCCACCGGACGCTTGGCTATGTTGACCGCATCAATCTCTGCCACGAGGTTCCAGACAGGCGGCACCGCGTCACGATTGAGGGTAGGCGAGCCCAGGAGGAAGGCATCCGAGCTGTTGAGCTCCGCACCCATACAATTCACGTTGGCGTCCACCAGATCATGGGCACAGACCTGGGCATCCGGCAAGGCGTTTCGTATGCCTGTGGCAATGGAAGCAGCGAGTTTCTTCGTGTTGCCGTAGGCACTACAGTAAAACAGGCTTATCTTGCGCGGCGCATCCGCCGCAGGAGGTGCTGACCAGGCGCGGTAGTGTTCAATGCCGGTGGCAAGCCGCCCGCGTTTGGTGAGAATGGGACCGTGGCTTGGAGCGACCACCTCCGGGTCCAGGGCCTCCAGCTTGTCCAGGCCTTTGGCCACCCACGGGCCAAACGGTGCCATGATGGCATCGTAGTACTCCTTAAAGGCGGTGGTGTAATCCCGGGCAAAAACTATCCTGTGGTCAAAGAGGCGCGGCTCGCAGAAATGTGCGCCGAGAAAATCACAGCTGAACAGCAGCTTCTGCTCGGGAATCCAGGTAAACATCGTATCCGGCCAATGCAGAAAGGGGGCGGAGATAAAACGCAGTGTCAGCTCTCCCAGGTCAAGGCTGTCACCATCTTTCACCACCTGTGGCTCAAGCGCCGACAGATTCGTAATCTCCTTGATGTTGATGGCGGCCGCCGCGCTACAGACCAGTACTATCTCCGGATACCGTTTGAGGCAGGCAGCCACGGCGCCACTATGATCCGGCTCGGTATGATTCAGCACGAGGTAATCCGGCTTGCGCCCGTCCAGCGCCTCGGCTACCTTCTCAAGCCACTCGCTGGCAAAGGTGGCATGGTTGGCGTCGATGAGGGCGGTCTTGTCCGTGCCAGCCACCACATACGAGTTGTAGGAGCTTCCATATTCGGTGCACATGACCACGTCAAACATGCGCATATTGGGGTTGAGAACGCTGGTGATGGAGACCTTATCGGTAATGGTGTGCATGCTGTCCCTTCCGTTTGTATCCTGGTACCTGGAGTAGTGTCTCTGTCGTCTGTCCTTGGCGAGCTGCTCCGTCGTCTGTCCTTGTCGTGCTCCTCTGCTGTGTGTCCTTGCTGCAGGCGACGCTATCGGCACCAATCGTGAATTGTCCAGTGCCGCTCCCGTGCAATGCCTCGCAAGCGCCTATCCGGGTCAACGGCTATCGGATGCCTGGCAATCTCCATCAGAGGAACATCAGAATAGTGGTCGCCATAGGCATGTGTCAACTCCCACCCCTCCGCGCCATAGCGGGTATCGGCCCAGGCGACAAACTGGTAGAGTTTGTGCTCGCTCTCGGGCGGAGGACTCTCGGTCTCGCCCGTATAGGAACCATTGACCACCTCCATCTGTGTGCAGAGGTAGTTTTCCACGCCCAGATCCAGACACAGCTCCGAGATGATGGGTTCAAAGGAGGCGCTGACGATGATGACCTCTCGCCCCTCGGCCTGATGCTGTTTGAGCGCGGCGACAGCCTGGGGGCGCAGGTGCTGCCGCAGCTCGCTGCGATAGACGTCCCGCATGATGTTATTGGCCTCGCTCGCAGGAAAGTCCTTGAACGAGGCAAAGACGTAGCGCCGGGGGATGCGCTGGTCAAGCTCCCTGCCCATTTTATACCGGATGCCCCATGCGAGGCTCTTCAGCACGGCCTGCTTGGACATTATCTTATCGCGATTGAGGCGGCCTATCAGCTTTACGGGAGAGGAGATGTCTATCAGGGTGCCGTCAAAGTCAAAGACCACGATCTGACCTTGCGGCGGAGGAGGAGCAAGCAGTGTGCGAAGTCGGGCCAGGGCCAGAAAACGGTGCGAGATACGGTTCTTCTCCTCGGCATTGAGCTCTGCGACGCTGCGCTCAAAACCATAGGCTTCTGGGTAAAACAGCGGATCGTAGCCAAAGCCGCCTTCGCCGCGCGCTTGGGTGCCGATGCGTCCGTCAAAGCTTCCTTCTGCCACCGTCTCTGTGCCGTCAGCGTCGATGAAACTCAGGGCACAGACAAAGTGAGCCGCGCGGTTCGCACCGTGCAACGCCTCCATCTGCTCGAGGAGCTTGGTGTTGTTGGCAGCGTCGTCTGAGTTCAGTCCAGCGTAGCGGGAGGAATAGATCCCCGGCGCACCGCCGAGGGCGTCCACCACAAGGCCCGAGTCGTCGGCCAGCGCGGCCCAGCCGGTTTTCTCGTGAGCAAACCGCGCCTTGATGCGTGCGTTGCCGATAAAGCTGTCCGCATCCTCTTCTGGCGTGTCGGTGATGCCCAGATCATCCAGGCTCACAAATTCCCAGCCGGGAAGGTTGAGAATAGCACGAATCTCAGCGAGTTTATGCGCGTTATGGGTGGCGACGACTATGTGCTTGGTTGGACTCACCTAGTGTGTCGAGCCATCTGGTTTCAAGGCCTGCCGCTGGAGCTCGAGCAGGGCGTTGACCCCGGAGCTTCCCAGATCGAGGAGCCAATCAAGCTGCTCGCGGTCAAAGCTCGTGCGCTCACCGGTGCCCTGCACCTCGATAAACTCGCCGGAGCCTGTCATGACGAGATTCATGTCAACCTCGGCCCGCGAATCCTCGTGATAATCGAGGTCGAGCAGGCACACGCCGTCAACAACTCCCACACTCACTGCGGCGAGTTGGTCAAAGACGGGATTGCTACGGATTCTGCCCGCTTTCTTCCAGTACTCAAAGGC
The DNA here is from genome assembly GCA_031264075.1 of Coriobacteriales bacterium. Taxonomy (GTDB): domain Bacteria; phylum Actinomycetota; class Coriobacteriia; order Coriobacteriales; family UBA8131; genus WQXH01. The sequence continues at coordinate 5,145 of JAISEO010000042.1, read as the reverse complement.
GTCGCGCATCGCAATCCAGGCACCGCAGACCGCGGCAGTGCGGGTACCGCCGTCGGCCTGAAGCACGTCGCAGTCTACGGTCATGGTCGTCTCGCCCAGCACGCTCATATCAACGACGGCTCTGAGCGACCGGCCAATGAGGCGTTGGATCTCCTGCGTGCGGCCCCGTGGGCCCTGCGTCTCTCTTCGGGTACGGACGGGGGTCGACGCGGGCAGCATGGAGTACTCGGCTGTGACCCAGCCACGGTTCTTGCCCTTGAGCCAGTTCGCGACGTTCTCTTCAATACTGGCGGCACAGAGTACGCGGGTATTGCCAAACTCCACCAGGCAGGAGCCAAGGGCGCTGGACAGATAGCCGCGCTCAAAACGCACCGTGCGAAGCTCGTCGGGCTTTCTGCCATTGCTTCGCTGATTTCTGATACTTACTCGTTCCATAACTCTCGATTCACTGTTCACTCCAGGGTACACGACTCTTCCGAGAAAAAGAGTGTACCAAATCTGCTGTCTTCCTGTTGCGGTTCGGGTTTTCTCAGCCCAAACCCTCCAGGGAGACACGCTGCACCTGCTCAAGCGGCCGGCCGAAGATTGCCGCTCCCAGGTCTGTAAAGTCTCCGGGGTCACTGGCCGTTGTGGCAAAACGATAGTGAGGCATCTGATCCGGCGGCGCCAGCTGTCCCCGCCTGTCCAGGGTCTCTACAACTTCCAGTGCTGTTTCCTCCGCCGAGGAAATGATATGCATTTCGGGGCCCATGATGCTTCTGATAAGGGGCGTGAGCAGGGGATAGTGTGTGCATCCCAAAACCAGGCTGTCTATCGCGCAGCGCTTGAGCGGATCCAGGTAATCCCGGGCGATCTCGGCAAAGGCGGGCCTGATATAGAGGGCGGCGGTCTGGGCCATGAGATCCTCAAGGGGACTGCGGTCCAGTCGCATACCCTGCTCAACTATCTCCACGAACCGGGGGGTCGCCGCGCTGAACACCGTAATGCCCGCGTCCAGCGCGCGGATGGCACGCGTGTAGGCACCGCTGTCGATGGTGGCCGCTGTACCGATGACCCCGACCCTTCGGCTGGTGGTGGCCTGTACCGCGGCACGAGCCCCCGGCTCGATAACCCCGACGACCGGCACCGGTACCTGTCGCTGGAGTGTCTCGAGGCCGGCTGCGGTAGCGGAGTTGCAGGCTATGACGATGAGCTTGACTTCCTGCTCAACCAGCCAGCTTGAAATCTGCAGGGCAAAGCGCTCCACTTCTTCCAAAGGGCGAGGCCCGTAGGGGCATCGTTCGGTGTCGCCAAGGTAGACAATCGATTCCTGCGGCAGGTGAGAGGCCAGCTCCCGGGCAACGGTGAGGCCGCCGATGCCGGAGTCGAAGACCCCGATGGGCAGGCCTGCCCAGGGGGAGGGTGCCTCAGAGGAGTCTCTGCCAGCGTAACTGTCTGATGCGGTGTGTGGGGTCATACCTACGCTACTTCTCGCGGTGTCAGCTTGCGCCTCAGCCTGCTTAAGCCCGTCTCAGTCTACGTATCCGTACAGTCGGTCTCCGGCATCTCCGAGTCCGGGAACGATGTAGCCGTGTTCATTCAGGCAATCGTCGAGCGAGGCGGTAAACACCGCAAGCTTGAGGGCGTTGCCGTGCTCTGCTGCGGCTGTGCGCAGGGCCTCAACCCCTTCCGGAGCCGCCAGCATACAGATGGCCGTGATGTCGGTGGCACCGCGCTCTACCAGGTAATTAACGGTGTCGATGAGGGTGCCGCCGGTGGCCAGCATGGGATCGATGATGTAGCACTGCCTCCCGGTGAGATCGTCAGGCAGACGGTTTGCGTAGGTCTCGGGAACGAGCGTCTCCTCGTCTCTCCGCATACCGAGAAAGCCTACTTCGGCCGTGGGCATGCACTGGATCATGCCATCCAGCATGCCGAGGCCGGCCCTGAGCACCGGTACGATTATCGGCCGGGGGTTACGAGCAAGACGCACACCGGTGGTAGGGGCTACCGGTGTCTCGATGGTTACCGTCTCAGTCTTTACATTGGTTGTGGCCTCATAGGCCAGCAGCGTCACCAGCTCATTGGTGACCATGCGAAACACCACCGTAGTCGTGTCCGTAGAGCGCAGCAGACGCAATTTGTGGGCCACCAGGGGGTGGTTGATTACCTTAAAAATCATCGTTCCTCCTTCACAGGCTGTAGCAATAAGGGCTGTAGGCAGTAGGCAGTAGGACACTCAAGAGTACGGTAGCAGAAATCAAGGCGAAGGGGCATCGGGTGAGGCGGCAGCGTGCACAGGCATCAGGGCTCCCGGTATCCGCAGGCGCGCTTTCTGTGGGCAAGGGAGGCATCCTCTTCCACTTCGTCGCAGATGGCGGTCATCTCTCCGGCGAGTACGCGCTGCTCGATATGCTCCAATTCTTCCGGCGTATTAATGTTGACAAAAGAGCCGCCACGGGGGTCTGCGGCCAGGACGTCCTCATAGCTGAGCTCGACGATCCTTGCCTTATCATACCAGCTTGTCGCGCGGGTCTCACCGGCCTCCAGGGCCTCCTTGACCAAAGGCAGGCAAGCGTCTCGTCGGTACACGGCATGAAACGGCTCGTAGCCATGCGAAGTTCTCGGCACCGCCGCGTCAGCCTCTGAGTCGAGTAAGAGCTGCTGCTCGGCCTTGAGCAAGGCAGCAGAGGGAAACACCATGTCGCAGGCGACCACAGCAACAAAGGGATGTCTGGCATAATACAGCGCCGTGTAGAGGCCGTTGAGCGCCCCGCGAACATCGTGGAGGTCGGCATAGATCTCCAGGCGGTCGCCGGTAACACCCGGGCAGAGAAAGTCGAGGCTCTCATGCTGATTAGAGGTAACGATGAGTTGGTTGGCGATAGGTCCCAGGCGCTTAAGACCGCGACAGACGAGCGGGGCTCCACAAAACGAGACAAGCGCCTTGGGCTTGCCCATCCGTTTTGATTCTCCTCCAGCTTGTATTACGACCGTAAGCCCTTCATTCATGTACCAATTATAGCACTACAGAACAGGAAAACTCCTCCCGCATCAGCTAATCCTGAGTTGCTGTTGACGAAGGATTCGGTATCGCATACAGTATCTGTTAAGGATAGGAGAGATCATTCGTATACCACAGGGTCGCAGTAGAGCGATTGAGGAGTTTGGATGAAGAAGCAGCAACAGAAAGCGGAATCGCTTGTATGGGCAGAGTGTGCCGCGGAGGCAGCCCTGTCGAAAAAGGCCACCGATGTGCTGATAATCAAGGTCGAACCCCTGCTTGCCATCGTGGACTATTTCGTCATGGCTACTGCTGATAACCTGCTCCACCTCAAAGCGGTTGCCGAGAAGGTGGAAGAGGCATTGCGTGAGGAATACGGTATCAAGCCCATCGGCAGAGAAGGAGTGGCCAGCGCCAGTTGGATACTCCTCGATTACGGAGACATCGTCGTACACATCTTCGTATCCGCCGCCCGCGATTTTTACGACCTGGAGGCCCTGTTCAGCGACGCGGAGCTTATCGCTTACCCGGCTTTGTAATGCGACACCAGCCGCACCATATCATCGACTGTGTGGAAATTCTCGGGCACTATGTCCTCCGGCTCAAGCTCGATACCAAATACATCTTCAAGTTCGGCAACTACGTTGACTATTGCCAAAGAGTCCAAAAGCCCGGATGCAACGAGATCATCCTCTGCCTCTGACAACCCAGGCTGCACATCTTCAAGTATAGCTGTAGACGCGCCGTAGGTGCGAAACGCGTGAAAGCCTGTGGCCCGCCTCGTGGGGTTGACGCCGGCCCTGCCGATGCGCTTTCTTAAAATGGACGCGCAGGAAGACGAGCTGGCAAACCCGCTATGAGGCGGGCGAGAGGTCACGAACAGACAGGGGCTTTCTGAGTCCGGGCGGCCGGACAGCAGATAGTCTAAGATCGCGTTGCCGAGGGCTGGGACGAGCGCTGCGGTATGGAGATGCTTTTTCTTGTGCGAGACAAAGCTCATCTTTAAGCGAGCCCAGTCGATGTCATCGACTTTAAGCCTTATGACGTCCAGCGCGCGCGGCGCGACTGAGGCCCCGAGTAGGATCATCGCATAGTCGTGCTTCCCGATGGCATCCGTCCGGTCGATCGAGTCAAGCACGCGGGCGATCTCCTCGGCAGTATACAGGCTTTTCGTGCGCGTGGTGCGCCCGCTCACCGAGGGAAGCGCCGCAGAGAGGCCTTGCGGCACCGCATCCTTTGCCGCAAGCCATCCCAGGAATGGCGATTACTGCCAGTACAAATGGAAAACATCGGAGAAACTAAAACATCGGAGAAAACTAGTAGCGTGCATTCCGCAAAATTCAGGGAATCCATCCCCTGAATTTGTCAAGCTTACCGCAATGGCTTATACTGATGTGGCTGCCTTAGGAACTCAGAGCATCAGCCAGAGCCTGGAGTGAGTGTGTACATCGAACGCCATATAGAGCCCCATAAGGGATTGCAACATTAGACGAAATCAGGAGGAAAAGTGCGAGTTTTATTTGTATACCTTGACTTTATGATCGGCGCAGGCGGAAAGTACTATGAGGGGCTGGCAAGTTTATCTGCCATGCTCAAACAGGATAAACACCAGGTAGACCTACTCCATATTACAGAACTTCTCACGGTTGATGACTTTACTCAGAGGTTGCTTCGTGAGTATAAAGATGCAGATGTAATTGGCTTTTCAGCCACGACTAACGTGTTCCCTCATGTAGTAGAATATTCTGAGTCCATTAAAAAGGCCTTGCCCAATACACTCGTCGTTTGTGGTGGGCCTCACCCAACGCTTGCGCCAGAAGAATCAATTGCTGCACCGGGGCTTGACGTTATCTGCCTAGGTGAGGGTGAATATTCACTTTCCGAACTCTGTAATCGTTTGCAAATAGGCGTTGATTTTTCAGACATTGAAGGGCTTTGGGTAAAGCAAAATGGAACGGTATATCGAAACCCAAGACGGCCCTTCATTCAAAATCTTGATGACCTTCCCTTGCCAGATAGGGAGTTGTTCACCTTTGAGGGTTCGGCGGATCAAGCAATGGATAGATTGGCGTTCATGGGATCACGAGGCTGCCCTTATAACTGCACTCATTGCTGCAATCATGCATTCAAAAAAGCGGCAACAGAGGGGGGGGGGGGGGGAC
>JAISEO010000033.1 GCA_031264075.1 Coriobacteriales bacterium | reverse complement strand
GCGTTAAATGAGGCCGATAGGTCAAAGACTGTGAGCAACAGGGAGCATGTAGAGAACTTGAAACGGTCGAAACTGGTGAGATGAATGAACGTCGTTTTTAAATATGAGAAGCCCCCTTTTGGGGGAGTTTAAATAATTTCTAATACCCTCTTGACATATACATTATCAGAATATAAATAAACAAATGCACTACTCTTACATTTGTTAATCGACCACTTATCGGAGGGACATGTTAAAGCTGAATTCCTCCAGAAAGCAACTATCCGGAATTTCCGGATAGTTCAAACTGAAGATAGCAGACAGGTCAGCCGCAATGTTAAACACTACAATCTGCAAAACTGAATGCTATCAGACGCTACAAACGGTATACATCTCTTCTATGTCCTATCTCAAGGGCTAACACTATGAGGGCTTCATCATCTATTTTGGCAAGAACACGATAGGTGCCGATCCTGTAACGCCATTTCCCTTTATGACCGGCCTTGAGCGGACTTCCCAGCGCACGAGGGTTTTCGGATCCTTTGATATGTTTTGTTAGCCAAGCAACCAGAATCCTTCGTTTGTTAGCATCCATATGAGCGAGCTGCTTTTCTGCCTTCTTTGAGTAGAGCAGTTCATAGCTCATAGATATTTTCGTTCAATCTCGTCTGAGGTATAGGTGACGGGATCTGCCTCGTATTCCTTCGCTGCCGCCTCGTACATCTGTAGGTCAAGCTCATCTTCTATACGCTCCAAAACAGTTTCGCGGATGAACTGCGAGACAGACATGCCAAAAACCTGTGCATACTCCGATATGAGCCTTTTGTCATCCGTTTCCAAGCGAACGGAAATAATCGAGTTAGACATTCCACGTATCCTTATCCTTCTGTCATTTTATCCACCTTGTCTTGAAGCGACACAGACAGTATAGCAGATTGTATGACATCATATGACAACCCTTTCAATTGCTCGCTGCAGGCTCATCCCTCCTGTAACCATCTGCGTTTTTCCTGTACTGCCCTCTGCGTCAAATGCCAACAATCGTTATACTGCTCATACAGCGCAGTAGCGCGGTAGAGTATTGGCGAGAAGAGCAACGGAGGAACTGATGCGTATACGGAACAAAAGGTCTGGAGTCTCTATACTGTGCAGCTTGCTTTTGGCGGGTCTGTTGGCTTTGCCTCTGGCCCTGGCTGGCTGCGGCGGCGGCTCTACGAGTACCTCAAGTGGCACGTCCGCGGCTGATGCCTCGTCGGGTTCGGCATCGGGTGCGGCAAGTACCGAGAAGTACGTCATCCTCGATGAGACGGTCACGACCGAGCACTACGGCGTTGGGTTCCGGCTGGAGGATACCGCCCTGCGCGATGTAGTGGAGTATACCCTCGTAGGGATGTATGGAGATGGCACAGTCGAGCGGATTGCCGCAAAGTACGCCGATGAGGGCATCAATTACGACTCCTACATCCTCACCCGTTCATATCCTCCAGAGTCAACGACGCTGGACATCACGACCTTTGCCGTGGGCTTTGACCAGGACTTTCCACCCTACGGCTTCGTCGATGACAACGGGGACTTTGCCGGCTTTGACCTTGAGCTTGCCGCGGAGGTTGCCGCGCGTAACGGCTGGGAGATCAAGTACGTGCCCATCAACTGGGATCTCAAGGACGCGGAGCTGGCGTCGGGGAGTATCGACTGTATCTGGAACGGCTTTACCATTGAGGGCCGCGAGGATCAATACCTCTGGACTCAGCCCTATATGGACAACACCCAGGTCATCGTCGTGCTTGAGAGTTCAGGCATCACGTCCTTTGCCGATCTCGCAGACAAGGTCGTCATGGCCCAGGCCGACAGCGCCGCCTATGCTGCCCTGAATGACGAGCATCCCGATCTCGTTGCCAGCTTCAAAGAGCTGCGCACCATACCGGAGTACAACACCGCCTTTCTTGAGCTGGACCAGGGCTCGGTGGACGCCGTGGCTATCGACCGTCCGGTTGCGGTCTATCAGATGTCCGCGCATTCCTGACGACCGTATCAGCTGAGAGTTGAAGAGACCGGGGCAGGGAGCTGTACCAGGCACTCCCTCCCCTACCTCCTGTGTTCGCAACGGCAACGGGTATCAGTTCTGGCGATGAAGCGAAGGGGAGCATGAGACGCCTTGATGACAGCGATAAGGAACAGAACACGCAGCGATGAGCATTGAGACCATCATCACCATGCTGGCAGGCGGCATGGTCACCTCCCTCCAGATATTCTGCTTTACGCTGGTGGGGGCGCTTCCCCTGGGCCTGCTTGTTTCTCTGGGACGTGGGTCGAGCTTTACACCGCTCAGGTGGTTCGTCCGCTTCTACATCTCTGTCATGCGGGGAACCCCGCTCATCCTCCAGCTCTTCATCGTCTATTTTGGGCCCTACTATATCTTTGGCCTCCAGATGGGACAGGACTTCCGCTTTACGGCCACCCTCATCGCCTTCATCCTCAATTACGCGGCTTATTTTGGCGAGATATTCCGCAGTGGCATCGAATCCATCCCTCATGGACAGTATGAGGCGGCCGCGGTTCTGGGCTATTCCCGCACGCAGACCTTTGTGCGCATCATCCTTCCCCAGGTGTTCAAGCGGATCATTCCCCCGCTTACCAATGAGATCATCACCCTCGTAAAGGATACGGCGCTTGCCTTTACGCTGGGCGTCGCCGAGATGTTCACCCAGGCAAAGGCCATCGTCTCCAGCCAGGGCAGCCTGCTTGCCTTCCTCATAGCGGGGATATTCTATTACGTCTTCAACGCGCTCGTTGCCTTTATCATGGAACGCGTAGAGAAAGCCTTCGCCTATTACCATGAGTGACGCGCGCGCCAACATACTCCGCATCTCCAAGGCCCGCAAGAGCTTTGGCAGCGACGAAGTGCTGCACAGCATATCCCTCAGTGTGGATACCGGTGAGGTGGTGGCCATCATCGGCCCCTCGGGCAGCGGCAAATCCACGTTGCTCAGGTGTGCGACCCTTTTGGAGCAGCTGGACGGCGGCTCGCTGTATTATGATGGGGAGGCCATAGCCTCGGGCGAAGATGACGGCCCTGCCGTCTACGCGTCCGCACAGGTTCTTCAAAGCGCCCGCATGAAGTTTGGGCTGGTGTTTCAGGACTTCAACCTCTTCCCGCACTACACCGTCATGAAGAACATCACCGATCCACCCCTCCATGTGCAAAAGCGCAACAGGGAAGACGTCTTTGCCGAGGCTCAAACACTGCTCGAGAAGATGGGCCTGGAGGACAAGGGCACTTCCCTGCCCTGCGAGCTTTCCGGCGGCCAACAGCAACGTGTTTCCATCGCTCGGGCACTGGCGCTCAATCCGAAGATCCTCTATTTTGACGAGCCCACGAGTGCCCTGGATCCCGAACTCACCGCCGAGATACTCCGCGTCATTCGCGCCCTGGCCGCTGAACACATGACCATGGTCATCGTAACCCATGAGATGAGTTTTGCCCGCGAGGTGGCAGACCGTATACTCTTCATGGACAGCGGCGTCATCGTTGAGGAAGGCCCGGCAGAGCAGCTCGTAGACCATCCCCGCCACGAACGCCTCAGGGCCTTCCTCAACAAGTTGGAGACCTGAAGGTCGGTAGCTGCCTACACGTCCATGATGAGGGGGATTATCATCGGGCGTCTCCTGACGCGCTCCCACAGGAGCTTGGAAAGGCTCTCTCGTATGGCGCGTTGCAGGCGGTTGGGGTTGTTGCGGTGCTCATGCGCAAAGTTTGCCACCGTCCTACTCACCACCCGTATGGAGTCCGCAAGCAGTTCCGGGTCGTCGCCGCCGCTGACCCCACGCATGATTATCTCGGGCTCGCCGGCAGCCTTGGAGTCCCGCTTGCGCAGCATCACCACCACCGTGGCGATACCGTCCGAAGCCAGCGTCTGGCGATCCTTGAGCACGACATTGGACACATCCCCGACACTGAGGCCGTCCACATAGATAATGCCGGACTCAACCGACTCGGAACGTCTGACACCGTCCTGGCTCAGCACCAGGCTCTCGCCGTTTTCCAAGACGAAGATATTGCGACTGGGTATGCCCATGTCCTCGGCCAGGCGGGCATGTGCGCGCAGATGACGCGCCTCGCCATGGACCGGCATGAAGTACCGGGGCCTACTCAGCGCCAGCATGAGCTTGAGTTCCTCGGCGCCACCGTGTCCCGATACGTGCACGAGCGCGCGTTGCTTGTCGTAGACATCGGCCCCGATCTTGGAGAGCGCATTGATAATGCGCGTCACCGCCTTCTCATTGCCCGGTACCGGCGTCGCGGAGAGGATGACCGTATCGCCCTGAGCTATCTCCACCGTCCGGTGCTCGCTGTTTGCCATACGGGCGAGCGCGGAGAGCGGCTCACCCTGCGAGCCGGTGCAGAGGATGACCAGCTTGTTGGGCGGGATGTCCCGGGCCGCATAGGCATCTACGATGCTGCGGCTTGACACCTTGAGGTATCCCAGATCGCGTGCTATCTGCGTGTTGGTGAGCATGGAGCGCCCGGTAACCGCCACCTTGCGGTTTGCGGCCCTGGCAGCATCGCACACCTGTTGGATACGGTGGATATGGCTTGAGAATGAGGCCACGATGACACGCTGTTCGGCGCCGGTGATAATCTGCCTGAGCACCTTGCCGACCTCTGCCTCGCTCCGGGTAAAGTTCTGATTGGCCGCGTTGGTGGAGTCGGAGAGCAGCAGGTCCACTCCGGTACTCGCAAACCGCGTGATGGCACCGTAATCGGTGGCCACGCCGTCTATGGGCGTCTGATCGAGCTTGAAGTCTCCCGTATGCAGCACATTGCCTGCCGGGGTGGAGATAAACACACCCATGGCTGCCGGTATGCTGTGGTTGACGGCAAAGAACTCCAGCGTAAACGCGCCCAGCTTCATCTGATTCGCGGGCTTGACCTCGCGCAGCTCGGCGTTTTTGATACGGAATTCACTGAGCTTGCCCTCGATAAACCCCAGGGTCAACTTGGAGGAATAGATGGGCACCTTGCAGTCCAGGTCTTTGAGCAGATACGGCAGGGCTCCGGTATGATCCTCGTGCCCGTGGGTGATGATAATGCCGCGTAGCTTGTCCGCCTTCTCCAGAAGATAGGTGTAATCCGGCAGTATCAGATCCACGCCGGGATGGTCGTCGTCAGGGAACATGAGGCCGGCATCCACGACAATGACATCATCTTTGTACTCAAAGACCGTCATGTTCTTGCCTATGCCGTCAAGGCCTCCGAGCGGGATGATGCGCAGCTGGTCGGTTTGCCCACCCTTGAGGTTGTCCTGTTGGTCGTGGACGCCTTGGGCTCTGTTTCTCTGCCGTTTGGCAGCGTATTGACTCTGCCTTTTGTTTGTTTTGGTGTGAGCGTTGTTTTTGCGCGCTTCACCTGCTTTTGCCTGTTGCAATAAAGTTCCTCCTTATCTTCGGTTGTCTGCCCGTTCTCGTGGGAGTCCGGGCCTGTGTGCCTCCCCGGGGGGGAAGGCGTATTTTCAGTCTCGTTGGAGACTTGCATCCAAGTAGTGCCCGCCTTACCGTACCCCTACCCTGCGCATGACCTCTGCGAGTTGCTCACTTTGCTCGGCCGTGGCGTCTATGAGAGGCAGGCGAACGCCGCCACAGTCAAAATCGAGCAGCTTCATGGCCTCCTTGACCATGATGGGGTTTGCGGTGACAAAGAGCTCCCGCATGAGAGGCTGCAGGGCCAGGTGTGCTTGGAGCGCCTCTGCCTGCCTGCCTTCCGCAGCCGCATCCACTATCTCCTTCATGCGGGAGGGCGCGACGTTTCCTATGGTGGAGATGACTCCCCTGCCGCCGAGCGCCATGACGGGTATCGTGGTCTCGTCGTCGCCCGAGTAGACGCCGAAGCCTTCCGGCGCGTCGGCGACAATGCGGCTCACCTGGTCGAGCTTACCGGAGGCCTCCTTGATGGCCCTGATATTCTCAACCTCATGGGCAAGGCGGAGCGTTGTCTCGGACTCCATGTTGATGACACACCTGCCGGGGATATTATAGAGAATCACGGGGATCTCCACGGCCTCGGCTATGCTCTTGAAGTGCTGGTACAGGCCCTCCTGCGGCGGCTTGTTATAGTAGGGCACCACACACATGAGTCCATCGACGCCGAGCCGGACCACGTCGCGCGCAAAGGCAACGGAATCTGCCGTGCAGTTATCACCCACATTGGCAATGATGGGCACCCTTCCGTCCACGGCGTCCATAACCGCCTTGAACAGCTCTATCTTCTGGGGATAGAAGACCGTGGGAGACTCGCCGGTTGTACCGTTGAGCAGGAGCGCGTCGGTGCCGCCTTCGATGAGTCTGAACGCAAGTTCCTGCGCGCGCGTAAGATCGAGCCCAAGCTCGCTGTCAAAGGGCGTTATCATCGCCACGATAAGACGGCCAAAGGGATGCGAGGCGGCCCTGCTCGTTGCGTCACGGGTGTGTGCGGTATCTGCAACTGGCGCAGGCGCGGCCAGGTGCGCAGCCTCGGCTGGGGCAGGATGTGCGATCGTACTCATAGTTGCATCAATTCTTCCAGTCCGATGACAAGGCCGCTGAGCGCGCCAACCCTACGGATGGCCAGCAGAACGCCGGGCATATAGGAAGTCCTGTCAAAGGAGTCATGTCTGATGGTCAGGCGCTGTCCGGTCGAGCCGAATATAACTTCCTGCGACGCCACAAAGCCATTGGAACGCAGCGCATGCAGGCGAATGCCGCTCGCGCCCAGCTCAGCGCCTCTCGCACCGCTGAATCCCGAGAGCTCCGTCTCAGCGCCCGGTGCCGACGAGCGTATCTGCTCCGCACTGCGCGCAGCTTCCAGCATCTCTGCCGTGGCTATCGCCGTGCCACTGGGAGCATCCTTCTTGTTGTTATGATGGAACTCTATAATCTCCACATCGTCAAAGAAGCCTGCCGCCAGTTTACTGGCCGCCATCATGAGCACCGCGCCCGTCGTATAGTTGGGTGCGTAGAAGAGTGCCGTGCCCGAGGGCGCTTCGTTCGCGAGGCGGTCAAGCGTCTGGGTGGGGACACCCGAGGTGCCGAGCACACAGTCTACACCCCCAAGCAACGCGGTCTGTAGATTGAAGGCGGCCACATCGGGCAGGGTAAACTCGACCATGACCTGAGGCTCTGTTGCCTCCAAGGCGGCCTCCAGGCTCGTAAAGGCGGGGGCCAGGGGCTCGCCTTCTGCCGACCTGACACATTTCTCCGCGCGTCCAGGGTCATAGCCGCCTGCGAGCACCATGTCCGGGGCAGCCGCTACCGCAGCCGCTACCGTAGCACCCATCTTTCCCAGATAGCCGCTTACCAGAACCCTGATGGGCTCCCTACGCATCCGCGAGCGCCGCTTCCAGCTCTGCCCTGTCAAGTGGGCTGATGACCGCGACGGTAGGCTCAGCAGACAGCACGCGCTCGGCCACCCGCTCTATGTCGCTCTGGCTCACCGCACGATAACGCTCGATATTCTCATCGAGGGAGAGGATCTCCAGATCCTGTACGGCGTTACTGCCCAGGCGCAGCATATGGTCACGGGTGGACTCGGCGGACAGCACCAGATGCCCCACCGTATACTCCTGCACGCGCGTAAGCTCCTCGGCACCAACACCGCTGTCTAACAGGAGGGCGATCTCTGAGCGCAGTACGCCCAAAACCTCCCTGAGATTGCTCGGACGGGTACCGACGTACACAAAGAACTGCGATGCCCTGATATACGGTGAGGTTGCCGCGTACACCGCATAGGCCAAGCCACGCTTCTCACGCACCTCCTGAAAGAGACGCGAGGACATGGGGCCACCCAGGGCGGTGTCCATGAGGTGACCGGCGAAACGGTCAACGTCGCCGAGCGGGATACCGGGCATACCATACAGAAGATGAGCCTGCTCGGTGTCCTTCTGCTCAAAGGTGAGGAGCTGGCGGTCGGCGTCCAGCACCGCACCCCGTGTATTGGCTGTACCTCCCGGCAGTGTGGCGAAGAAACGCTCTGCGAGCGCTACCAGGGCCTCATGGTCAACATTGCCTGCTGCCACCATGACAGCATTGCCAGCGTGATAATGTCGGCTCAGGTAGGCGGCACAGCTTTCGTGCTCGAAGGCACCGACTGTCTGGCGCGTACCCAGAACCGAGCGGCCGAGTTGATCGCTCGGGAACATCGCCTCGGTAAAGATGTCACCCACGTGATCCGAAGGCTCGTCCTCATAACGGGCAATCTCCTCAATGACCACCTCGCGCTCGGTCTTGATGGCATCGGGGGCAAACTGGGAGTGCTGCAGCATGTCTGCGAGGATCTCCACGGCGGCGTCCAGATGCTCGTCCAGGATGCTCGCGTAGTAGCAGGTGTATTCCTTGGAGGTAAAAGCGTTGAGCACGGCACCCATGCTGTCAAAGGCCATGGAGATGTCCAGGGCCGAGCGCAGATCCGTGCCCTTGAACATCATATGCTCCATAAAATGCGAGAGGCCCAGCTGATTCTTCTGCTCGTCACGCGAGCCTACCCTGAACCAGATGCCGAGCGTTATCGAGCGCACGCCCGGGATATGCTCCGAGACGATGTCGAGACCGTTTGTGAGTGTGGTTTTATCGTAGAACACCTAGAACCAACCCTTATACCCGCGCACATAGGTAGCCTCGAAGTCCTCCTCGGTGAGCGTGACGTACTTGACGGCCTCTATTATCGAAATGATGGCGATGACCGCATAGCCCAGGCCAAAGCACAGGCCGCCGATGAGCGAAATGAGCAGCATCGTCAGGCCTTCTGTCTTATAACCCAGGTAGAACTTATGGATGCCGAGCCAGCCCAGCATAAAGGCGAGGACGGCCGCCGGCCACTTCTCTTTTCTGACGCTGCCGATACCATGGGATCGGCTCTTGTACTGCCCGGCGGGAGGGGGAGGCTGTGTATAGGGCTGCTCAGGCGGTACCGAATACGTGGGAGGTGGCTGCATCGGCTGCTGGTCAGGGTTACTGGTTTGGTCATACTCGCTCATGATCTTCCCTTCGTTTGGAGCTGACATTTCAAAGGTATACGGTTTTCTGGCTCAACGCACACATCCCTTACCGGTCGTGGCGGCGTCGGGGCTGCCTGTCTCTGTTGTTACCTCGGTCGCGGCCTGCGTTACGGTTACCACCACCGCTGTTGCCGCCGGGGCGTCTCGCGGCAGATTCGCTGCCTGCGGGTGCTTCGGGCTTATCGAGCCGGTCAAGGCTCACCTTGCCTTTGTCGTCGATGTCGGTGATGATTACCTGCACCTTGTCGCCGATGCTCAGCACGTCTTCGACCTGGGCAACACGACCCCGGGCCACCTTGGAGATATGCAGCAGGCCGTCTTTACCGGGCAGCAGCTCGATAAAGGCACCAAAGGGCTGGATGGAGACCACGCTGCCGGTATACTCCTCGCCTATCTCCGGCACCTTGATGATGGCTTCGATTCGCGCACGCGCTGCCTCGCCGCCGGTGTCTTTGGAGGCGATGTAGACGGTGCCGTCCTCGGTAACCTCAATAGTAGCACCGGTTTCCTCCTGCAGGCCCCTGATAACCTTGCCGCCGGTGCCGATGACGTCACGAATCTTGTCAACGGGGATCTTGATGGAGATGATGCGGGGAGCAAACTCGCTCAGCTCCTCGCGCGGGGCCTCGATGGCCTCGAGCATCTTGCCGAGGATATGGGCCCTGCCGACCTTTGCCTGCTCCAGGGCCCGGGAGAGTATCTCGATACTGAGTCCCTTGGCCTTGTTGTCCATCTGCAGGGCGGTAATACCCTTGGCGGTACCGCAGACCTTGAAGTCCATGTCGCCGAGGAAGTCCTCGACGCCCTGGATGTCTGAGAGGATGGCGGTCTCACTCCCCTCCTGGATGAGTCCCATGGCAATGCCGCTGACCGGCGCGGAGATGGGCACACCGGCATCCATGAGCGAAAGGGTCGAGCCGCAGGCAGAGGCCATGGATGAGGATCCGTTGGACTCCAATACCTCGCTTACGATGCGGATGGTGTACGGGAAGTCATCCTCGTTGGGCAGCACCGCCATGAGCGCGCGCTCCGCCAGCGCTCCGTGGCCTATCTCACGACGCTTGGGGGCACCCATACGGCCCGTCTCGCCGGTGCTGTACGGCGGGAAGTTATACTGGTGGATGTAGCGCCTGCCCTGGGCAGGGTCGATGGTGTCAAGGCGCTGCCACTCGTTGAGCATGCCGAGCGTCAACACCGAAAGCACCTGGGTCTGTCCACGGGTAAAGAGCCCGGAGCCGTGCGCACGAGGCAGATACCCCACCTGGGAGGTAATCGGGCGTATCTCGTCGACGGCCCTGCCATCAACGCGCTCGCCGGTCTCGAGCACCATGCTCCGCATGGCCTTCTTCTCCAGCTTCTTGAGCTCACCGGAAAGCTCAGCGCCAAACTCGTCGAGCTCCTCCGGGGTAAAGCCCTCTTTGATGCGGGTCTTGAGCGCATCGATCTGTGCCGAGCGGCTCTGTTTGTCGGAATGGCGGATGGCGGCGGTCATATCGTCGTAGTAGGGAGCCACGCGCTCCGCGAGCCCGGGCGTGGGCTCATCGAGCGGATAGCTTTTCTGTTCGGGGGCCACCGCGTCGATAAAGCGCTGCTGTACCCTGCAGAACTCGCCCAGCGCCTCCTGGCCAAACTGCATGGCGGCGAGCATGTCCTCCTCGGAGATCTCCTGGGCACCTGCCTCTACCATCGAGATATAGTCGGCGGTTCCGGCGATGACCAGCTCCAGGTCGGAGTCCTCATCCTCGTCGAAGCTGGGATTGATGATGAACTCGCCGGTGGTGGTATTGCGGCCCACACGCACGGCGGCGGCAGGGCCGTCAAAGGGTACGCCACCCAGGAGGAGCGCGGCAGAGGCACCCATGATGGAGATGACATCGGGCTGATGTATCTGATCGGCACTCAGGATGGTGGCGATGAGCTGCACGTCATTGCGGAATCCATCGGGAAACCCGGTACGCACCGGACGGTCTATCATGCGGGCCATCAGCGTGCCCTTGTCGGAGGGGCGGGTCTCACGCTTGAGATAGCCACCGGGAATCCTTCCCACGGCGTACATGCGCTCGACCACATCTATGGTAAGCGGGAGAAAGTCCAGGTCGCGGCGCTCGGGAGAGACGACCGCCGTTAACAGGACGATGGTCTCGCCCTGCTCGACAACCACGGCACCGGTTGCCTGCCGGGCCACTTCTCCTGTGGTGAATGTGTAGTCCTTGCCGTAGAGCGTAAAGCGCTCAGTGTGTTTAGTCATGGATGTGCTTCCTTAAATGTTGTCTCGGATTGAGAGCCGCGCGATGAGCGAGCGGTACTTGACGACGTCGTTCTTCTTGATATAGGTGAGCAGGCGGCGACGCTTGCCTACCAACATGAGCAGGCCCCTGCGGGTGTGATGGTCCTTCTTGTGGATCTTGAGGTGCTCGGTAAGCTCACGGATGCGTTCGGTGAGGATGGCAACCTGCACTTCGGCAGAGCCGGAATCCCGGGCATCCTTGCCAAACTCGGCAATTAACTCCTGCTTTCTTTCCTTACTGATGGGCATGGTGTTCCACCAACCTTTCCTGTACGCAAGGCTGCGTAGCTTGTCCGCCACTGGCTGAGAAACCCGCTGGTGGTAGCGAGGCTCCAAGCACAGGGCAACCGATAGTGCGTACATTGTAACATAGCTCAGCCTTTGCGGTTTCGCGCGCGTTCTTTGGCCGCGTAGGTGTTCCATACGGCGAGAGAACCCGGGTGGATATAGCGGTGGCGACGTATGAGGTGTTCCAGCGTGGACTGAAAGCACTTGATGAAGAGTTCTTCCAGGGGTACGTTGCCGGCGAGCGAGCGGAGCAGTTGCAGGCTCGGCGCCGAACGCAGCGGCTCTATCATGTCGGCGACGTAGAGTATCATGTCAAGCTCGCTCATGTCCGGGGCGGCTGAGGTATGCCTGCTGATGGCCTGGAGTATCTCGGGCGGCAGACGGGGATATTCACGGGCCACCGCACAGGCACCGGTCTGCGCATGCAGCAGGGCGGCCATGTTGCGGGTGTCATCGGGCAGCTCGATGTTGAAGAGCTCGGCGCGCGCAACGAGTTCGTCGTCGCTGTAGTTCTTATCCCAGTCGTGCAACAGCCCTGCGAGGCGGGCGTATTCGGGATCCACTTCGTACACGTTGGCCATGAGATCCGCGATATCGGCGACGCTGAGGGAATGCAGCAGTCGGTATTGGGTCAGGCGTCCCTCGAGTTTTACCCGGGCGTCGTCGTAGATCTCGCTGAGGCTTTGGAGACCCTCAGGCTTGGCATCCCGCGCATCCTGTTGGCGCGCCTGCGTATCGTGCCCGGGCAATGGGGCGTCGTCCCTGCTCTCACCGGGGCTCTGCATACAGACCCTGCCTCCGTATATAGTCATAGACCTGGGAAGGGAGTAGCGCGCGCACGTCTTTTCCGGCGGCCAGGCGCTCCCGTATCTGCGTCGACGACAGGTCGCAGGCCTCCATGGCGAGCCTCTGGCACGCAAAGCCCCGGGGTAGCGGCAGGGCCTCTGCCTCACCCGGGCGCTCCGCATACAGCACACCTGCCAGCGCCGCTATCTGCTCGGAATCCTTCCAGGAAGGCAGATCCGTGGCCGTGTCCTCGCCCAGTATCAGGAACAGTTCGGCATCTGTGCCCAGGAGCTGCCTGAGTTCACGCAGACTGTCTATCGTATAGGAGATGCCGCTGCGCTCCACCTCCATGGTGGAGACAGAAAAGCGGGGATTGTCCTCTGTGGCGAGCTGCAGCATCCGCAGGCGCTCCGTGGCGCTTGCCCGGGTTGCGCCGAGTTTTCGCGCGGGCCTGCCTGTGGGGAGGAAGATCACCGACTCCAGCTCGAACTGCGCAATGGCCACGCGCGCCAGTTCCAGGTGCAGCCTGTGCACCGGATCAAAGGTGCCGCCCAGTATGCCAACTCTTCTCAGGGCATCTGCTCGTGCGTCTGTACCCGCTGAATCGTGCCTCATGTGCGAATCTGGCCGTTTCCGTCCAACAGGAATTTGGTGGAGGTGAGCGCGGTGAGCCCCATGGGCCCCCGTGCGTGCAGCTTCTGCGTGGATATGCCGATCTCGGCGCCCAGGCCAAACTCGCCGCCGTCGGTAAAGCGGGTCGAGGCATTGGCATAGACCGCCGCCGAGTCGATCTCGGCGAAGAAGCGGTTTATGGCCTCGTGGTTCTCGGTGAGAATGCACTCGGAATGATGGGTGGAGTATCGGTTGATATGCTCGATAGCCTCGTCTATCCCCTTGACCGTCTTGATGGAGATGGCGAGATCGAGGTATTCGTCTCCCCAATCCTCAGGCGTGGCAGGCACGAAGAGACGCGCTGCCTCGGGCATCGTCCGGGCGAGCTCACGCGCTACCTCGCCGGTACGCTCATCGCCGTGGACGACGACCCCCGCCTCAAACAGAGCGGTAAGCATGGCGGGCAGTTCCCGGCTGACGGCAGCCTCATCGATAAGCAGCGACTCCAGGGCGTTGCAGACACTCGGGCGTTGCGTCTTACCATTGATGAGGATGGGCACGATGAGCGAGCTTTTCGCCTCGCTATGCACGTAGAGATGGCAGTTGCCCTCGCCGGTCTCGATGACCGCTACCCTGGAGTTCTCGATGGTGCTTTTGATGAGCGAGGCCGAGCCACGCGGAATCAACACATCTATGAGCCCCCTGAGCTGCATCAGTTCGGTTGTGGCTGCGCGGTCCGTGGTCTCAATGGACTGGAGCCAATAGGGAGGCAGGCCGGATTTGAGCCCCGACTCATAGAGGACTCTGGTCATGGCCAGATTTGAGTTGACGGCCAGCGAACCGCCGCGGAGCAGACAGGCATTGCCGGTCTTAAGACAGAGGGCTGCGGCGTCCGCCGTCACGTTGGGGCGTGCCTCGTAAATCATCGCGACCACGCCCAGTGGCACCCGTATCTGCCGGAGCTGTATGCCGTTGTACAGCGTATGGCCTTCCACTATCTCATCCAGGGGGTCCTTCTCCGAGGAAAGCATCTCGAGCGCGGCGGAGATGCCCACGAGACGCTCGGACGTGAGCAGCAGGCGATCTACAAACGGCTCGGTCGTACCGCATTTTCGTGCGGCCTCGACATCCCTGGCGTTCTCTTCGAGCAGGTATTCCCGCTCGTCAAGAATGGCTATCGCCATAGTCATGAGTGCCGCGTTTCTCGTGTTGCTACTCAGTGTGGCCATTGCCTGCGTCGCCTCGCGTGCGAGCCGTGCCTTTTCTGTTGCCTCTCCCATACGACATCCAATCAACGAGTTTTTATCTGGGCCCGCGTGAGGCGAGCAGCCAAACCCTCTGGTCGTACCCATACCCTCCCTGTTGCCTCACATTCTGGCATTCAAAAGATTACCATAGCATCCCGGTGCACAAGCTCCGTGCGTGCCCTGCCTTCTCCGCTTACGGTAGCATTGAGTGCCGTGGAACGCCTGCCGGCAGCACCGGCAAGCTCAGTGGAGGAATAGCTGCTGATGCCTCGACCAATGAGCAGCCCGTCCTCGTCCCGTATGTCGATGACGCTGCCCGGGGCAAACTCGCCCGCCAGCGCGGTGACTCCCACGGGCAAAAGCGAACTGCCGCGTTGTCGCATAGCCTCAACGGCACCGCTGTCTACCGTCACACTACCCTTGACGTTGCCGGAGAGTGCGAGCCAGAGCTTTCGGGCCTTGCCCTGCCGACCCTGTTGCTCGCGCTCGAAACGCGTACCCAGCTGTCTGCCTTCGGTGGCTGCCAGGATGGCATCGTCCACGCGTCCCTCGCAGATGACCATGGGGATGGAGGCCGCCATGAGCATCCAGGCCGCTTCGAGCTTGGTGAACATGCCTCCCGAGCCCTTCTCCGTGCCGGCGCTCCCGGCCGCGTCCACTATCTCGCGCGTGAACTCCCCTACCCGCTGCACCAGCTCGGCGTCCTCACTCTTGCGTGGGTCGGCGGTGTAGAGGCCTTCTATGTCGCTGAGCAGAATCACGAGGTCTGCCTTGATGAGTATGGCCACCTGGGCGGCCAGGGTGTCGTTGTCGCCAAAGCGTATCTCGTCTATGGCAATGGTGTCGTTTTCGTTGACGAGCGGCACAACTCCCAGGTCAAGGAGGCGCTCGAGCGTGTCACGCGCGTGCAGATACGACTCGCGGTTCTCTATGTCCGTGCGGGTGAGGAGGATCTGCGCGAGGGTGAGGCCCACTTCGGCAAAGGCCCGCACATCGCTCTGCGCCAGCTCTATCTGTCCAACGGCGGCGGCCGCCTGCAGTGTGGGGATGTCGTCGGGGCGACGCGCGGGCATGCCCAGGCTTTGCAGCCCGGCCACGATGGCAGCCGAACTCACGATGATAACCTGGGTTCCCTGCCGGTGCAGTCTCTCCACCTGTCTGGCCACGCTGCGCAGGTAGTCTGCGTCCAGCGCCCCCGACTCTGTTGTGAGGGTGGAGGAACCGATCTTGACGACCAGTGTCCTGACCTGGGCCGGGCGCGTGCTGTCAGTCTCGGTCATGGGTGCCCCTCTCATCTGCCTTCTCGTCCTTTTGTCCGGCCTCGTCCTCAGCAACGGCGTGGAGGCTTTCAAAGGCAAAGGCTCTGTTGGCTATGCGGATCTCGTCTCCCATCCGGGCACCTGCCTTCGCCAGCGCCTTCTCCACCCCTCGCGCGTCGAGGCGATGTTGCAGATAGTCAATGGCCTCGGGGTTTTCCCATTCGGTCTGGATGACCATGCGCTCGACGTCCTTGCCGGCGACGCGGTACACACCGCCACCGAGATTCTCAATGCTAAAGCCCCTGTCCGGCCTGTCCGACCGGTGCCGCCAGACCTTGTCGTAACTGCCCTGTCGAGGCTCATTGCCCCGTGCGGCGGCTTCGTCCGGTGCATCGTTATCTGTGCCCGTGTGCGTCTCGGCGCTTGCCGCGGTGGCACGCAACTCGTGTACCTCGGTAGCCGTGGCGGCAATGAGCTGGGGGATGCCCGCGCCGGTTACCGCGGATACCGCAAAGATACGGGGCTTCTGATAGTGCTCGGAGAATTCATTGCCGCCTGCGGCCTCAAGCGCCCTGCTGTCCAGATATTCGCTTATCTGTCGCAGACGCTCGTCCGCCCCGGGCATATCCATCTTATTGACGACCACCAGCTGAGGGCGGCAGGCCAGCTCGGCCCCATAGAGCTCCAGCTCGCGATTGATGGTGCGGTAGTCCTCCACGATGTCCCGCTCCTCAAAGCCACCGGAGCCGTCGAGGACATGCAGGATGAGGGCCGTGCGCTCTATATGTCTGAGGAACTGATGTCCGAGGCCGCGGCCCTCGGCGGCACCCTCGATAAGACCCGGCACATCGGCCACCACAAAGCTGAGGTCTCCACTGCGCACCATGCCCAGGTTGGGCACGAGCGTGGTAAAGGGATAGTCGGCTATCTTCGGGCGCGCGGCGCTCATGCGGGCGATGAGTGAGGATTTGCCCACGGAGGGGAGCCCTACCAGAGCGGCATCGGCCATGAGCTTCATCTCCAGCTCCAGCCAGCGTCCTTCTACCGGCTCGCCGAGCTCGGCAAAGGCCGGGGCGCGCCGCGTCGAGGTCACAAAATGCGTGTTGCCCAGGCCCCCCATGCCCCCTTCTGCCGCCACAAACCGTTGGCCGTCGCCGGTGAGGTCTGCAAGGAACTCCCTGGATTGCCCGGTGGTCTCATCAAAGCTGCGTACGGTAGTGCCCAGGGGTACCTTCAAGATGAGGTCCTCCCCCGCAGCCCCGTGCATCTTGGAACCCTTGCCATGACGCCCGCGCTCAGCCTTGAAATGATGCTTGAAGCGGTAGTCAACGAGTGAGCTGAGCTGCTTGCTGGCCTCGAGGATGACGCTGCCTCCATGTCCCCCGTCTCCCCCATCGGGACCACCCTTGGGAACAAAGGCCTCGCGCCTGAACGACATGCAACCAGCGCCGCCATCCCCGCCCTTTACCTGGATATGTACCCTGTCAATAAACATCGTGCTTCATTGTAGCAATTGAGAAGCCCCTCGGCATGCTGCCAAAGGGCTTATATCTGCCAGTTCTTATGCTCTCAATCGTACATCAGTACTGTCATATCGCCTGAGCGCTGTCGAGGAATCTGCCGCGCTCGCTCGCAATGACAAAGTGGGAAATTGGTGTGCCGTTTACGCCGTACGGACGTGTACTTTGCGCTTGGCGCCGTGGGTAAACTCCAACACGCCGTCCGTGAGCGCAAATAAGGTGTCGTCGGAGCCGCGGCCCACGTTGTCACCAGGGTGGATGTGTGTGCCGCGCTGACGGACGATGATGTTGCCGGTGGTGACGTGCTCGCCTGCAAAGCGTTTGGTGCCGAGGCGTTTGGCCTTGGAATCGCGGCCGTTCCTGGTTGAGCCCAGGCCTTTCTTGTGTGCCATGGTGTGTATACCTTACTTCTCGGGTGTTTTCTCGGGTGTTTCTGCGGTGGATGTGTCCGTGTCCGTGTCAGCCTTCTTGGCAGACCTGGTTGTCTTCCTCTTGGGTTTGTCTTCTGGATCAGCCTTGTCGCTGCCTGCGGCCTCGTCTTCTGCGGCATCGCCGGTTTCTTTTGCCTTTGTTCTCGTAGCTTTTGCCTTGGGTTTCTCTTCAGCATCGGCAGCAGGCTTTTTTGTGGAGGCTTTTTGAGCGGCCGGCTTTTTCTCCGCAGCCTCGTCCTTGCCTTCCGCGCCCTGAGCGGCTGCCTTCGCTGCCTTTGCCTTTGTCGTAGCGGCCTCTGCGGCGGTATCGTCTTTTGCTGTCTTGGAGTCTTCGGCCTTCTTGGCGGTGGCCTTCTTCTCACTCTTGGTATCAGCATCCTTGGCTTCTGCCTTGGCAGCGGCCTTCTTGACCTTGGGTGCCTTGCCGTCCAGACTGATGCCGTCTATCCTGAGCCTCGTCAGCTCCTGGCGGTGGCCCTTGAGGCGCTTGTAACCCTTGCGTTTCTTGAGTTTGAAGATTATCTGCTTGTCGCCCTTGAACTGCTCAAGCACGGTGGCAAAGACCTTGGCCTTGCCCAGCGCCTTGCTGTCAGTGGTGATGGTGGACCCATCGGCGATGAACACCGCCTCCAGCTCTACCACACCATCGGGCTCTACCTCGAGTTTTTCGACCTCGATAACGTCGTCGGCGGCAACCTTGTACTGCTTTCCGCCCGTCTTTACTATCGCATACATCGCATGCCCTTCGTTTGCCAACATTCTCTTCGTGACCCTGAGAGACGAGACGCAGCTTTGGTCTCCCCAGGGTATGGGAACCAATGGCTCCCCGGGTAGGACTCGAACCTACAACAAATCGGTTAACAGCCGATTGCTCTGCCATTGAGCTACCGAGGAGTGCAGTCGCAAGTTCAAAATTATAACAAAACTTTCGGGGAATGGGGCAGGAATCTCAAATAGTGTTGCCGCCGACGTTTTGTGGGGAATGGAATTACTCCATTCCCCACAAAAATCTCAAGTTGTTCAGTAAGAGTTACTTGAATCGGACAGCTGCTTCGTCCCTCTTGGTCTCGCGCTTCTGGCCGGTGAACAGGCCAAACTTCATGCGCACCCGTTCCAGCTTTTCCAGCATGGTCGGGGCCAGTACGAGCAGGAAGAAGACCGTGGCGGCAGCATGGATGAGGTTGAAGGGCAGCCCGGAGGCAAGCACCGCCACGAGTGTGGTGGAACTCAGGGACTCCGAGAACATCAGCAGATAGGACGCGTCGACGATGGGGCCATAGATTGCGACGACGGCTACTCCCCCAAAGATGCAGAGCAGTGCGAGGCGGAGCCTTGAGCTCTGCCTGCCTGCCATCAGTGCCGCAATCTGGCCGGGGATGTCCAGGCTGTGGCCCTCCGGCTCAGCGTTGTCTCTGGCGGCGGCGAAGCTGCCTAAGGCTGGGTCAGGCGAGACAGGGCAACTGTCCCACTGGGGTTCGTGGATCCGTTGCCCTGTCATCTCGGCCTCGCAGTGGGGCAGTTGCCCTGTCCCTGCTGTCCCACTCACTGACAGCGGCCAGCGTCCGTGAAAGAGCAGGCCGGCGAGCATTCCCACGAGGCCAAAGCCCAGCATCTGGAAGGGTGTCCAGGGCCCCTGGCCAAAGAGGAAGTTGGAGGTGAAGGCCGCGAGCGCCCCTACGAGAAAGCCGCTCTCCGCACCGAGGGCCACTCCGGCGATGATGACGATGGCCGCGACGGGCTTGAACTGCGGCAGCATGAAGAAGGCCGCCCGGCCTGCCACGGCCAGTGCGGTGAGCACCGAGAGCGTGACGACTTCGCGAGCACGGGGTCTGCGTCCCTCAAAGCGCACGACCATCACGGCCAGCGCCACCAGGATGATGCCCACGCTCAGCAGATAGTAATTGGCCTGGCTCAGCATGATGAACCACCTGCCCGTGTTCTCCCCTGTGCCACTGAGTCCCGCGTCGCGGTGTCTTGTGTTGTTGCCATGGATCCTGCTGTTGCTGCGCCTGTCGGCGGCAGCTGCACTGGGCCGCCCAGCGCTGCTATCAAATCATCAGCGGTGACGGCACCCTCCACGAGCCCCCGGCCCATACGGTTGGCGGCGGTGGTGTAGAAGGAGTTATGGGAGAAGAAAGGTCTCGGTGCGCCCTCAGCCACGATGCCGCCGTCAAAGAGCAGGGCACAACGTGTGGCGTGCTCGGCACAGAACTCCACGTCGTGACTGACCATCACCACGGTGAGGCCCTGTTCGCGCAGCCGGGTGAGGATGTCCGCAAACCTGCGCTTGTAGAAGGCGTCCATGCCCTTGGTGGGCTCGTCCAGAAGCAGGATGCGCGGCTCTGCCAGAAGCGCCATGGCCAGCGCCACACGCTGCTGTTCTCCGCAGGAGATATCGTAGGGGTGTTGTGAGAGGATGTGCCCCGTTTCTGTCTGCTCAATGGCGCGAGCCAGCCGCCCGTCCTCTGCGGCACCGGGGGGTGCTGCGGCGGCAAGGTCTTCCAGCACGGTATTATGCACAAAGAGCGTCTGCTGGTCTTGCGGGAGTGCCACCAACCCCAGCTCAGCCAGCGCGGCGCGCGAAGCACGGGAGGGGTCAATCCCGGCCACACGCAGCTTACCCCGGTAGGGCCTGAGCAGTCCGGAGAGTATGCCCAACGCCGTGCTCTTGCCCGTACCGTTGCCGCCAACCACGCAGAAGAATTCGCCGGCACGCACCTCCAGCGAGAGGCCACGCAACACGTCCTCGCCGTTCCTGTCATAGCGAAACCACAGGTCGCGCGCGGAGATGACGACGGGAGGGGTGTTGCCTGGGAGGGGTGCCGTCTCATCTGAGAGAAAACCCGTCTCGTTTGTGAGAGCAGCCGCTCTGTTTGCGAGGAAGCCTTCGCCGTGGGAGACGGTTCCATCTGCGGAGGAGCCCGCCACATCGTCTCGCTCCTTCAGACGGCCGCCTTCCAATTGGCGCGCAAGCCACCTGCGGCCCTCACGTATGGTCACGGGGGTGTTGCTGGCCGTTTCTCGGATCTTACCATCCGTGCAAAAGGCCTTGGCGCCAGCTTTGGAGGCGATGCTGTCACCTTCGGGGATGGTGTCATCAGCTCCCACACCCTCCACCGTCAAGGCCACACGCATGGGCGTGGGCAGGGCAGCGAGCAGGGGGTGGGACGCGGCGGCGAGTGCTAAGCCCACCTCGCCGGGCACTCCAGCGGCAATCACACGTCCGGCGTCCATCACCACGACGTGCTCGGCAAGCGGCATCGCCTCCTCCAGACGGTGTTCGGTAAGCAGCACGGTTACACCCAGCTCCGTGTTAATCTTCTTCACCATGGCCAAGAACTCCGAGGCGGCTATCGGGTCGAGTTGGGAGGTGGGCTCGTCCAGCACTAGCAGCTCGGGCTGCAGGGCCATGACCGACGCCAGGTTCAGCAGCTGCTTCTGCCCGCCGCTCAACTCGGTCACCTTCTTGTGGAACCACTCCCCTATGCCAAAGAAGGAGGCCATCTCGGCCACCCTGAGCCGTATCTCCTGTTGGGGCATGCCCAGACTTTCCAGCCCAAAGGCCAGCTCATGGTAGACCGTGTCGGTGACCAGTTGGCTCTCAGGATTCTGCATGACAAAGCCGATGCGGGCTGCCTGTTCGCGCAGGTCCACCTCGCTGAGAGTCCTGCCGTCATAGCGCACGTGGCCCCGGATGTGTCCGGCAGGGACGAGCGGGGTCTTCAACTGACGCAGGAGTGTCGTCTTGCCGCAGCCTGACCGCCCACAGAGCAGTACAAAGGCGCCACGCTCCAAGCTGAGCGAGACGTGTTTCAGCGCAGGAGCGGCAGCCCCAGGGTAGGCAAAGCTCAGATCCTCAACCTCGACGAGCGCCATGACACCTCCTCGGCCAAGTCCAGCACCAGCGGAAAGGCGCAGAGCGCACACCAGATAACGCAGAGCGCAGCCTGGGCCAGGGGTGCGCCGCCCAGCTCGAAGCGCGGAAAGTACGCCACAGACACAGCGCCCGTAGCAAAGAACACCACGCAGGCAGCCCCGGCAAGTACGAGAAATGCCAATGCCAGCCAGCTTCGTCGTGTCATATGGTAGGTGGAGTAGGCCGTGCGACGCCCCGTGCCAAAGCCGCGGGAGGCCATCGAGTCCGCCGTACCCACGGCGCTCTCCAGCGCCCAGGTGGTCACCACAGAGAGGATGCTCAGACCCTCACGGGCACGCGCGACAACAGATGCCGCAGTACGCCCCAAGCCGAGGCCAGCCCGCGCCGCTGCCACACGCTTTGCCTGGGCGGTGTAATGGGGCACAAGACGCAAGGCCATCGAGAGCACGAGTGCCAGCGTCGGTACCGCGCGGCCGAGCAGCCAGAGTAGCTTGTCGGAGGGCATGACCAGGTTATAGCAGTAGAACCACAGCAGCACCGCGCCTATCATCAGCGCGCCGGCCACGCCGTAGTACAGCGACTCGGCGGTGACGGGGTTGCCCGTAAAGAGGTAGAAGAGGATGGTGACGCCCCGATGGTTGAAGGCCGGGTTCAAGACGGCGGCGAGCAGCATCACGGGCAGCAGGAGCGTCAGTATAAAGCGCAAGGCACGACCACGCCTCAGGTACAGAGCCCAGGCCGCAGCACAGCAAAACGACACCCCCAGCATAACGGGATGCATATACAGCACCGTGAGCAGCACCACCAGACCGAAGAAGGCAAATCCCGGTACCGGGTGCAGTGCCTCAAATGAGCCAGGGGGACGGTTCTCTTGGCTCACAAGCCCGCCTTTCGCAGGAGCCAGGGGGACGGTTCTCTTGGCTCGCTCCGTAGGAGTGAGCCAAGAGAACCGTCCCCCTGGCTCAGACCCTGGCTCAGAGAACCGTCCCCCTGGCTCACTAACGCGCCCTTCACAAGCTCACCCTTCTAACCGCCAATTGCGGAACCGCCGCCGATGTCCACACCCAGGTTGCAGGTGTAGCGCCAACAGATAGTGTCGCCCTCGCTCAACACGTAGACGCTACAGCCATAATTGGGATACCAGGCATTAACGGAATACATCCAGCCGGACTGCGGACCACCGTCAAACTCATAGAGGTTGTCGATTCCCTCCACATAGACGCTGTTATACAGCGGGTTGAAGGAGTGTTCCATGGGGATGCCCGCGCTACGGCACTCACGTGAGAGCACATCAAAGACCGTCTCGCCCTCAGCAAAACCCACGGTACGGGGCGCCATGATATAACCCCTGCCCATGGTGGAGGCGTCTATCGAGAGGGTCGCGGTGAACTGATAGGTCGGAGCCATCTCTGAGCTGGCGCTGTCGCCACCGGGAGAGGTGCCCGCAGAGGGTTGCTCTGAGCCGCTTCCCGTGCCCGTTGCATCAGTTGGAGAGCCGTTACCGGAAGCACCGGTGTCCGCTGTGCCACCCGGCCCACCTCCTGTGGACTGGGTGCCTGATTCAGCACGCGTACCCGAGTCCGCACCCCCTACACCGCCGTCTGAACCCCGACTGCTGGCCTGCGCCGCCGTTCCCGACGAGCCGGACTGGCCTTCCAGGGCGGAAGTCGCAGAGCCTGCCGCACCCCCCTCACCAAACACCACCGGCGCCAGCGCAAACGCGCTGACGCCGAGTGCCAGTACAATGAGGGTTGCCAATACGGCAATAGAGCGGTTCGACAGTGCTTTCTTGAACATCAATCCCAATCCTCAACTCTCTGCATTACAATCTGCTACGGAGTATACACGATTGTAGCCAAGCAGCCTCTCAAGTGTGGTTACGCATCGGTCATGCCCTTCTTCTTCAGCCTCATGCGGATGATGAGAAACGCGATAAGGCCCAGTGCCACCACAGCACAGACTATCCCTACCACGATGCGGAAGGTGAGGTCATCGGAGGCAGCCTCAGCCAGGGGTGTCAGGGAGTCTGCGGGCTCTGTCTGACCCTGGGCAGATGACGAACCGGTGCGCGCACTGCTTGTTGTATCGGTGGCAGTGGTGCTGCCCGCACTCCCCGATGCCGAGGAGCTCTCCGTACCAGCAGAGCCGTTGCCGGTAAGGCGCGTCGCGGAACTGGAGCCACCCGAGCCGTTGGAGCCGTTGTAGTAGTTGTTCGTAGTGGTGTTGTTGGTGACGTTTCCGCCGGGGGTAGTGTTGTTTTGCTCTGTAGAGGGTTCTGCAATCTTGAGCACGATATCGAGCGAGCCGCCCTTGAAGTGAGCGGTAAAGGTATGGCTGCCCGGTGTGAGCGATTGCAGGTAAGACTCACTGAAGGTGATGATAGTGCTGCCCGAGGTGAGCGTGTAGGCACTGCGCGCTACAGAGACACCACCGAGGGATACATCCTCAAAGTCGTAGAGTGGTGCGTCTATTCTATAGGCCGCTGTACCAGTGCCGGTATACTCTGGTGCCGCGGTGATAAGCGCAGGCGTCTTACCGCTCTCCGTACCTGCCCAGCTGCTAAAGCTTACATCACGCATGTCGTAGAGTGTGCTGGGGCCCGCATAGCTGCGGTAAAGCGAGACGAGTGCGTAGGCGGCCTGTTCTGTGGCCATACCGTTGGCACCATCACCCTGTGTGTGCTCAAAGGCACCGGAGGCGAGCTGGTAGGCGATGAAGGCATCATAGACAGTTCTGCCATCCTTGACAAAGCGCGCGTCATCGAGTCCAATGCCCAGTGCGTTCAAAGCGACTATGACCTGGGCTCCACTCTCCGAGTTGACACTGCCCCACGACGAGAAACCGCCGTCTGTCTGTTGCAGGGCCGAGAGTGCAGCAAGTGCGCTGTCTACGGCCGCGTCAAGTGCGGCGTTGCCACTGTGGTAGTAGGGGGCCAGCGCCTGGAGTGCCATGGCGGTAACATCCGGGTCTGCCGTACCGGAGCCAAGGAGGTTCCAGCCGCCGCCGGAAAGCGTGCTTGCGAGGATGACACCCTGGTAGTAGCTTCTGTCTGCATTGCTGCCATAGCCACCTGAGTTGAGTGCGAGCAGCGCGAAGATGGATCCGTTGATACCCTGGGCGGCAACCTTGCTGTGCTCTGAGAGATACGAGCTGAGGTCGAAGCCCGCAAAGTTCCGGGCGTCCACTCCCAGTGAGCTTAACGCGAGTATGACCCGGGAGTAGTCCGTGTAGCGGTCGAAGCTGCCGTTAACCGACACGGTATACGAGGCCAGACGCTCCAGATAGGCAGCGCGAATATCGGGGCTTATCTGGCCTGCTCTCGCAAGCCCAAAGACCACCCATTCAGCCTTGTAGCCATAGGCGTCGGTGCTCGTGGTCTGCTTCTCATAGGTGAGGGTCTTATCGAGGGCTCCCTGCACCGCAGCAGGTGAGGGCAGCACAGGCGCTATGCCAAACTCAGACACGTTCACCGAGATACGAACCGTCTTGGTGACGTCCCCTTCCGTGTAGCTGAGTGTGATGAAGTGCTTGCCCGCCGTGTTCAGTTCGCTGCCGTCTGCGACATCAGAGCTCCAGCTGCTGATAGGAGCAGAGCTGCCGTCACTGTAGTGGGCGGTGAGGATGAGACCAGAAAGGTCGAGAGCCTCGCCGTTTGCATACGACGTACGATAGAGGCCAGATACCGCCACGGATATCAGCGTGCGTTCACCGGGCTCGGGAGTGGTGGGTGTCTCGACAGTCTCCAGGGCCAGGAGGGCTTCAAGTGAGGAGGTGATCGCCTCGGGTGTGGCACCCAGATCCTGCAAGACTGCCAGGGCGTCGGTGTAGGCAGAGCCATAGAAGGTTTCTGTGCCGTCAAAGTTGATACCGGCAATCTTCTGTATGAGGGCGTCCTTGCTGGCCAGTGTGCTTTCGCCGAGCGGTCCCTGTGCTGAGCCTCCGACATCTCCGGGCGTGCAGGTGTACTGCCAGCGCACCACGTCTCCATCCGCAAGCGTCCGTGCACCCGCACTGGTACCGATGAAGGAGTTGTTGACGGTTATCATCCAGCCGGAGAGAAGCCCCTCGTCAAACTCACTGAGGTAGCCTGCGTGGTGGGGAGAGCCCTCAACTGACGGGTTGCCAGAGTAGCCTTGCAGCCCCACCGAACGCAGGTAGAAGTCGTCGCGGTTGGGCAGGCCATCGTAGCGGCTGTTGACACCGGTGGCCTCAAAGAGCGCCATGAGAGCCTCGGCGGCTGTGGCACCCTTTGCAAGTTCCAGCAGGGCAGGCTCGATGATGAACGTGCCGTCCAGGCTGAGCTTTTCCACGCTTATCGAGGCGTATATCCTGTCGGCGGGCGCTGTGTAGGCGCTGGCGAGGATCGTACCCGTGCGGCTGAGTGTTGCTGTGGCAAGCGTCTCGCCTGCACCGGCGCTCAGCGTGAGCGTGGCGGCAAAGGAGCCGTTGGTGCCAGAGGGCTTACCCGCAGTGCCCGCAACAGCCGAGTTAACATTGACGGAGATGGTCGTGCCTACGCCATCAAGGGCGAGGGCTTCTACCTCTGTCTGTAACCAGGTGAGAACGGTGTTGGCATCGTTGGCGGTGGCCTGGGAGACCTGGGCGAGGCTTGCGAGATTCGTGAGCACTTCGGTTGCGGCCTGCACCTTGGCGAGGTTCTCTGCATTGGGAGCAGGCGCGGGGTTGACCGTCAGGACGAAGGTAGCGGTCTGTGTGACGCCGTCATGGGTATACGTCACCGTAACGGTAATGTCCCCGGCTTGGCTGAGCACACTGCCCGCTGCGAGTTCGGTGAGGAACTCCCCCGCGCCGGTGCTGAGTGTATAGGCATCAGCGGCAAGCACGGTCGTGCTGCTGTCGCTGAAGTGGGCCTGGACAGTGAGGCCTGCGGGGTCGAACTCCTCCCCTGCCGTGTAAGTGGCCTTCGTTGGGAGCGAGGTAAGGGTAAGGCTCGTGAGGGTCACCGGGTCTGGGTCAGTGCCGGGGTCTGTGGTGTTGAAGGCATCGGCCATGGTGTAGAGCGGGGACTTGCCCTTGAGCAGCCGGTCATAGGCCACGAGGGCATAGGCTGCCTGTTCGGTGGACATCTGGGTTGCCACGCCGCTCAGCTCGTGTTGGAAGGAGCCATTAGGCAGAGCATAGCGCAGGATGTCTGCCACATACGTGCTGTTTTGTTGCAGAAGCGCACTCTGTGCAACTACCATCTGCGCGCTGCTCTCGGAGCTTACCGGCGTCTGCGTGTCGAGCCAGGCCATTGCGTTATCGACCACGGTCTTGACCGCGTCTTCGTTGTAGTAGCCTGCCAGTGCCTGCACGGCCATGGCGGTGTAGTCAAAGCTGTCGCCTATCTTGCCACTTTCGCTGTTAGCGGTGCCTACTATCTGTTGTACCAAGGCGGTACGGACACTGCCTTCCACCTCATAGGGCTTGCTGTCCAGGGCAATCAGGGCAAAGGTCGTACTGTTTATTCCCTGTGAGTTTACCCAGCTTGCATCAGATAAGGGGGAGACCAGGTCGTAGCCTTCCCAATTGGACGCGTCTATGCCCAGGGAGGTCAGTGCAAGAACCACACGCTCGTTTTCCGTTGGTTTGCTCGTGTTGAGAACGACGGTCTTGGGAGAGCTGCTGTTGTTGATGACAACGCCGGTGTTGGTGTTGAGGTAGGTTCTCAGGTTGGCAAGATAGGCTTCTCTGATGAGCTCAGTCATCGCGCCGCCACGCGCCAGGGCAATGACCGCCCACTCACCGTAGGTGCTGGCCACCGCCGGACTCGGTACCACGGACGCTATGCGCGTGAGGGCAAGCGACTTTACCGTTTCGTACTCCCCTACTATAAAGAAGTGCTTAGACGAGGCAAAGCTTGTGGTTGCCTCTTCCAGAACTGTCTTGGCAGTATCTACCTGGTTTTGTGTTGCCGTTGTAAGCGCCTTGACGTCTTTTGCCGTGTTGATGGCCGTGTTGAAGCTATCGTATGCCGCCTGTGGGTACTGCCCAGAGGCCTCACCCGCCGTGGCCAGGGACAACAAGGCTTCCGCCGCGCTGATGGCGTTGCTGAGTTGGCCCTTGTTTGCCTCGACGGTCACCACCAAAAGCGCATAGGCGGCGTTTACCTCTTGTTGTGTGGCGTCGAGCTTCTTTAACACAGACAGGGCATAGGGATAGCTCTCCCCATACTGCGCGATGGTTGGGGCGCCTGCCGCCTTTATCTCGGCGTACTTTTTCATCAACAGTGTCTTGTCCACGGCTGCCGTACCGCCGCTCATGCCACTGCCCGCACCCAAGCCGAGGTCAACGCCTATCTCGTTGTCGGTGTTTGCGCAGGTGTACTGCCAGCGGATGACATCGCCTTCCTGGAGTATCCGATCCGCCGCGCTCACAGAGGGAAAGGTATTATTGACCGAGTACATCCAGCCAGACTTCTCGCCGTGATCCTTCTCGCTGAGCCATTGGCTATATACCGAACCGTCCGCTATCGCAGACAGATAAAAACCGCTGTCCGGCGAGCCGATGTACTGGATGCCTGTATAATTCGCCCTCAGGAAGCGCATGAGCGCCCATGCGGCGTTTGTGCCCGTCTCCACGGCAAACTGCTGCGGCCCCCCTGCGAGGTAGTTACCGTCTACCGTCAGCTTCTCCACCGCCACCGTGACCTGTATGGGGTTTACCAACTCCGGATTTGGGTCTATCGGTGAGAGGGCGTAGGTCTGCTCGAATACCGTGGGTTGGCCTGATTCTACTACCCATTGATGCTCTGTACTCCAAGCAACCTTTGAGACGCTCAAAACGAGCCTGCAGCTCTGCACGTCCGGCATTTCCTTGACATAAAAGCCAAAGACAAACACATTGTCTTTGTAAAGAAGACCGTGTTCATAGGTACCGGATATCGCAGGCTCGCTGTCGTCGCCAAAGTACAATTCGTAATCGATGTTTGCATTTGCATTTGGAGCGTCTGTTGTAAGGATTGGCAAGCCGAGGCTCGCATGCTCTCCGATATATGCGGGCTGCGATTCACTCTGCTCTAAGCTATGTCCAAAAGCCTCAAATGTGCTGGAACCTGCTCCTCGCATGGAATAATCTTCATAATACCACGGGTCTGGTTCAGAGCCTACCCAATAGGGCGGCGCAGAGAATGTGGTCAGTCTCGCCACACCCTCATACTCGCCCTCGTACTTCGAGATTGTCGCCTTGTTAAAGTGCGCCCGGAACTGCGTATGTGCCTCCAACTTCACCGTACCGTTCGCAGCTGTGAGGGCTTCGTATTCCGCCCACTCGCCCCACTCTGTACCGTTCTCGCTTTCGCGATATTCCCAATGGCCAAAGAGATAATTGTAGTTGGGGGTGGCAGTGAGGGTATACTCATTTGCGGTGGTTCTTTGTTCTACAGAGCAAACCCCGTTATCATCCGGCACAATGCTTGCCGCAAATGACGAAACACTCTTGGGTATAAACACCGCCTCGATGGTGATATTTTCAGTTGTCCATCCTTCTAATAACAGGGCTCCTAATGCGCCCTCAAATTTCAGGTACGTCCTTTTATCACATTCAGCTTTGTCTACAAGCAGATAACTCGGTTCTCCCCAGTCCTCCATGGCATCAGTAAACCATGTCGAGGAAGACATGAGGTTTTCTGTATTTTCCGTATAAAGGACGTCGTTTATTTTCCAGCCCAAAAAAGCGTAGTTGTCTGTATCGTAGTCGGTAATCCATGCTAGAAGGAGGACGTAATCATCCCCATCATATTCATTCGAAAGCTGTTGTTGAGAGCCTATGATATCCGCAACGTCATCATAATCAAGACCCCAATAACCACCGATAACGGCCTCGGCTTCCTCCGCTACCGTAAAAGTTAAGGTATGCGTACTTACTGCAAATACCGTAGCAGGAAAAAGCGACAGGCACAGGACAACGGTAAGGAACATAGACAGGAGTTTGCCATACTGCCTGTTGTCGCCAGAGCGATTTAAATAAGTTCTCATATTTCGCAAACCTTCCTTATCACTGCCTCCGCCGAAGGGAGGACGAGAGCCGCAGATGCTCCCTCGCCCTCCCTTGGATATTTCGACACTATCAAAGCCGGTAATAGCTCATCTTCTTACTCACTCATCCATCAATGCATGATGTAGAGGCGACCGCCATCATCACCGTAGACGAGATACCCGCTCTCAGAGGAAAAACCCTGTACTGCATATCGGTTGCCGCTCGCTCCGCCCGCAGCCCAACGCTTTTGTGCCGTTACGCCATTAAAGCGATAGCAGTAGCCAATACCCTCTTCCGTGTTTGTCGTAAAATAAATGTAGTCCCACGATCCATTTGTGTACACAATCGGGCTCGACTGCACGGCCCCTTCGTGAGCACCACCGGAATAGACAGTATCGAGCACAGACACAGGGATGGGGCCGGGCGTAGGAGAGTCGAAGTCGCTTTCGGTTGCCGCGGCAACTCCTCCGGCACCGTTGGGGCCGGTGTAATATCCGGTATAAATGTACTTGGTCAGCAGTGGACCGCTTCGTGACAGAGCAGGAGTGGATGTGGCCGACGGCAAGGATACTGGGGAACCAAGTTCTATTGCTGAGAATGTCTGATCCTCTGTTGGATCGAGAAGTTCCGCAATCGTCGCTTGCCACAGATAGCCACCCTGGCTGGTAAAGTAGATATAGGTGTTTGTGCCGTCTACAGAAACCGTTGAACGCACATTTCCGGGTGCCGTCAGGCCGGTAATCACTTCAGCCAGATTAATGCTGACACTTATGTCGGGGTCAGGATCCCCAAAGTACTGCCCCGCTGGGGTTAGATGGAGATAGCCGCCATCGCTGCCGAAGACCATATAAGCGCCTTCTTCTGTTGATATTTGTGCTGCTCCCGCCCAGTATTGGCGGGTGCCGCTGCTGTAGGACTTTATCGAACTATCGGACAAATCAATCTGAAAGTAGTTAGCGCCGCCGGACAGCGTACCGTAATACAGGTATTGGCCGTAGTTCGTGATAGGCGTATTGGCCTGCCCGCCGCCTGGGGAAGCAGCAATGAAGGTTGTGGTCTCTCCATCAAGACTGACGCGCGTAAGCCCGCTTTGCTGCCAGCTGAAGTCGACATGATGCAGGAATGCGTCGCCAGTCGTAGCGGTCACAGTAATCATGTATGACCCGTATTGTTCTAATTCGACGGTATTGTACTGCTCCACATTCGTCCACTCCTCGCGCGAGGTGGGATTGGCGACATACGTTATAATCGGTTCTCCCATGTTATCAGAGATGACATAGGTGACCTCTGTATTCGGGAACTGTCGCTGCTTGACCTGCGAGAAGAGCTCTGTGAAATATGAGCCATCCGCTCCCGTAAAAGTAAACGGCTGTAAGATGCTCTCACCTTCGGGAAGATAGACATGGTTATCTGGATCCCAGGTAGTCTCGGGAGAAGATGCACTCCACCAAGAATAATCATATTCGAATTGTGGATTGAGAAGCAATTCGTGATAGCTGCTCACGGTGGCATAGATGCCCTCGTAGGGCACTCCGGCCGGTATCAGGCACGGACTACCAAGCTGATAGCTTGCGCTGTTCGGGAAGGTTATCGACCACTCGCCTGCTTCTTCGCCCTCGCCCGGTCGCATGACGTTGGTCTTTGCCAAGGTGCCCCCGCTTGTCAGCGTATACGCATAGGTATAGGTTTCTTCTTCTCTGAAATTTTCGATACTCATTACAGACTCGCTGCTGATTCCGCCTCCTGGTGTAACATATGGGGCATTAGGCATCGTTATCGGCGGCGTCCCACTGGTAATCCGTCCATTATGCTCGCCGTTGCCTTGATACTGAGGCCAATCCGCAAAGGCCACCGCGCTGAACATCGTCAGTACGAGGACGCTTCCCAGTAGGACGGATACTACCCTGCGCGATAAGCGTTTCATGCCTTCACCCCTCTCTTTCTTCTGATAGCTTGATATCTTCATGCTGTGCTCCAATCTCTTCGTGGTTCCCTGGTGCTTTTCCGTTGCTTCTCAATCGTTGGCCCGTCAGGACTGCCGCCGGGGGTTGGGCGGGCGAGCCTAACCAAAACAAGGCGACCCGTGAAGGTCGCCTTGATGCTGTGTCCTTTGGTGGTGGGAGTCCTGAGGGGCCTCGCGGCTGGTGCGTGCGCACCGCTACGCCCACCCGCGTGGCAGGCACAGCTTAAAACCGCCCACCATCGGTAAGTCTCCTGGCTCGCTGCCTCATCCTCGCGGGTGCCTTCCCAAGAACCTTGGGGCCTTTGCAGGCCATTTCCTCAGTGGCATCGTACCCGTCTGTCAGCAGTCACAGTAGGGGCGGTTGGCCCCTGCTCCGGATTTGCCTTGCCATATCGTTTGTGCATCCCTACACCTCGGGTTGGTACCGGCTCACCGGATTCCTCGTTATCGCATCAGCGACCGATGGATCGTAGTAGCTATGTAATTAGCAGCTATTTTGCGCTTTCCCGTGCTTGCCGTCAAGTCAAACTGCCACTATGGCCAACAAGGTGAGACACAAGAGACTGTTCGTTACGCGTGTCATGCGTGTCGTGTGTGTCTTCCAGGCCCAGCAGGTCATGAAGCTCATAAGGGGCGCTGCTGGCCAGGTATTCCGCCATAGTGGCGGGAGGTATCGCCATGCCCTCCACTGCCCAACGTCGGGCCATGTGGCACTGAGCCCTCGCGAGCGACTCGATCTGGTAGGACAGCTTCTCGCTTATCTGAATGCCCCGGTATTTCACGAGCGTCTCTTTGATGGCATCGCTCTGGCAATTCCAGCCAACATCCATCAGGGAGGAGAAGAGCTCGGGGCTCTGAGGGGCAGCATAAAAGACCCGATACCGATACGCAATCAGGAGCGACACCAGATATCCCTCTTCCCAAGAGTAGCTCCGTCCGATCTCAGCAACGCCGTGCTGGAAGCCGAGCCTTGTCAGCCAATGGAAGATATTGTCCTTGCTCTTGAAGTAGCGATAGAAGGTCGGCTTGGATATGTAGGCAGTGCCACAGATATCGTCGATGCTGATGTCGGGGTATGCCGTTTCTTCCAGAAGCCTCTCAAAGGCGTGCAGAATAGTGAGCTTCATCCCGTATCTCCGTTGCAGAACGTTTTGCGTACTCACCAGACTTCTCCTTCACAAGCTCAAAAGCAGCTTCCCCTTCTTCTGCTCCTCCACTGATGGTGGGAGTAGCAGGATTATCACAGGGCACCAAAGATTCCTCCGCGCTCCGCGATTGCAAGCATTCTACACCTTTGCTAAGCCTCTGTCATGCCCAAACTTCTCGATGTACTCGGGTAAACGGACGCACAGAAGGTGAGGCACGCAGAGGTGGCAGTAAAGAGACATCCCGTCCATCACAAGAATCGGCTCCCGTGGTAGAATTCAAAGTATGAGATACACGAATGCAGAGATAGCAAGGCGAATAATGCCTGTGGCGATAAAGTACCGATTGCCGCGGGTCTACCTTTTTGGCTCATATGCGCGCGGCAGTGCCGACGAAGCAAGTGATATTGACATTCTTGTGGATATCGATGGCTCGGATGTATCATCAGCCTTTGATGAGGGAGCCCTCTTCGTAGAATTGCGAGATGCCCTTGAACATGATATCGATATGGTAAGCATTGACTGCCTGGCGGAGCGTCTTGCCTTCCCAGCCAAGAGAGCGTTCTATGATACGGTGAACAAAGAGAGAGTGCTCCTTTATGAAAGGTGTTGACAGACAACATATCGACTATATCCTGCGGTATTGCGACCATTCTACACCTTTGCTAAGCCCCTGTCATGCCCAAACTCCTCCTCGGTGCGCCTCAATGCTATTTGCACATATGCAAACGTTGTGCTATCCTCACAGCATGAATGCGTCCGATGCACTGCCCACTTCTGCCGCGCAGCTCATGATACAGCTGCAGGAAAAGACAAACCTGAATGCCAGGCAATTAGCCGAGCTTATTCAGGTCAGCCCCTCCACGGTCACCCGTATAGTCAAAGGTCAGGTATGCCCCAGCTACGATGCTATGCTGCTCTATGTGCATCGCGCGGGCTACCGCATAACAGGTGGCG
Organism: Coriobacteriales bacterium; assembly: GCA_031264075.1. Taxonomy (GTDB): domain Bacteria; phylum Actinomycetota; class Coriobacteriia; order Coriobacteriales; family UBA8131; genus WQXH01. The sequence goes on along the minus strand of JAISEO010000033.1, from coordinate 15,207 downwards.
AGCTTGAGCGCACAGACTCCCTGCGTGGATACCGCAGCGCAAAGGAGATTGGGGATTTCATCAACGAGGAACTTGCCAACGGACTTGACGCTGAGAGGCTGCGTGTACTCCTGCGCGTCATTCCCAAGCTTATCTATGACTGGAAGAGTCTGCCTGCGGAGGACCTCCCCAAGGTGCTGCTGCCCCGTCCACAGGTTGCGCAGTGCGAGTGGCAGGCCCTGCTTGAGGCAGCCGTGCGGTTCTTTGTGCACTCGGAGCTCTGGACAGACGCACCCAGGTGGACCTCTGCCACACGTCTTGAAAAGCTATTCGTTCCGAGAGCCGCGGTGAGGGAGATAGGCCCACAGCGTCTTGATTATGTAATAAGGCACATGGCACCTGAGTTCATCGAGAAGAACATCCTGTTCACTCACCGGGAGATGCAGCTGTTATAGGAAAGGAGGGCAGACATGACCGAAGTTGTCTTTACCAGAGAACGCATTCTGGAGCTTCTCAGTAAGCTGGACGCGAAGATGGCCACAGAGGGCGTTGAGGCAACAGTCTTCGTAGTTGGTGGCGCAGCGATAGCCTTGGCCTTAGACTCTACGCGCGTCACTACAGACATCGACGGGCAGTTTGAAGAACCCGCGCTTGAACAGCTCATCCGACAAGTGGCACAGGAGGAGGGGCTGCCGTCAGACTGGCTGAACCATTCTATCAACGTGGTCATGAGCTACTTCAAGAAGGACAAGGAACCGCTGGATGTGTTCAACGGCAGGATGCTCTCGATACAGGCTGCATCCCCCCAGTACGTACTCGCGATGAAGCTGGCGTCTCGACGCGATAAGGATGTCGATGATGTGGTTATGCTCATAGAAAAGCTGGGACTGTCGAGCAGAGATGAGGTGCTGTCTGTCGCAGGCAGATACTTCAACGCTGACCTCTCCGCAGCCGCATGGCAACGGGAGCAGATAGAGAGTTTCCTCGACCTCATAATCGAGGAAGGCGGGCCTGCATATCATGTTTTGAATGAAAAGCGTCTGCCAGAGTTCAGCCCTCTTGCCTGAGCATAGGAGCGAAGCTTGGTTCTGGCATGTGCCTACTCAGCCTTCTTCTTGTGGAAGGCCCACCAGTACATGAGTCCTACGAGCACGGCACCGCCGACGATGTTGCCGAGCGTTACCATGCCGAGGTTGTAGAAGACCCCTGCGAGGTCGAGGTTCGGGAGCGCGGAAGGGTCTACCGAGGTCGCACCCGTTGTTTTGAGCAGAAAGCCCATGGGGAGAAAGAACATGTTGGCAACGCTGTGCTCTGCGCCTGCCGCGACAAAGGCGGTGATGGGAAAGAGGATGGCAACGAACTTGTCAATGAAGCTGCGGCCCGCAAACGACATCCACACCGCGAGACAGACGAGGAAGTTGCAGAGTATCGCTTTGAAGAACAGTGTGAGAGGTGGGAGGGCGGTCTTGGCCTGTGCCAGGTTGACGAGCTCGTCTCCTACAGCACCACCGGCCATCATATGGGTATTGGCCAGATACACGATGGCAACCGCGATAAGCGAACCGATGAAGTTGGTTATCCAGATGAGTACCAGATTCTTGACATAGGCACCCCAACTGGCCTTGCCACTCGCAACGGCGACTATGATGAGGTTGTTGCCCGTGAACAGCTCGGCACCTGCCAGCACTACCAATACGAGGCCGGTGCAAAATACGAGGCCTCCCAGGAGGCGCTGTGCGGCAAACGGCAGGGTGGAGTCCGCCAGCACGAGTCCCAGCATCATCGCGCCCATTGCGATGAACATACCCGCGAGAATGCCCAGGGGCACCATCCTCCGCAAGGGCATGGCCGCCTTGCTCACACCGATGGCCTCAAGCTTTTGCTCGGTGTCGGCCGGACTCAAGACATCCGGCTTCAGGATCGCTATGACTTTTTCATCCAAACTCATTTGTATCCTCCCAATCGTGCCGCCGGCAGCTGTAAGGGCAGCACGCATCAGTGTACACGTATTTGCGAATACGCGGCTCGCATGATCAGGGGAAAGGATGAACAGCAGGGTTCAGTTCACATCCATCACCCTTGCCTGTCGCCTCGCAATAGCCTCGTTTTTACCATTCCTCGTGTTTCAAGGATTGCCGGTAGCACTTACTTTGCCCCCCGACAGAGTAGCAGCACTCACATGCCACTTGGGCAAAGTAAGTGCTACCTCGCTCGCAATGACAAAGAGGGCCCGAACAAACTCAGCGGAGTGGGAACTGTAAACACGGGCCCCCGCAACGCTTGCGGAAGTGAGCGTTGTGGGGGAGAAGGAGCATTCACGGAGCGCGCGCAGGGTAGCAAGCTTTTATACGGGGACCCCGCAAAACTTGAAGGAGCGAAGCGAGTGAGTTTTGTGGGGAGAAGGAGCAGCCACGGAGCGGGCGGAGGACAGCACTTACTTTGCACCCAACAGATCAGCAGTACCCGCTCGCCGCTTGGGCAAAGTAAGTACTGTCCGGAGCTTAGCGGAGTGAGCTGCGACGTGGTGGGCCCAGCAGGATTCGAACCTGCAGCCAAGGGATTATGAGTCCCCTGCTCCACCGTTGAGCTATGGGCCCTGCAATCACGTGCGTGTGGATTGTAGCACAAAACAGCGAACTGGGTACCCGGTTGTATGTACTGGATACCCAGCTCTTGCCAAGGATACTCCCCCATCGCCTGTGCTGATGGAGACAAGGCGACGGGGATGTATCCGGTTCTCCAAACCCTCAGTTCGTTGTAGACCCTAACACCACGTCGATGGTCTGCGTCTTGCCGTCTCTGTTGACACCCAGAGATACCGTTGACCCGATACTCTGGCCGCGAACCTCGATGATCAACTCTGCCGAGGTACTGATATTCTTGTTGTTGACTGAGGTGATAACGTCACCGGCTTGCATACCGGCCTGCTCCGCCGGGGATCCGGGCTGCACCGTATCCACATAGGCGCCACTCTGTACGGAAAGGCCCAGCTGCTCGGCAACGGAAGCGTCCACAGAGTACAACATCACGCCAAGATAGGGATGCTCGGCTTCCTTGCCGTTGATGAGTTGCTCGGCTATGTCAAAGGCATAGTTGCTCGGTACGGCAAAACCCACGCCGGTGTTGGAACCAGAGGTCGAGTTGATGAGCGTATTGATGCCGATGAGCTCTCCGACGCTGTTGACCAGCGCGCCGCCGGAATTACCGGGATTGATGGCTGCGTCTGTCTGGATGAGATTGGCGTAGATAGTCGTGCCGGACGTCGATTGCATGGCCGTTGAACGGTACAGCGCCGAGACGATACCGGTTGACACAGACTTCTCCAGGCCGTAGGGGCTCCCCACCGCCATGACCCACTCGCCTACATTCACGGCTTCGGAGTCGCCTATATCGATAGGCGTGAGGCCTGTGGCATCCACCTTGATAACCGCAAGATCGCTGGAAGCATCCTTGCCAACGAGCCTGGCCTCCAACTCCTCGTTGTCAAGGCTCACCATGAACTTCTCCCCGCCCTCGACAACGTGGTTGTTGGTGAGGATATAGCCGTCAGCGGTCAGTATGACCCCGGAACCCAGGCCTGTCTGCTGCGGTGTGGACGAACCGTCCTCGGTATTGCTCCCGTTTCTGCCGCCGAAGAAATCCTCGAGGGAATAGGTCTCCTGTCGGGCGTACACGTCTATGTTGACGACAGAGGGGGTCACCTTGGCAGCGACGACCTCGGCCAACTCGGAATCCTCGGCATTGGGGGTAATGGTGATGTTGCTGGTGTCCACCGTCCCCGAGAAGTTGAAGCCCGAGGTGGCGAGGTAGAGCACGCCCACCGAGAGCGCAGCACCCACGATAACACCCAGCAGGCCGACGAGAAAGGCAATGCCCTTGCCGCCGCGTTTTTGCGCTCGGGGCGCGGGATACGGCACCTGCTGGGGAGGCATCTGCTGTGCAGCCTGCCCTGCCTGCGCCTGCGCGTGGGCGTAGGGGTGCTGCGGATCGTACTGCGCATACGCGGGGTCATGCTGTGGATGTCCGGGATGCTCAGGATGGTGCGGATAGTGCGGATACTGCTGCGCCTGCGCATAGTGCTGAGCCTGTTGCTGGGCCTCGGCCGGAACCTGGTACGGCTGCTGCTGTGGCTGCTGCTCAACCGGGGCAGGCAGGTCGTAGGGCTGAAACTGTGGCGCTGCCTGGCCGTATTCAGGCGCTCCCGGTAAGGGCTGCTGCCCAGGCGGTATCGGAGAAGCCTGTGGATTGGGCACGTCGAAGGTGTTGTCAGTACTGTCAGTCATTGTGGTCAAACCTTTCTTATCAAAACCGTTCATCGAGATAGGCGATGATATCGTCCGATTCGTACAGCGGACTCTCCCCAATGAACAGGCACGGCACCTGATTCTTACCCCCGTGCGCAAGCAGGAAGTCCCGATGCTCCGGCTCGGTCGTGGCACGCAGCTCCAGCGGTATATCCTTGTCGCGTATGAAATGCAGCACTTTCAGGGAATAGGGGCAGGTGGGCAGATAATACAGCTTCAGTTCATCCATGAGAAACGCTCCTTCCAACAATCGATTACTCTTTGGTATCATAACTTATACCGTTAGTGTGATGGTTACGCAGAGTTCACAGTTGCGCAATCCGTCACGGCAACTGCATTATAGTGCCAGGGGCTTAAAGGAAACTTAATTCCCGGCGGCCGAGCAGATGCGAGCAGTCAAGCAGTTTTGAAGGGAGCAGTAATGTCAGAGGCCATCTTTGATGTGGTAAGAGAGGTTTTTGTTTCTGTCAGAGAAATCGATCCGTCGCGCGTGGTAGCTGAAGCCAGCCTGGCTGACGACCTGGGGCTGGACTCACTCGATGCCATCGAGATAGTCATGGCCTTGGAGGACCGCTACGACAGAGAGTTTGATGATGAGAATCTCCAGGATCTCAAAACGGTGCACGATGTTGTAGCATTGGTCCGGTCGCTCATTGACTGAGACAGGCCTCCGCGTGAGCGGCCTTTTCGTGCGTGGCAGCTGCGGTAGTTCCCACAGCGAGCTCCGCGTCCTTTTCACCAATATTTTCCGTGACACCTTCCTGATTGGAGTACGCATGAACAACACGACCTTAACAAAGCTGACAAGACAGCTGCCGCGGCTGCTACTCGCCGCGCTCCTGATTTTGCTTCCCCTTACGGCAGCAGGATGTGGAGACGGCAGGCCTCCTGAGCAGGACACTTCGGCTGCTTCGGACTCGCCGGAGGGCCTCGTTATTGTCGCTTCAATCTTCGCACCCTACGATTTTGCGCGTACGATAGCCGGAGAGGTGGCTGAAGTCTCCATGCTGGTGCCTCCGGGCGTCGAGACCCATTCCTTCGAGCCGAGCCCCCAGGACATCATCCTGCTCAACACCGCCGATGTCTTCATTTATGTAGGCGGAGAGTCGGACGCGTGGCTCGAAAAGGTCGTGGCCTCACTCGACAACCCCGGTCTCACCCTGGTGCGCCTGACGGAGTTGGTAGCGACGGTGGAAGAAGAAGAGCTGGAGGGCGTCGTAGAGTTGGAAGAGCCGGGAGAGGAAGCGGACGAAGACGGCTTGGAGCCTGAGATGGATGAGCACGTCTGGACCAGCCTGCGCAATGCCCAGACGATAGTGAGCTCCCTCGCGGATACCTTCTCCGGGCTCGATGCGGGGCATGCTGAGCTCTATCAGGCCAATGCGCAGCAGCTCAACGACGAGCTGGGAGCCCTCGATACACGCATGACCGAGATTGTAAAGAACGCCCAGCGCAAAACGGTCGTCTTCGGGGATCGCTTTCCCCTCCGTTATTTTGTAGACGATTACGGGCTCAGCTACTACGCGGCCTTTCCCGGTTGCTCTACGGCCGTCGATACCAGTCCGGCCACCATCGCCTTTCTTGTGGACACGGTGAGGGAACAGGATATTCCCGTCGTGTTTTATATCGAGCTTTCAGACCAGCGCATTGCGCGCTCGATAGCGGAGGAAACCGGCGCGCAGACGCTGCTCTTTCATTCTGTGCACAATATCTCCAAAGAGGATATGGAGGCGGGCGTCAGCTATGTTGAGCTCATGCGGGCCAACGCGGACAATCTGGAAGTTGCCCTCAATTGACCGCCCTCCTTACGGTACACGATGCCAGTTTTGCCTACGACGGAAAGATCGCCGTAGAAGGCCTGGACTTTGCGCTTGCCGCGGGTGATTATCTCTGTGTCATCGGCGAGAACGGCAGCGGCAAGTCCACGCTCGTGGGCGGCATACTGGGGCTCAAGCAACCGCTCTGCGGCTCCATCGTCTACGAAGAGAGCTTGAAGCAGTCCCAGATCGGGTACCTGCCTCAGCAACACTTTGCGCACGGCGGCTTTCCGGCCTCTGTGCTTGAAGTGGTACTGTCGGGACGTCTGGGGCATAAGGGCGCCGTACCGTTTTATACGAAGCAGGACAGAAAACTGGCCCGGGAGGCCCTGGAGCTCGTGGGCGCGGGCGCCCTGGAGCGACACTGGTTTGGTGGGCTTTCCGGCGGTCAGCGTCAGCGGGTGCTGCTCGCGCGGGCGCTGTCCACGGCACCGGACGGGCTCAGGCTCCTCATCCTGGACGAGCCGATGAACGGCCTTGATCCGCACGCCCGTGCCGACCTCTATGCCCGGATTCAACGGCTTAACAGCGAAGAGCACCTTACGGTCATCATGGTGACCCATGACGTCAACACGGCCGTGCATTTTGCCAACCGTATCCTGCTTCTGGACGCCTGCCAGCTGTTCTATGGCACGCCGGATGCGTTCAAGGAGAGCGAGTCAGGCCTGGATTTGATGCGGGATGCCTGCGGAGGCCACTGTGCCATCTGCGGTTTCTCCCACTTTGAGGAAGGGCATAGACATGGCTGAGCTGTATAGGCACGAGATGCACGAGGCGGGAGCTCTCCCTGAGGCGGCGGGCGAAACTCAGACTTACACGGGAAGGCGACATGCCTGAGGCCATACTCGATATCTTCTCCTATGACTTCCTGGCCCGGGGCCTGCTGGTTGGCCTCATGGTGTCGGTCTGTGCCGCGCTCCTCGGAGTCACCCTGGTGCTGAAGCGCTTTGCGATGATAGGAGACGGGCTCGGACACGTGGGCTTTGGCACGCTGGCTGTTGCCACCGCCTTTGGCTGGACTCCGCTGGCCGTATCCCTGCCTGTCACCATCCTCGCCGCCTTCTTCCTGCTCCGGCTCAGCGAGGGTGGACGCATCAAGGGTGACGCCGCCATAGCCCTGGTCTCAGCCAGTTCGCTTGCCATCGGGATCTTCGTGGTGTCGGCTACAACGGGCATGAACACCGAGGTAGACAGCTACCTCTTCGGCTCCATCCTCACCCTGACGAGAGAGGATGTCGTGTTGAGCGTCTGCCTCTGTGTCGTGGTGCTCGTGCTCTTTGTCGTGTTCTACAACCGCATCTTTGCCATGACCTTTGACGAGAGCTTTGCCCGGGCCTCCGGCGTGCCCACCGGCCTGTACAACTCCGTACTGGCCGCGCTCGTCGCCGTGACCATCGTCATCGGCATGCGCATGATGGGCGCGCTCCTGATATCGAGCCTGATAATCTTTCCCGCGCTTGCCACAATGCAGCTGGGGCGGCGCTACCTCACCGTCACCATCTGGTCCGCCGTGCTCGCGGTGTTCAGTTTTCTCCTCGGCTACGCGCTCGCCCTCGCCTTTGGCACACCAACGGGCGCGAGCGTGGTTATCATCAACCTGGCGGTGTTCCTGATACTCTACCTGGTAACGCGGGTCCTGGGGAGAGGGTGAGCATAGGGAGTCTCGTGGAGAGGCACTCCCCCATCCGGGAATCGATACACTGCCGGTCAACGTTTACGAATACTCCCCGGTTGGGCGCGACTCAGAGCAACTGAAGAACGATGCTGAGTGCTGCAAGCACGAGACAGAGCGGGGTGTAGAGCCTGGTGTCCCTGCGGGCAAAGGACGTGTTCTTAATCTTTTTGGTGAGGCCCGCATAGCGAAAATCGCCAATCGCGCGAACGAGAAGGACTAACGCGATGCCCCACACGCCAACAGAGGGCACCCAATCAGGAATGCCGGTGGCCAGAATGCCAACGCGCATGAGGTAGATGAGGGCCGGCAGCACAAATACCAGGGCGACAATGAAGCAGGCAACGGTTCCCGGATTGAAAAGCAGCGTACCATCTGGCTTCTGCGGCAGGAGGCTGTTGCCGCCCCATTTGAAACCCAGGGCCCAGGCAACATGCAACACCGCCAGGGCAATGAACACTGCCGAGAGCGTCAGAGCGATTATCAGTTGTATCGTGTGAAGCATGGCCCAGTCCTCATTAATAGCCCTACGTTTCAGAATCGTTCAAGACAGGTTCTGCATGACAATGCCGCAGCGCTTATAATATCACGAGGATGGTTCCTGCCAGGCCTTCACCATCTCCAGTTCGAGGCAATCGCTATAGAAATCAGGGTTGCGGTTACTATGGCATCAGCTACATCAGCCTCTCAATGTGGTAACGTATACGCAGCATACTCTGAAAGCAGGTGTCGGCATGTTTGCTCGAAAATGGAATATGACGTCAGAACAGAATAGAACTCTGGCAAAACGCAACCTCGTAGATTCCCTCTGGAAGGAAGCGAATCTGGAAGGTATCGCGGTGACGTATCCAGAAACGGGAGAGATCTTTGAAGGTCGTACAGTAGCAGGCCTGACTCTCATTGAGACCAAGGCCATCAATAACCTGAAGCATGCTTGGGAGTTTACACTGGATACACGTGATGCGGACATTGACCTTCGGTATGTGAGACAGCTGAACAAGCTCATCGGTCAGGAAGGCGTCATACCGGGCGCTGGCGAGATTCGGCAGTATAGCGTTCCCATTGGCGGCACCGCCTGGCGCCCTGCTATCCCGGCCGCGGAATCAGTAGCAGCTACGCTGGAGCAGATACGCGCGATACCGGAGCCAACCGAGCGAGCTTTGGAGTTGTTCTGCAAAACGTGCAGGGGCCAATGGTTCAACGACGGCAACAAGAGAACGGCACAACTTGCCGCGAATGCCGTTCTCATCGCTTGCGGCTGCGGCATACTCGCGATACCCATCAAAGCAAAACTACAGTTTGGCGAACTGCTGATTGCCTATTATGAGACGGATAACCCCAGCAAACTCAAAGCCTTCCTGTACGAGAAGGCGATAGATGGAGCGAACATGGAGCCAACGAGGGGACTCGAACCCCTGACCTGCTGATTACGAATCAGCTGCTCTACCATCTGAGCTACGTTGGCTGGTCAGGCACGTGCAACACTGTGCACAGCATTGAGATTATAACAGGTTTCAAACCTGCGCTTGCAACTCCTTGACCCGGTTGGTCTTTTCCCAGGTGAACTCTGGCAGCTCTCTGCCAAAATGCCCGTAGTTGCTCGTGAGACGGAAGATGGGTCGCAGGAGGTCCAGATCACGGATTATCGCCGCGGGACGCAGGTCAAACACAGCCTGCACGGCGTCGACTATACGGCCTTCCTCAACGGCATTGGTGCCAAAGCAGTTGACCATGAGCGAAAGCGGCTCGGCAATGCCGATGCCATAGGCCAGTTGTATCTCCGCCTGCTCGGCTAACTCAGCCGCAACGATGTTCTTGGCTACCCAGCGGGCGGCATAGGCCGCGCCTCGGTCAACCTTGGTGCAGTCCTTGCCCGAGAAGGCACCGCCGCCGTGTCGGGCATAGCCTCCGTAGGTATCCACGATAATCTTGCGTCCGGTAAGACCGGTGTCGGCGGCCGGCCCCCCGGCAACGAACCTACCCGTGGGGTTGACATAGACGGTCGCGTCGCGCCAGGCAAGCCCGTTAGCCTCCATAACCGGGGCTATGACCTGCTTGGTGAGTTGGGCCTTGAGCGCTACCTCAACGCCGGGCACATCCGCGTGCTGTGAGGAAATAAGGATGGTGTCGATACCCACCGGTCTCCCCTCCTTATAGCCTACGCTCACCTGAGTCTTGCCATCGGGGCGGAGGTATTCCAGAGTTCCCTCCTTGCGCACCAGAGTCAGGCGTTCGGAGAGCCTGTGCGCAAGATAGATGGGCAGGGGCATGAGCGTGCTCGTCTGGTTGCTGGCAAAACCGAACATCATGCCCTGATCGCCGGCACCCAGTGCCTCATACGGATCGCTCGCGCCCGAGCCGTGTTGCACCTCAAACGACTCATCGACCCCCTGTGCGATGTCGGCGCTTTGCGCATGGATGGAGTTGGAGATGCCGATGGAGCGATAATGGAAGCCGCTGTTGACATCGTCGTAGCCAATGTCCCTGACGACTCCCCGGACAGTATCGTCTATGTCAACGTAGGCCGAGGTGCGGATCTCGCCCGCCAGAAAGACCTGTCCCTCCGTGGCCATGGTCTCACAGGCCACCCGCGCGTTGGCCACACTGCCCTCACCCGTGGCCTCCAGTGCGTGCTCCTTAAGGAGTATGGCATCGAGTATGGCATCCGAAATCTGGTCACAGACCTTGTCGGGATGCCCTTCTGTAACGCTTTCGGACGTGAAGATATAATCGTAATCAGAAACCATATAAAAACCTTCCCTGTGTTTTTCTTGCCTTTGCGATTATAATTCATGTATGGATGTTTTCTTTGAACAATTTAAGCCGGCCTCAAGCATCGCCGAGTATCTTGCCCTGGGCAGCAAGGAGGCAGAGGTACAGACCCTGGGTTTTGAGCTGGAGCACTTCGTGGTGGAGAAGGGCAGCCTGGCCGCGGTGCCGTTTTCTGCTGATCTGGCAGCGCGGGGCGGCGCCACGCCCGGCGCATCGGTTGAAGACGTGCTCGAGGCCCTCAAGCCCTACTACAGTGAGCGGGTCTACGAAGAGGATGACGAGGGCAACCCACATCTTTTTGGCCTGGGACGCGAGAAGGCGGCCATTACCCTGGAACCCGGCGCGCAACTTGAGTTGAGCATAGGGCCCGCCCATTCTGTCAAGGAGATTGAGCAACTCTATCGGATGTTCCGTGAGGAGATAGATCCGCTTCTGGATGCCCGGGGCCTCTGCCTTCTGGAGTTGGGCTACCATCCTACACGGCAGGCGCGGGAGTTATCGCTCCTGCCCAAACGCCGCTATCAATACATGAATGAGTATCTGGCGCAGACGGGAAGTCACGGCATCTGTATGATGCGGGCTTCTGCTTCCACCCAGATAAGTGTTGACTACACCAGCGAGTCCGACGCCATCACCAAGTTCCGTATCGCCAACGCCCTGGGGCCGCTCTTTGCCTTTATCACCGACAACTCCCCTGTCTTTGAGGCAGAGACAGTCGGTCTTCTCGGCGGCACGGTCGAGGTGGCGACGAGCGGGCTTGCTGTGCCATGGCGCATGGTTCGCATGGTCTGTTGGAGCGACACCGATCCGAGCCGCACCCAGATAGCCAGGGGCGGCTTTGATGAGGACTTCAGCTTCCTTCACTATGCCGAGGATCTCGTGGACGCGCCCGGGATATTCCTGCCCGCAGGGGCAGCCGGTACGGCAGGGCCCGAGTACCTGGGCTTTACCACCTTCAGGCAGCGCCTGGCCGATGAGTTCCTCGACGAGGCTACCATCCTGCATATCCTCTCGCTCTTCTTCTTCGATGCCCGCTTCAAAGGCTATCTGGAGATACGGCAGGCCGATTCCATGCCGCTGGACTATGCGCTGGCCTATGCGGCCCTCATACGGGGCATCTTCTATAACCCCGAGGCCCTCGCCTACTTTGCCCGGCGTTTCCAGTATGTCGACGCAGCCGCTGTGGCCTTTGCGCTGACTGCACTGCGCGCTACGGGCTTTGACGCGGATGTGTATGGACGCAGGGCCTGGGAGTGGCTCGACGAGATGGTGTCTTATGCGAGCGCCGGCCTTGCTGAGGAAGAAGCCGTCTATCTTGAGCCGCTTGCCGAACTGGTCCGGGAGCGCAGGACGCTTATGGAGGTCTTGCACCACCGACGTCTGAAAGATGGGTGGGATGACTATGCAGCCATCTGAGCAGCAACGCGATACGCGGGAGAAACGGCAGGGCGAGCATCGGCAGACACAACAGGGGGAGCAGACTGCCTGGTCTTCTCAGTTGACTGCGCTCCAGAACGCCTATCTCGAACAGTTTGAGCAGCTTGCGGGAGACCCGGAAGGCCGCCTGGCAGCGCAGGAGTATCTGTGCGCCTCCGATGCCCGCTATCATGGTGAGGTAATAGGCATGGGGTTTCTGCCCAAGCTCTACGACCGGGCGGCTCTCAGCGCCTTTGACACGCTGGTCACACGCACCTACGCTATTCTGGAGAAGATGACAGAGCGGTTCATTGAGGACGCTGAATACCGGGCATTGTTCCGGTTCTCCCCTCTTCTGGAGAAGCTGATCGCGCTGCCCAACAAAACCGCCTGCACGATTCCCATCTGCCGTATCGACCTCTTCCTCAACGAGGACGACGGGAGCTTCAAGTTCTGTGAGTTCAATACCGATGGCACGAGCGCCATGAACGAGGACGCGGAGGTGGCCAACGCCCTGGCCGTGAGTGCCACCCTCAAACGCTTCGGTACACACCACCGCCTCTGCGCCCAGGAACTCTTCGACCCGTGGGTGGAGACCTTTCTGGACCTCTATTACCAGAGCGCTGACTCGGTGCCGGAACCCGTTGTCGCCATTGTTGACTACGCTAAAAGCGCGGTTTTACCGGAGCAACTGGAGTTTCGCAGACGCTTTGAGCGCTACGGCATCAACTGTCTGGTGGTGGATGTGGCATCACTGGAGTACCTGCCGGGCGCGCTGTACGGACGCGATGTCTCTGAACAGCATCCGGCCCATAACATGCCCCTGCGCATCGACGCCGTCTATCGCAGGGCGGTGACCTCTGAGCTTGTCCAGGAACTGGAGAACACCGGAGCGGATGTAGACAGCCTGCTCGACCCCGGGCAGAGAATCGAGATATGCCCCCGGGGTGCTGCGGCCCTGGTTGCGGGGGTAGCCCGAGGCAAGGTCTGCATGATGGGCGGCTTCCAGACACAGGTTGCCCACTCCAAGGCCAGTTTCTGCCTGCTCCATCACCCCAGAACACTCGAGTTCCTCTCGGAAGACGAGCGGCACTTCGTACGGGAGCACGTGCCCTTCACGACCTGGCTCGACGAGAGCTGCATCGACATTTCGCTGGTCAAGAGCGAGCGAGAGAAGTGGATCATCAAGCCTGCCGACGGCTATGCGAGCAAGGGAGTCCAGGCCGGCAAAAGCCTGAGCGCGGCCGCGTGGAGTGCCCTCATCGACGAGAAGCTCGAGGAGGAGTACATCGTTCAGGAGTATGTTCCCCAGTTTCAGACCCTCAATACCCTGCCGGTGCCACTGGATGACGAGGGCACGCCACTCTTCAGCAGTGTCGAGATGGCGCAGCGGTCTGCGGAGTACGAGCCAGATAGCGCCTACGGCCTCAGGCCCTACAACGTCCTCACCGGCCTCTTCGGCTATGGCGGCAGATTCATCGGCGTGTACGTCCGCAGTGGACCCGATGCCATCATAGTGGGCGCGCGGGGCGGCATCACCCTTGCCTCCCTCCTCGTGGACTTTGAGCCCTCGGCCGCGCAGACGGTGTGCCCACGCCCACTCTGGAAAGACCCGGATGTTCCAGCGTTTTTCCGGCAATGACGGGAGTCTGATGAATCAAACTATACGTGTCCGCTTTGCGCCTTCTCCCACGGGTAAGCTGCATATCGGTGGCGCGAGGACAGCGCTCTACAACTGGGCCTTTGCCCGGAAGAACGGGGGCAGTTTCGTCCTCCGCATCGAGGATACCGACACAGAGCGCTCCACGCCCGAGAACACGGCACAGATCATCCGCTCTCTCCGCTGGCTCGGGCTGAGCTGGGATGAGGGCCCGGACGCGGGCGGCAGCTACGGCCCCTACCTCCAGTCCGAGCGCACGGCGGTCTACGCTGCTGTGCTGGAGCAGCTCAAGGCGCGAGGGCGCGTTTATCCCTGCTTCTGTACGCCCGAAGAGCTCGAGGCAAGGCGCGAGGCTGCCCAGGCAGAAAAGCGCTACAGCGGCTACGACCGTAGCTGTCGCGCGCTCAGCGAGGCGGAGGTGGCCGAGCGTCTGGCTCGCGGCACTGCCCATACCTGGCGTCTCAAACTGCCTTTGGACAGGAAGACGGTAGATTTTGACGACCTCGTGTTTGGACAGATCTCCGTGCCGATGGAACAGTTGGACGACTTCATCCTGCTGCGCACCGACGGCACGCCAACCTACAACTTCGTTGTGTGCGTTGACGACGCGCAGATGCGCATCAGCCATGTCATCAGAGGCGACGACCACCTCAGCAATACACCCAAACAGATCCTCGTGTATGAGGCCATGGACACTCCCCCGCCTGCCTTCGCGCACCTCTCCATGATACTCGGCGCCGACGGCAAGCGTTTGTCCAAGCGCCACGGGGCTGCCTCCGTAGAGGACTGGCGGGAGGAGGGGTATCTGAGCGATGCCCTCGTCAACTACCTCGCCCTGCTCGGCTGGTCTCTGGACGGGGAGACCAGCATCATGAGCCGCGCTACCCTGACCTCACACTTTTCGCTCGCGCGTGTCTCCAGGAATCCGGCGGTGTTTGACCCGGAGAAACTTGCCTGGATGAACCAGGTATACCTCAAGGCCCTGGGGGCGTCGGCCTTTGTGGATGCCTGGGAGCCCTACCTCGTGCACGACGGGCTGGCTACGGCTGGTGACATAGCCGAGCGCCGTGCCTGGTTTGAAGCGGTGTATCCGCTCGTGGTGGAACGCATCCACACGCTCGGTGAGGTTGACGAAAAGACGGCCTATCTCTTTGGCGGCGGCACGGTGGCACTGGACGAGGAGTCGGTTGAGAAGTGCCTTGAGCCCGAGGGCAGCCTTGCGATTTTGGAGGCAGCCCTGGCGCTCTTGGGCGACGAAGCACTGTGTTGGGATGCAGAGGCTCTGGAAGCCACGCTGAGAACCATCCCCGAGTTGCTGGGGCTCAAACCCCGCCAGGTATTCCAGGCACTGCGCGTGGCTGTCTGCGGCAACAGGGTGAGCCTTCCGCTTTTTGAGTCGATGGTCCTGCTTGGCAGGGACGCCTGCGTAGAGCGCCTCGAGCGCGCACGTGAGTTTGCCGGCTGAGACTAGTAGCCCGTGTCAGCTAAATCTTCGCATTTGCAACGGTCTATTTGCCGCCATGCTTCGTTGGCAAATAACGCCATTACCACAAGTAGTGCCGTCATTTGCCGCCTTGCCTGGCAACA
>JAISEO010000090.1 GCA_031264075.1 Coriobacteriales bacterium | reverse complement strand
TCCCACCGGTTTTACTGTGTAGACACTCTTCTTCTGTGATTGGCGAAGGTGGGACACCAGCCCCGTCCCTACTGTCCCACTGTCCCAGCCCCGTCCCTGCTGTCACGCTGTCCCGTCCCCGTCGCCCTTTCTCAGACTGCGGGATTCCCGGTCTCTCCAGTGTCTCCCTGTTCGGCTGCGGGCGCTGTGGGCGCTTCACTCTCAGCCGTGCTCCCGTCTGTTGTCATGCCCAGGGCAGCTCTGGTCTTCTGCTCTATCTCATTACGAAGACTCGGGTTTTCCTTCAGATATTCCTTCGCAGCCTCGCGGCCCTGGCCAAGGCGTTGTTCGCCATAGGTATACCAGGCACCTGACCGCTTGGCGATGCCCTCTTCAACCGCCATATCAAGGATACCCCCCTCTTTCGAGGCACCCTCTCCAAATATCAGATCGAACTCGGCCTGACGGAAGGGGGCTGCGACCTTATTCTTGACGACCTTGGCGCGAACACGGTTGCCGATGAAGTCGGTGCCCTTCTTGATGGATTCGATTTTGCGGACGTCGATACGGATTGAGGAGAAGAACTTGAGAGCGCGGCCCCCGGTGGTGGTCTCGGGATTGCCGTACATCACACCGATCTTTTCGCGGAGTTGATTGATGAAGATGCAGGTGGTGTTGGATTTGGAAAGCGAGCCGGCCAGCTTGCGGAGTGCCTGGCTCATCAACCGGGCCTGCAGGCCCACGGAAGCATCGCCTATCTCTCCATCCAACTCTGCTCGGGGTACAAGGGCAGCCACTGAATCTACGACGATGCAGTCGATGGCATTGGATCGCACGAGCATGTCGCATATCTCCAGCGCCTGTTCGCCGGTATCCGGCTGAGACACGAGCACCTCGTCAATGTCCACACCCAGGCGCGCGGCATAGGTGGGATCAAGTGCGTGTTCGGCATCAATGAAGGCGACGATACCACCCATGGCCTGTGCCTCGGCGATGATCTGGAGCGCGAGGGTCGTTTTGCCACTCGACTCGGGCCCGAATATCTCGATGATGCGGCCACGGGGCACGCCACCGATGCCCAGCGCCGCGTCCAACGCGAGAATGCCGGTAGGGATGGCTTCCAGCTCAAGTCTGGGCCCGCCCTCGCCGTAGCGCATGATGGAACCCTTGCCAAACTTCTTTTCGATCTCTCCCGTGGTAAGCTCTAGCGCCTGGGCCTTTTCCTTGTCCATGTTCATGTCTGCTCCATTCGATGTCCGATGACTCCTTAATTCTATACGAACACATGTTCGTAGTCAAGAGAAACATTGCGGTGTCGTCGCAGCAGTACAGCACAGTCCGGAGTGTATCGCACAGGCACCGCAATGTTCCTGAGAATCCATTGTAACCGCCCCATCTTAACTCATTCTGCAACAGTTCCAAACGCCAGCAAAACTTTGCCAACCAGTTCCAAACGCGGTCTTAACGCAGGCCAGCTCAGGTAGACCAGCAACACCGCGAGCTAACTGCTAGAATATCAGGAAGAAAAACCGAGGGAGGGCAGGCGCGAGACCTATTCGCCCGAGCCTGTCTCCCCCTTGTCTGTGCCGCCCCGTGGCGGCAGAATGGAGAAGAGCGATGTCCGGACACTCTAAGTGGGCTACCACAAAATACCGCAAGGCGGCACAGGACAAGAAGCGCAGCGCGCTCTTTTCCAAGCTCAGTCGCAACATCACGGTTGCAGCCAAGGAGGGTGGCGACCCCAACCCCGAGAACAATGCCAGCCTGGCGGCAGCGGTTGCCAAGGCAAAGAGCTACAGTCTTCCCCGAGACAAGATAGACTGGGCCATCAAGAAGGCCTTTGGTGCCGGCTCTGACGGCGCCGTGTACGAGACGGTTATCTATGAGGGCTACGGCCCCGCCGGCGTGGCCATCTATATAGAGGCTCTCACCGACAATCGCAACCGTACGGCGGCGGACGTGCGGGCGGCCTTTACGCATACTAACGGCAACCTGGGCACAACGGGCTCTGTGGCCTTTCAGTTTGGGCGCAAGGGGCAGCTCACCCTGGACAAGGGGCAGATGCCCGATGAGGACGAGTTCATGCTTGCCGTGGCCGAGGCGGGCGGTGACGACTACGAGGATGCCGGCGACGAGTGGATAGTGCTCACCAGCCCCACCGAACTTGCCCGCGTGCGCGATGCTCTTGTGGAACAGGGCCTGGAGATCAAGGGCTACGAGCTCATCATGGAGCCTACCACGCCCACCGAGGTCAGCGTTGCCGATGCCCGAAAGGTCATGAGGCTCGTGGACAGGCTGGAAGAATTGGAAGATCTGCAGAATGTCTATCACAGCATGGATATGACCGACGAGATAGCGCAGGCCCTGGACGAATGAGCCTGCGGCACGCAACGGTCCTGGAGATCCTTGACACGCGTAGCGGCCTGCAGACTGTCCGGGTGAGGCTTGACGACGCTGCCGACTCTGCTGATTCTCCCGACGCTGCTGCGACCCTACGGGCCTGTAATTACCTGACGCTGGGCTCCCGTGTGGCCATTGGGCAGCGGGTGCTCGTCAACACCACGGGCCTTGAGCTGCAGCTGGGCACCGGCGGCGTGGCGTTCGTCGTGCCCGATGAAGCCTTTACCGAAGACAGGCGCTACGGCCATATCGTCAAGCTGCGCTACACCCCGCTGCAAAGGGCGGTGGACAGCGTGGAAGAGCAGGACGCACCCTCTCATGCACTCCTGCAAAATGCGGAGAGCATCGAGGGCATGCCCGTGGTCTGCTGCGAACTGCACTCCCAGGTGCCCCTGGTGGCCGCGGCGATAAAGCACGCAGCCCCCGAGGCCACCGTGGCCTACCTCATGAACGACGCGGCCGCCCTGCCCCTGGCGTTTTCCGATGTGCTTCACCACTGTAGAGAGGCAGGGCTCATAGACCAGACGGTGAGCGCGGGACAGGCCTTTGGCGGCCAGTACGAGGCCATCAACCTCTACAGCGCGCTGCTCACGGCGCATACGGTCTGCGCGGCGGACGTGGCCATCGTGGCTCCCGGGCCGGGCGTGGTGGGCAGCGGCACGGCCTTTGGGCACAGCGGCATCGCCCAGGGGGAGGCACTCAACGCCGCTGCGGCCCTCGGTGGCACGCCTCTGGCCGTACTCCGACTTTCGTGGCAGGACGCACGTCCTCGTCATCACGGGCTGAGCCATCACACCAGAACCGTCCTCGGCAGGGTCTGCCTCTGCGAGGCACGGCTTCCCTTGCCCGGCAACCTGAGCGCCTCGCAAACGCGGGAAGTGATGCAGCAGATGGAGGAAAGCGGCATCCTCGCCAGGCATGCTCTGGTGCCGGTCTTCGCTGAGCTCGATGCCGTAGACCTCAGAGGCGTCGAGGTTACCACGATGGGGAGGGGCAGAGATGACGACCCGGCCTTCTTCTCGGCGGCGTTTGCCGCCGGTATCCTGGCAACATCCCCCCAGTAGGACTCCGCAGGCATGGTAACCCTCAACGCGGCGCTCGACGAATACCTCTCCTATCTGCGCGTGGAGAGGGGTGCGGCCCCTGCGACGATAGAGGGCTATCAACGCGATCTGCGGCGTTGCATCAATGCGCAGGGCGCAGACGAGCCCACCGACTCGCTCAGCTATCAGGCGATTGTCGTGTATCTGGGCGAGCTCGCAGAGCTGGGATGTGCGCCGTCCTCACTCAAACGCAGCGTGTCCGCCATCAAAGGCTTCTGCGGATTCATGGCCCAGGACGGTCTGGCGGCACACAACGCGGCTGCCGTGCTCAAGATGCCCCGGGTGCCTGCGCACCTGCCACCGTCTCTCAGCATCAAGCAGGTAGAAGCATTGTTCGACCAGCAGTTTGAGCCGACGCCAGCGGGAACACGCAACCGCGCGCTGCTGGAGCTGCTCTATGGATGTGGCCTCAGGGTATCGGAGATATCCGCGCTGGACCTGGCCGAGTGCGATCTGGACGGGGGCCTCATCCGTGTGTTTGGCAAGGGGAGCAAGGAGCGCATGGTACCGGTCAGCGGCTCGGCACACGCTGCCCTCACACGCTATCTGCAGGAGGCGCGGGGCCTGCTGCACACCAAGAGGCAGACCCAGCCCAGCGAGGGCAGTGCCGTCTTTCTCAATGTGCGCGGCGAGCGACTGGGCTCAGGTGGGGTGTACAGCATCGTCGTAAACTATGGCAGGCGGGTGGGCTTGGACAGCCTGCATCCCCATAGCCTCAGGCACTCCTATGCCACGCATCTGCTGGAGGGAGGCGCCGACCTGCGTTCTATCCAGGAGCTGCTCGGCCACGCTTCCATAGCCACCACCCAGATCTACACGCACGTGGGACGTGGCCATCTCCGCGGGGAGTATCTCACCTGTCATCCCCGAGCAAGACTCTGATAGTTTGCGGTTACAATAGACGATGCTCCACTACCGTGGTCAAGACGAATGGAGGGAAGAAAGGGACGGGAACATGAGCACCTATGAGGTATACGACATTGCCCTGGCACCGAGCGGTGCGCAGAAGATTGCGTGGGTACGCAGCCACATGCCGCTGCTCCGTGCCATCGAGGAGCGCGTCACGGCCCTGCCGCCCGAGGCAAAACCGCTGGCCGGCGTCAAACTCAGCGTCTCCATTCACCTGGAGGCCAAGACCGCCTACCTCTGCCAGGTGCTTGCCCTGTCCGGTGCCTCGGTGTGTGCCACCGGGAGTAACGTGCTCTCCACCCAGGACGACGTGGCCGCGGCGCTGGTAGAAAGCGGCGTAAGCGTCTTTGCGGTGCACGGCGAGAGCGATGCCGATTACACGAGGCATATCGAGATGAGCCTGGAGCACAGGCCAAATATTCTCATCGACGACGGCGGCGACCTGGTCAACCTCCTGCACACCAGCCGTCCGGATCTGGCGGAGGAACTCTGGGGCGGCTGCGAGGAAACCACCACCGGCGTCATCCGTCTCAAGGCCCTGGAGGCCGCGGGTCTTCTGCGCTTTGCCATGATAGCCGTCAACGATGCCCGCATGAAACACCTCTTCGACAATCGCTACGGCACCGGCCAGAGCGTCTGGGATTCGCTCATGCGCAACACCAATCTTCTCATCGCCACCAAGACCGTGGTCATCGCGGGATACGGCTGGTGCGGGCGTGGTATCGCACTGCGAGCGGCGGCGCTCGGGGCCTCGGTCATCGTCACGGAAGTCGACGCCGTCAAGGCCATCGAGGCGCGTATGGACGGACATGCCATCATGCCCATGGCTGAGGCGGCAGCCAGGGGAGACATCTTCATCACGGCCACCGGCTGCAAGGACGTCATCACAACGGAGCATATGCAGCTGATGCGCGACGATGTGCTGCTCTGCAACGCGGGGCATTTCAACGTTGAGGTGGATGTGGCCGGGCTTGAAGCGCTGGCCTCCAGCCACTTTGAGGCGCGCCGGAACATCGAGGCCTACGTGCTGTCGGACGGCAGGCGCATCAACGTCATCGCAGAGGGCAAGCTCGTCAACATCGCGGCCGCCGACGGGCATCCCGCGGAGATCATGGACCTGAGCTTTGCCGTACAGTACCACAGCGTGCTCTCTATCAAGGAGAAAAGGGGGAGGCTCGAGCCCCGGGTCATCGACGTGTCCGCCGAGGTCGACGAGCTCATCTCACAGGAACTGCTCACCGCCTGGGGAGCAGAAATCGACGTACTGAGCCCCCAGCAGCAGGACTATCTCAACAGCTGGCAGCTGTGACACATGCATTCCGAGCCAATATTGCTTATGCGATCTGTTGACGAATGCTGTAGGCGATTGGGAGTATACCTGATGGATAAAAAAGACTACCAAAACTGGATGAAGACAAAGGCCAGGATTCACAACGACGCCCTCAAGCCTTCGATTTTCAAAAAGGGTGAGATCTGGGTCTGCAATGTTGGTGAGAATGTAGGCCATGAGAACGACGGAAAGGGCGTACAGTATACCCGTCCGGTCCTGATTATCCAGAAATATGGCAACATGAGCTGCCCTGTGCTTCCGCTTTCCGCAACTCAAAGAAGAGGCTATTACTACTTTCCTTTTGACGGACATTCAGGAAAGACAAGCGTTGCCTTGCTCACGCAGTCTCGCATTGTGGATGCTTCGCGGCTGCGCAGGAAAATTGGCTACGTGGACAAGAATGTTTTTGTAGAAATACAGGAGAGGCTCAAGCAGGTTCTGGGACTATAAAAGAATTCACCCCCGCCGAAGCGGGGGGATACTCTTGGGCAGGCCCAAGCTTAATGAGGTCATTATAGCACAACACATTTCAATTTGTTACAATCCGTAAAATACCTGGATTGACATGCTAACCCTCCAACTCCACCTGTTCTATGAGGTTGAGGAGTTCCTGGCGGGAGTGTATGCCCATCTTCTGATAGATGTTGTAGATATGGGCCTTGGCGGTGTAGTGGGAGATAACGAGCTTTTCCTTGATGTAGACCGTGTTGCGGCCCTTGGACAGCAGGCCCAGTATCTCGGATTGCCGCGGAGAAAGCCCGTACTCCTCGGCCACCTGTACGCAGCGTTCGTCCCAGGAGTCCCGCTTGGGAATCGCACCCTCCTCAAGGCTTATCTCGCCGTCGGCCACCTCGCTCGAGACAGGGTAGTGGTCTTCCAGCACAAAGGTCGAGGCCAGGATGAATACGAGCATCAATCCGCAAAACGCCAGTATGGTTCCGATTCCCGTGCCCGCCACGAGCGCCTCGCCAAAGGCAAAGGTGGCAAAGACATAGCCCACCAGTACGCCCAGCAGATTGAAGGCTCTCCCGTAGGCAAAGACCCGGATGGGCGAGAGTTCAAAGACGCGTACGCACAGCGAAATGGCCGAATAGTTGGTAACCAGGCTCAGCATGAAGACCGTGAAGAGCAGGAAGATGAAGATCATCTCCGCAATACCGCCCACAAAACTCAGGGGAAAGACGATGATCGCCGAAAGCGGCAGGAACAGCTTGAGCTGCATTTTGGAGGAGAGTGTGTGGAGCCACTGCGTATCAACGATGAGGATAAGGCAGGAGACGATGGTCGCCAGGCCCACACAGACGATGTTGGCGGGATACTCAAAGTCGTGCATGATGAGGTAGATACCTATGCCCAGGCAGGGGGTATAGGTGAGCGTATCGGCGATGAGCCTCCAATTGATGGGATCCTTCTCGTCCGACTCGGCAGCGGACACCACGATGCCCGCGCGCTCCGTGCCGATTATCTGCCTGCGGGTATTGAGCGAGAGCACAAAACACACGACGCTCCCTATGGGCAGGGCCGCGGTGAAGAACATCGACGCATAGGGCAGAGACGAGGTGGTAAAGACGTAGATGGCCGCGCCGACTATCAGGGCCGCCGCCAGAAAGAGGAGGAGCTGCTTATGTTCCAGGGTGATGAGCAGCGTGCTCCAGAGCAGGAGCAGGGCCGCGTAGCCAAGGCCGGAAAGGGCCCAGGGGATGAGACTGTATTCCACGAGCCCCCAGTCTGCCAGAAGCGGAGTCAGGCCCGAACACGGCCCGAGGCAGACGGCAAGCACAAGCAGGAGTCTTTTGCCGTTATTGGTGGAGAGGAAGTCTGAGAAATACCAGGCGAGGCCCAGCGCCAGCGTTGCCACGACTATCATGGCAAGCTGGGCCGTCAGGCCGCCCCGCCCCTCCGCACCCTCCCAGGGCAGCGTAAACAGATACCCAAACAGCGGCTGCGGATTGAGATAACTGAGAAAGAGCCAGGAGGCATACAGCGCAATGCCAATGAAGCCAAAGAAGTAGTACGGGTTGATACGCCAGCCACGTTTGGGCTCCTGCTCCGCCTCCAGGTTCTTTATGTGTGCCGTCCAGTCGCGGTCACTCATAGTCAACCTCCACGCTCTCGAGCATGTCGATGAGCGCCTGCCGGGAGTGGACGCCGGTCTTTTGATAGATATGATAGATATGGGCCTTGGCCGTATGCCGCGAGACCACGAGCTCGTTCTGTATATGCTCGGCGTTGCGTCCCTTTGCGAGCAGGAAGAGCACCTCGGTTTCCTTGGGCGACAGCCCGTATTCCCTCGAAAGCGCCTTGACGCGCTGGGTCCACACACCGCTCCGCTTTGAATCCGGGTCCTCGGGCTGCGTAAGCATATAGGTTGAGAGCGTGTACAGATCGCCCCGGGGCATGTTCCCCTTTGATTCCACCGCCTTGGCCTTGACGGCAGTCTTGGTGCTCCCCTTGCTCGCCGGGTAGTGGTCTCCAAAGACAAACGAGGAAGCGAGCACAAAGACGGCAAGAAAGCCAAACAGCAGCAGGGTCTCCCAGATCCGTTGCTCTATGGTGCCAAACAGCAACTCATAGGGAGGGAAGTAGCAGAGGTAGAAGATACTCGAGCCCACCAGAAAACCCGCGGCATTGTCCGCCCTGCCAAAGCCAAATGCCCGGATGGAGTTGAGGCGATAGACCCGCACATGCTCCGAGAGCGCCGTGAGGTTGACGATGAACACTATCATGAAGAAGCAGAGCAGGAAGGCACATCCGAGGATCTGTGCGGTGAGGTCGTTAAAGAACAGGGGAGCAAAGCCGATGATTGCCGCCGGCGCGTGGAGCTTGACGAGGTGATCCTCGGTAATCAGTCTGAAGTGGGCGGAATCCAGGCCGGTGATGATCGCGGCGAGGATAACGGCCACGGCCGCGGCCACCACGCCAAAAAGGCCACTGCCCGAGCACGCGATAAAACTGGCGGCAAAGCCGATGGCACTGCAGTAGATGACAACCGAGACGATGGATTTGGCGGAGATGTGCTGGCGTCTGTCAGAGGTCTTGCCCTTGACGAGCAGCGGTTTGGGCGTCTCTGGCAGGCGAAAGCGGATATAGGCAAAGCAGCCCATGGACAGCCACACGAGCGGCAGGGTGACCCACACGGCAGGGGAGGGCTGGAGAAACGATCGGAGCAGAACCAGGCCGGCCGCACAGCCTACGCACAGCGTTACAAACAGGACGATGCGATGCTCGCCTATCGTACAGAGGAAGCTGCTCCAGAGCAGGATCATGAAGCCCTGCCCAAGGCCCATCAGCACCGAAGCGCTCAGTGCCAGGATAAGCTGCACCGTTGGATCCATCATGCCCATGAGGGAGTCGGGCAGGGCCACAACCAAAAAGGCAAGGCTTTCAAGCACCACGCTGCCCACGAGCATTGTCAGCACTCCCTGTATGCTGGAAAGCGTATCGGAACTACGCCAGGCGACGAGGAGCACCACGAACAGCGTCACAACTTCAAAAAAGCGGAAAAGGAGGTAGGGGGTGGGATCCGCGGCCTCGGCCTCCAGAGGGGCGGTGATTACCGCCGGTGCCATCGAAGGCGAGATATAGACTATGAACATCCAGGCAAGATACAGCGTAAATCCGCAGAGGCCAAAAACCACGAAGGGGCTGACCTCCCAGACTCTTTTCGTCGTGCTACTGGTACTCCTAGCGTCCGGAATCTCAGGCAAGTTGTCCCTCGGCCTTTTCTCGATTGTGCTGATACAAACAGGTATGTTGCACCCAAGACCCCCTACGGTAGCAAAACTCAGGATTTTTCGCAAATCAGCTGGCAAACGGCAGCCTGTCAAAGGAGCCCTGAACTGAGGCGGGCGCTATGTGAAGATTCTGTGAGAAATACCCCCAGGGGCTGGACAAATCCACAAAATCAGGTAATATAGCTGGTGTATGCAAACAGGACGCATTCTGTTTTGCCGTGGGAAAGACGCACGCAGGCAGTACACACGAGCACAGGGCACAACGGGAGAGGCGGCATACGACAGGGAGCATAAGAAGGGGTTATGACATGATTTTCGCGAAGAACGTGAAGAAGGACCCGCACGACCAAGACGATACCGAGTATGAGAACACTGCGCACACGACGCACGCCGTTGTCTCACGCCCAGCGCAGACAACCCCGAAAATGACGGGGGGGGGGGGGCTCGCAGCCTTTCTTGCAGGAGCCGGCCACCGGGGGTCTGCCAGACGCACTGCAACACAACCCGGATATTCAACCCTGCGCCTGAGGGTGAGCCGTGCGCTCTGCCTCCTGCTTGCCGCGCTCATGGTGTCAAGCGGCGTGCCGGCCTTTGGGGCAGACGAGACCGGCACCGGAAGACCCGCCGCCTCGCCGCAGTTCACCCAGAGCCCGACCGACTCCACCTACTCCGCTGAGGCCGCAGCCCGCCTCTATGTGCGCGCCGACGCACCGGATGGCGGTTACCTGAGCTACGAGTGGCACCGCTCTCAGGCCTACGACGCACCCCAGGACAAAAACAACGCGAACATCAAGACCGAAGGCGCCTCGACCTTCAGCACTGGCAATGAGGACGACGCGAGCCTCGCTGCCGACGGCACCAAGTCCGTACTCGACTTTACGACCCCTGCGGTGGACGAGACCACCTATTACTACTACTGGGTCACCGTGACCAATCACTTTGACTCCAACGGTGATGGCACCATAAGCGGCACCGGCGAGACGAGTGAGCGTGACAGTGGCTTGGCTGAGGTGAAGGTGGTGGCGAGGACGCTGTTTACCTCTGTGCGACATGGAGACTTCTCTTACACGAATGGCAACGAAAGCCCACTGACAACCTATCCTCCTTCTCAAGGCTATTGGAACACGACTCATTATGGCACCAAGATTCTTGAAACAAACACAGCCAATGCATACATAGGCAATGGGAGCAATAGCCGGGTGGCTGAGCTTTCTGCAGTCAATGAATCCTCTATCTATCAGGAAGTTGCCACGGTACCGGGCAAGATATACGAGTGGTCGTTAGACCATGCGGCAAAAAACAATAGCCTGACAACGAGCTATAAGGATGTTCCGGATGTCATGGCCGTACTCATCGGCCCGGCCATCAACGCGGAGTCCGATTACATGGATATGAGCGTGACGGACTATTGGAACAAGACGTCTGCGTCTGCGAGCGTCGGCGCGTCCTCCATCACTACGCAGGGAGGATCGTACAACTACGGCGCGAATGTATACACGCATTTCAACGCTATTGTCAGACAGGTTCTGTCGAAATCGGAGATAACCGCCGCCACCTATAACGCAGACAAGGGCGCTACGTTTAACGACATTGATCGAACCTATTCTACTGTCTACGGTGGCATGACTTACTATGTGTTCATTTCTGCTGACTTAAGGGATAGCAATTTCGTACATCGGACAGGTTCCTACACTGTGCCTGCGGGTCAGGGCACAACGGTGTTCGGCTTCATTTCCGTGTCATCACCGGCAGGTGGTGCCAGCGGCAACATCCTCGACAATATCACCTTCGCCTCAGGCACCGAGCTTGAGCCTCAGCAGGAAGCCACCTACACCGGCGAAAACTCGATCTCCACCACCACCAAGGCAGGCTTCGCCTACGCCCTCGCCGAGGTACGCGGCTCGTCGGTCAATGAACTCACGGGCCTTGCCGCCACCTACGACGCAGATGGTGCGGGCAGCGGGTTCTCCCCGGTGGCCGTCAGTCCCACAGCGGGCCTCGGCTCGGGCGGCTGGTACTCCAGCTACGGCGAGGGCACGCCCTTCACCGACACCGGCATCCTCAGCTTCCACGACCTCACCCCGGGTAAGACCTACCGCATCATCGGCATCCCTGAGGGCGCCATCAACGAAGGGCTCCGCACCAACATGAGCCCCGGCGCCGTGCTCGACAACGGCTACTACCGTGACGCCAAGCTCGTGCCGGCCTCCGGCGGCGCGGACGCCGCGCTGCCCTCCTACAGCATGGAGCTCTACGGTGAGGGCGCGCGACAGGTGCGCCTCACCCTCCTCAACACCAACGCCGCCGTGCAGTACGCCCTGCTCGCGGAGGACCCCGCCTCCGTTACAGAAAATCCGGAGGACGCCCGGCCCCTCACCGATGCCCCCGCGCTCGCGGGCACCGCGTCTGAGGGCGGCACGGAGTGGTCCCCGGGCACGGGAGGCGATCTCGCCTTCGAGAACCTCAGGCCCGCTACGAGCTACTATCTCGTGGCGCGCCCCGCGGGCTACACGGAAATAGGCTACGCGGACGCCGCCTTTGACGAGGCAGGCACGCTCGCGGCGCTGAGGATCACCACCCCTGAGGCCGAGGCCACAGACATCAGCCCCGAGGCGGTCTTTCGTGATGGCGGCGGCACGACCATCACCCTGGCAGCCGAGGCCGCACAGCCAGGCTACACCTATGCCGTTACCGACCCCGCCACGGGTGCCATCGTGCAGAGCGCTTCTTCCACCGGCGACGCACTCTCCTTCACCAATCTTGACTCCGCCCGCGCCTACCAGCTCATGGCAAGCCCCGCGAAGGGCGCCTGGCTCCCCGGCGTGCGCGTCTACCCCTACCCGGACGTGCTGCTCGACAAGGACTACAGCGCCTCCGCCGTGGGAGCGGGAACAGGGGGTACCGACCCCGTGCCTGCGAACACCGAGTACCAGGCCTACTCGCAGTGGCAGGGTCAGCGCGCCTGGCTCGTCGGAGGAGAGGGCGAGTGGGCCAGCTTCACCGGCACCGGACGGCTCGAGCTCGATGACGCGAGTGTCGTAGCGGGAGCGAGGATTGAAGCTCTGCTCGGTGGGACCTTCTCCACCATGAGCCTCTTCGACGCGCTCGACGAGCTGGGGGCAAGCGGCAACACTGCACTCACGGTGGCCTACCGTGCCCCGGCAGACACCGCCTACACAGGGCCGGCCGTACGCCCCGAACGCACGGTGAGTGTGCCCGCACGCCCCGCCGCCCCTGGGGAGGAGTCTTACCGCATCGACTACGCCGCGGAGACGCTCATCTCGTCTGCAGCCCTCGCGTGGCTACAGCCCTTCTCGGAGGCATGGACGGCACTTGAATCCGGCACCTCGGTGTCCTTTGCGGAACTTGGCTGGAGAGAAGCAACGCCGCGGACGGTACGGCTGCGCCTTGCCGCCGATCCCGGCGCCCTGCGCTTTGC
This sequence comes from Coriobacteriales bacterium, assembly GCA_031264075.1. GTDB lineage: Bacteria > Actinomycetota > Coriobacteriia > Coriobacteriales > UBA8131 > WQXH01. The sequence continues at coordinate 19,115 of JAISEO010000090.1, read as the reverse complement.
CTCCAGGGAGGCCACACCCACCGTGGGTGAACGCCCCGCAGCACCTGCGGGCCTTGGGACTGAGGTGATAAGCGAGGGCACGGCGATAACCATCACCGGGCTTGAGGACGAGCTCGATTACGAGTATAAGACGAATACGGACAACACCTGGCGTGCCCTCGCTTACATCAGCTCTGGCGAGGCGACGCTTCCCTATGGTGAGGGAATTGCCGACTACGACATCCGCTATGCGGCCACAGCCGAAGCCCCCGCTTCGTTCTCCATCATGGTATCCTCGCCGCTCTACGTGGAGAGTCTGAACCTCGGGCAGCTTGTCTACGGCGAGACCTTTGCAGCCACGCCTCTCACCATCCATAACATCACCGATAAGCCTGTCACTCTGGAGATAAACGCTGTTACGCTTCTGCCCGATGATGGTGGGTTCTTCATACTGAACGGTCCAACCGAGCCGCAGACCGTGGGAGCCTACGGTGAGAACACCGCCTGGACCATCGAGCCTCACCCTCTCTATGTCCCCCTTCATGCACGCAGCTTCCAGCCCATCATACAGGTGAACTATACCGTGGGCGAGGGTGATGACGCCAAGCCCTACACCGCCACCTCCAATGCTTACCTCACCGTGGAAAAGGCTGACTGGGACATAAGCGCCCTGACCGGGGAGGTAACCGACATAAGCGCTGACGGCTTCACCATCAAGCTCACGGGCGGTTTCCCCCCAGGGCCTATTTCAGCTTATTTCAGCTTCAGTGAGGCGAGCGGCAGCTGGAAAGATGAGAAAGACGAAACCAGCTACACCTTCACGGGTCTTAACGCCCAGAGTACCTACCGCGCCTTCGTGCGTGCGCGGTCAGACGACAACCACAACCAGAGCGCGGCGGTCTCCATAGCCCAGACCGTGCACACTGCCTTTGCCACGCCTTCACCTCAGGCGCTGCTCCGCATGGACTACGCCGGTGAGACCGTCAGTTTTGTGAGTGGCGTGAGCCCCGCGAACTACACGCTCACCCTGAACGGCACGACCGTGGCAAACAACGCCTCGCTCTCTGCCGCAGCTGAGGCAGGCCCTGTCTCCCTCACCCTCACGCGTCTTACCGACGGCACCTACCCGGCATCTGCCACCTCCGCACCGCTTGTCATTGCCGGTAAGGACGCGGCCCCAACGGGCATCACTACGAGAAACGCCGCGGACGACACCGCCTCCAACGGGCGTATCGAGTACGCAGGCTCCTTCCAGTACCGCGTCAGCCGCAACGGCGCCAATGTCACGGATGGCTGGCGAACGGCCTCCGGCTCCGTGGACGTCACGGCGGGGCGCTACGAAGTGAGGATACCGCCGGGAGAGAGCTTCGCCTCGAAGATACAGAGCGTGACGGTGGGCTCGGACAAGCCGACGGTCACCGTGCACACGAAGACCGCGCTCACAGGCGACCCGGACGAAAAAGCCCTCCCCAGCTACATCGCCCTGCCCTCCGGCTCCGGCTGGATTGCCTCCACCGACCTCGCGCGGCCGGGCGAGTACGACCACGCCTACAACGTGAGCCCGCTTGCGCTCCCCGCGGCAGCTTCCGTCACGTCCCGGAGCCACGTGTTCAAGGGCTGGTATGACACGGCAGGCTATGACAACGGCAGCTTTACGGGAAGCCCCGTGACTCAGGCCCAGACCCCCGGCAACGCGGCACCGACGAACGGGGAGGTCTTCTACGCAAAATGGATAGTGCGCCCCACGGTGAGCGCTGTTGCGACCAACGGCCACGCCGCCACCCTGAGCGCAGACGATACCACGGCCTCCAAGGGGCTTGCCTCCGCAGAGCCCGCGGTCCTCGCCGTACACCTTGCCCCGGGAGAGAGCACGCTTGCCCTCGGTGACCTCACGCTTGCGGGCCAGAGCACAGCGGGCGGCACTGCCGCAGCCAGACTCTACACGAACGCTGGCTTCAGCACAGAGCTTTCCGACACCCAGACCATAGCCTGGGGAGCCAGGCCCACACGCCTGTACCTGCGTACCACCTCCGCAGAAGACAACACCACCGCTGTCTACTACGCGCTTGACGTCTACGCCACACGCATGGTGTCCTTCACCGCGGCGCAGGCAGGCGGCACGGGAGGCAGTCCCAACGTCAAGACCACGACGGACCTGAGTCTCAGCTTCGACGAGGAAGTCGCCGACCTCAGCGCAGACAGCATCACCCTCACGAATGGCACGGGCAGTGCGGTGAAGGGCGAGCTTTCCGGCAGTGGGCAGGACTACTCCCTTGCCGTATCCGGTGTGCAGGGCGGCACGGTTACGGTGTCGGTCGCAGACTGGGCAGGCTATCAGGTGGACAACGGAGGGTTCACGCCCCACAGCACGAGCATCGAGGTCTACCGCGACGGCGTAGCCCCTGAGGCCACCATCAACTACGACCCGAGAGGCGCAATGGGCTTCCTCGGCGGCAGCTCAGAGGACGGCACCATCGAAGATCCCTTCGGCCAGCTCTTCTTCAAGGGCACGGTTTCTGTGGCGGTTCAGGCCACCGACGAGGGCGGTGACGGCATGGAGCGGGTCTTCTACCAGCGCTCCGTTCAAGCACTGAGCCTCGCGGAACTCCTGGGCAAGCCGGACAGCTTCTGGCTTGCGGGAGCCGAGGCGGACAAAGCCACGTTCGTTCTCGCCACTGCCGAAAAGACCATCCTCTACGTCAAGCTGCGCGACTGGGCCGGCAATACCTCCTACTACCGGGACGGCATCATCATCTACCACGACAGCGCGGCAGTCACAGAAAACATCAGCTACACGAAGCTCTCCGGCGTAGACCAGCCGGCTACCGTGGCTCTTAACGGCAACACGGTGGCAGAGGTCAGAAACGGGGAGGTCCTGCTTGTGCCTGGCACCCACTACAACGTCGCAGGAGACACAGGAGACACCCTCATCTTCAAGGCGGCCTACCTGGAAAACCTTGCCGCAGGTAACTACACCCTCACCGTGTCCTACAAGCCCCAGGGCGAGGCCTACACACCCGACAACCGGGGAAGCGCAGGCGCCGACCTCAACACCCCGCCGGCCACCACAGAGATAGCGCTCAACGTGGACAAGGCCAGCCCGGAGGTCACGCTCAAAGCCACACCGGCCTCGTCTGCCACCTATGGCACAGACAACGTCACGCTTACCGCGAGCGTTGCAAACGCAGGTGCTGCTCCCACCGGCACCGTCACCTTCTACGCCGACGCGGGCACGGGAAGCCCCTTTGCTGCGGGGAGCGCTCTCGCCCTGTCTGACGCGGGCACCGCATCCGTCACGGTCACGCTCGGCGCAGGCAATTACCCGGCCATCCATGCCGAATACACGGGCGATACCAACTACACGGGAGGCTCGGGCGCCCTCGGCTCCTACACGGTAAGCCCCGCCAGTCAGAGCGGCCTCGTGATACAGGAGGAGAGCGAGACGGTCTCCGGCACGACGGTCACCCGGGCCCGTGAGACGCGGACGCTTGCCCTCACCGCTGCGGGCGGTCAGGGCGCTGGCGCCTACTCCTGGCAGAGCTCTGCCCCCGGTGTTGCCACCATAACGCCCTCCGGGGACAACGCCACCGTGAGCTTCGTCAGTGCAGGCACCACCACCCTCACGCTCACGAAGGCAGCGGATAACAACTACAACGTGGCCTTCACAAGCCTCACCCTGCAGGTAAGCGAGGAGACGACACCACCCGTGCCCGGGAACGACGGCAGGCTTACGACCTCCGCTCCCACAGAAGATACCTCGGGCGAGACCCCGACCTGGAGCATAGAGCTCCTCTGCACCCAAGCCTCAGACGAAAACACCTTCACAGACCGCTATGACCTCCTCTACTACGTCTACGCCCATGCCTCGGTAAGCGATGACATGGAAAGCCCCAAGGACTGCGTAGAGCATGGCGGCGAGCCCGTGAACGAAGGCGGCTCGAGGTACCTCGGGGGAGAAACTGCAAGCTTCACCATCGAGGGACTTGCCCCCAACACCTCTTACTGGTTTAACGTCGTGGTAGAAGACGAGGCGGGCAACAGGGCAGCCTACAAGGCAACACACGTCATGACACCGGTGAGCGTAGCTGTTGTAGACGCGGTTCAGACCGGCGGACAGGACGGCACACTCGCCTCCACGGGCATACTCGTGACCTTTGACTATCCTGTACGCGGTTTTCTGCGTGCCAATCTGGCCTTTGAGCTTGACGCCGCCATCTTCCAGACCGACTACGCCCATGCCGTAGATCCCGCTCCCGATGGCAGCTCGGCCACCTGGCTCATCCCCATCAGGCCCGAGTCGGCCACCGGCACACCGCTTGCCAACGGCACGGAGCTTGTCGGCGCCCTCACCGTGCAGAGCTGGAGTGCCGAGGAGGGCACGCTCACCCATTCCTACCGGATAGCGGGAGACTCTGCCAGTGAGGACATCACCTTCTTCCGGCCCGTGCCGGAGGCCACGCCTGATGCGTACATAGACTACCTCAACCGCACGATAGCAGGGCTTATTCCCTTTGCGTGGTACTCCGTCGGCAACACCAGTGAGGGCATCGGCCACACCCCCCGACAGGCCTCAGACAGCGGCAGCTATCCCATCAACGACACCTGGCTCGGCGAGGACATAGACATCATCAAGATGGCCGGAACGGCCACCGTGGACTCCGCTGCCAAGGTGCTTGAGATACCGACGCGTCCCGCACAGCCCACCGTGAACGTACATAACCCGACCAGTAGCACAGACCCAAGCGTCGTCACCGTCACCAACGCTACAGCGGATACCGCCTATGAGTACCGTGTTGGTACGACCGGCGAGGATGGCGAGCCTACGTATGGAGATTGGCTGCCAGTCCCAGACAACATCACCACAGACGCCAGCGTCGAACTCAGCGGCTACCTTAGCGGTGGGCGCTACACGATACGCGTGGCGGCAGTGGCAGAAGAAGAGGGTGTGGTAGGCTCGTTCTCCTCACCCGCCACGGCCTTCTACGTCCATGACTACTCCGAGGTGCGCTTTGACGCCAAGTTGCAGGGCTACGAGCTCACCGACCCTGACCTCGCAGCCCAGACCGTCCATGTCGCGGGAACCGTTGCGAGCGTAACATGGACAGGGTCGAATCTAGGTTCGGCGCCGAGTTGGTTCACACTTGACGGCTCGGGAAATACCTGGACTATCCAACCTCAGTCTGGCCTTGCCCCCGGGCTGCACGAGGCTGAGATAACGACCAGCTACAGTGACGGGACACCAGCCGAACAGCAGCCGGTCATCTTCACCGTGCACCCCAAGGCCGAGTTTGCTCCCGACGGTGTGGCCGTCAGCGATGAGGATGGCGACGGCGTGTCCGATACCATGACACTCAGCTTTGCCTACCCCATAGTGGGAGGCCTCAGCTGGGATGAGGTAGTGGTAAACAGCGCGGTCGTGAAGAAGCCGGGTGTCACCGACTTTGCCAATGCAGGCGAGACAGCGGGCAACACCTACTACGTCATAGACATTGCACCCGCCTCGTCCGCAGTCAAGACAGGCGATAATGCCTCGGTCGTCGTACGGCTCGATCTCAATGGCAAGCTTGATACCTACCAGAAACAGAACGCCGACCAGGTTGTGGACGGCCAGAGCCACAACTATATCTCAGCCGTGTACCCCATCACCGTGCCGCGCGCCATAGAGAGCGCCCGTGTCATGCCCTCGCTTGAGGACTACGCCTCCAACATCATCCAGTTCACACTGGAGCGGCCCACAGAGGCCACAGAGGGCCTCCCTGTTCCCATTGCCTTCCATCCCCTACTCGCAGACACAGCGGAAAAGGGCGGCATCCAGGACAACGGCGATTCGAGCCCCTACACAGGCCCTGTCGTACTCACCGATAAGGACGGGTTGTCCATACCAGGTCTTGACATTGTCGCAATCTATCTCGTGGACGCGGACTCCGAGCCGCGCACCGAGGGTAGCTTGCAGGTAAAATACACTTGGACGTGGCGGGTGTTCTTCACGCTGGATGAGAATCTGTTCACAAAATCTGTGAGCAATGCCAGGCTGTCCATCCCCAGCTTTGACATCGATGCGGTAACCGTAACAGGCGACATCGTAAGAGGCCAGCGGCTTGCAGCCCCCACCTACATCCTTGACGGCGGTACGGGCTTCAACTACCTCATGGACATGGAAGGCTTCCAGGTGCTTCCTGCCCTCTCTGCTGCCTCCTCGTATGTGGCACCGGCACTGTCGCTCAAGACGAGCGCCGATCTCGGGTCTTCTGGGAACGCTGTCTCGATAAGGGAGGTCTACCTTGACTCACCCGGAGACGGAGCGGGCCTCATCTCACTTGCTGCAGCAAACTATACGATCTCATCCGGCGGACCTAATCAGTTCCGCTTCTCAGACGACCCCACCCATCCCACTTATCTTACCGACCAGCTCGTCTTTACCCTGAACGAAGACTGGACACGGACAAACGGCAGCTACCGGCTTGCCGTAGTCTTCTCCAATAACACGCTCGCCCAGGCCACCTTCGAGGTCACGGGCATCACGCCCACCTACGCCCTCACGCTTGACCGCGGCCCGGGAGGCTCTGCCCGTCCCACGGCACAGAGCCCCTACGGCATCCCCGCCAACACGCAGACGAGTAAAGGGGTCTTTGCGGAAGAGGCGCCCGTTGCCCTGGCGGCGGCGGCACCTGAGGCAGGCTGGAAGTTCCACTCCTGGACCCAGACTGTTGACACCGCGATACCCCTGCCTCTGAGCGCCTCGGGTACCATCAGCATGCCCGCAGAGCCTGTGACCCTCACCGCCACCTACACCGACGGTGTGGCCCCGGTAACGACCGTGAACCCTGTAAGCGGCTCGTGGATACAGGCTGGTGAGACGATAGCGCTCTCTGTCACAGACTTTGATGTGAGGGCGGGAGACGCTGATGGCGGCATCGTCGATAAGACCTATTACCGGATAGACGACGATGCCCTTTCCACAGAATACACCGTCCCCTTCACCTTGGACATGAGAAGCGAGGGACTGCACACCATACGTTACTGGTCGGTGGACGAAGCTGGTAATGTCGAGCAGGCCCAGGAAGCCACCATAGGCTATGACACCACAGCGCCTGCGGCCTCTGTGACCGTGTGCGGCGAGGTTTACGACAGCTTTGATATCACAGAGGGCTTCACACGCTTTTACAAGGGAGCGGCTCCCACGCTTGCCCTCTCAGCTACAGACACCCGCTCAGGTGTGGCCACCATCGAGTACCTCATCCACGCAGAGAATCCCAAAGGCTCCCCTCTGTTCGCAGACGCAGGAGAGGCAGCAGATGACCCGGTCCAGACATGGGAACCATGGACTGCGGGCTCTCCTACCCCCACCCTGCCTGACTTTGGCACCTACAGGGTCTACGTACGCGTAACGGACAGCGCAGGTAACACCACCGCCATAAGAAGCGAGGGCATCGTCTATTACGAAGACAGCACACCGGCAAGTGCCACAGCGACTTTCATACGCTTCGGGCAATCGGGTGTCGATGTGGCCCCTGCACTTACGCTTAACGGTAACACCGTGGCCTCCGTCGTGAACACCTCAGATGGCAACCATCCGCTTGTTCTGGGAACAGACTACGCGATAGCATCGAGCACCCTCACCTTGAAGCCTGCCTCTACCTACCTGTCCTCCCTCGTTGCGCGCGAGGAGCCCTATACCCTCTGTGTCTCCTATGCGCCTCGTGGTGTGAGTTTTGAAGGCGCCACAGGTACAGGAAACGATACACCGGCCCAGACACTCATAGAACTCGCTATAGAAAAGGCGGGAACCAAGGTCTCCCTCAGCGTAGAGCCTGCCCAAGGCGCTTCTTACAGCACGCCTGTCAAGCTCACAGCGAGAATCGTTACCTCTCCAAGCCCCGACAGCACCCCAGCCCCCAAAGGCACAGTTACCTTCTACGGCGGAGGGGACGGCACCACGCTCCTCGGCGAGGAGAAGGTAGAAGACGACCCCTTTGACAGAGCAGTACTTCAGACCACCTCCCTCGGTGCAGGTACCCACATGCTGCGTGCTGTCTACTCGGGAGATGCCGACTACACAACCTCAGAGGGTACCCTCTCCCCCTACAGCATAGCAAAGGCAGAGCAGGATCCGCTCGCTATCAGTCTCACGGAGGGCGGCACGGCTGCCAGCTTGCTTACCAAAACCTATGGCGACGCGCCCTTCAAGCTCTATCCCCTCGGTGGCTCCGGCACCGGAACCTGGGAATGGCGGAGCGCGAACAGCTCTGTGGCCGAGGTGAGCGCAGACGGCACGGTCACCATCCTTGCCACCGGTTCTACGAACCTCTACCTTGAGCGTGCAGAAAGCCCCAACTACAATGCCCGCAGAGGCGACGATGTCCGCATCAGTCTCAGCGTGGAGAGGCGGCCCGTCGAGCTCACCTACACGCCCAGGGAAGCTGCTCCCGACACTCGCGTCTATGACGGCACCGACACAGCGCCGCTCAATGGCAGCTATACGGTGGCAGGCCTGGTACCAGGTGACGGCGGCTCGCTCGGCATCAGTGTGGGCAGTGCGGTCTTTGTGGACGCAGGCGAGGTGCTGGCAACAGAGGTAGGCACAGCCAAGCCCGTCAGCTTCTCGGGTTTTGCGCTCTCAGGTACCAAGGCTCCTCACTACCTCCTCACCGACGACCAGCCCAGGCTGAGGCCAGAAGACGACACGCCCACGGTGGTCACCGCGGATATCACGCAACGTGAGCTCACCGTCTCCGGCATCAGGGCAGAGAGCAAGGTCTACGACGGAAACACCGAGGCAGACTTCAACGCCGAGGACGCCCTCCTCAAGGGCATACACGCAACCGACAGCGTCGCGCTCGATACAGCAGCTGCCTCGGCCAGCTTTACCGACGCGCACGCGGAAGAGGCCAAGCCCGTCACCTTCCAGGGCTTTGCGCTCACCGGCGCCCATGCCCACAATTACTCCCTCGCACCGCCCGCACAGGCATTTGCAGACATCAGTCCGGCCGAGCCCGTGTGGACAGAGGGGATTATCGTGGCAAGCGCGCTGCGCTTTGGTGAGTCGCTCAGCAACTCCACGCCGCACGGAGCACCCCTCGGTGTGGATGTGGAAGACGGCCCCCTCACCGGCAGCTTCGTCTGGGAGGAGGCAGACCCCGTGTCCTGCGTCCCCGGCGTGAGCACGGGACACGCCACGAGCACCGACGGCTTTGGCAAGCCCTATGACGTCAGCAGGGACGGCGTCTACTACGCCTGGGCGCTGTTTACCCCTGACGATTCCCTCTACGGGCAGGACTACAGCGCGTCGCGTGTGCTGGCGAAGCTGGCGGTCACGGCAAGCAGAGAGGTGACCCAGGCTCTGGGGACAGAAGAACTCGCCGCTACGAACACCATACGGCCCAGGGTAGAACTCGGCGCGGAGAACTATCCGGAATGGGACCTCAAGCGCTTCTATACGGCGCAGGCCGCCGTGGAGCTTGCCCTGGATCCCGCAGCTCCGCCACTCTCCGAGGGCGCGGCAGAGGCACTCCTCGCCGAACTCCAGGCGGCAGGCGCGGCACTCGCCCACGACCACCCGCTGCTCTCCAACTCTGCTGAGGGAGGCATCAACCAGACCGGCATCGGTGTTACCATCCGTATCAAGGGGGAGCACGAAACGCTGACGCGTGTCACCTTCAACGATGAGGATACGACACTCGGCATACCCGCCGCAGACGGTAGTCGCAGTCTCAGCCTGAGGGGAAGCAGCATCGGCACCGTTCGCAGCGGCAGTGTCATCGTGGAGCTGAGCCCTGCCTTTGTAGACAGCCTCGACAACGGCAACTTCAACGTGGCTGCGCACTTTGACGACGGCTATCGGGCGGGAAGCGGCAACGCGAGCTTTGCCGTAGCGAGAACACCCGTAACAGGGGATGCGGGCCCCGCTCCCGAGAACATCCCGGCTCCGGTAGATACTGGCACGGCGGCAGCGGCTGACACGGCGGCCACGACCACCGAGAGCGCTGCTGTAGAGCCTGACTCCCAAGCCTCCGCCTCGGCGGCGAGCGAGCAGAACGCAGGCCCCGCGCTACGCGACAGTGTGGCCAACACGCCCGAAGCTGAGGACGACACGGCAAACACGGGTCAGGTGCAGGAGGACACCACCGCGTTTCTGCTCGTCGTCGTGCCACTGGCGCTCCTCATCGCGGGCGCGGCGATTGCCGCCTTTGTGATATTCGCACGCAAGAGGCAGCGTGAAGGTGGGAGTGCGTGAACCTGAGTTGAGATCCAAAACCTGATCCGAGGCCTGAAGCCCTGAGGCCCCGCGGGCGCGCGAAACGCGCACCCGCGGGGCTTTTTGTCAATCTCCCCCCAAGCACTACCGCAGGTATGCCCTCTTTGTGCAGATAGTACGGTACTCCCGATAGCGCAATCGCATCCGGCACCCTAGAATGGGCAGTAGAGATTGAGCAAGTATCAGAAGGAGTGTCTCAACGCGGGCACGTATGTGAAAGGAGCGACGATCCATGAAGACAAAGGCTACACCGGCACTGCCGCTGGACACCTTATCCGATGTCAACGATCTTGGTAAGCCCTGGCGCTACGAGGAGGATGGGCTCACGGTCACCCGTTCCAGCATCTGGACACCTCCCGGCTGTCACCCGGTGGGTTGTGGACTCAAGCTGTACGTGGATGACAACGGCAGGCTGGTCAAGGTAGAAGGAGACGAGAACCATCCCGTTACGCAGGGCCGTCTGTGTCCGCGCTGCATCACGATGAAGGACTACGTCTACAATCCCTCGCGCATCCAACAGCCCCTCAAGCGAGACCCAAAATACCGGGGTCAGGATGATAAGTGGGAGGAGATAACCTGGGATGAGGCCTACGACCTCATCGAGAGCGAGTGGAGGCGTATCACGGGGCAGTATGGCCGCGAGAGCATGATAATCTTCGTCGGTACCGGCCGTGAGGGTGGCACGCTGTTGCCCTATGCCACGATGAGCTTCTGCACGCCCAACTTCTGCTACTCGCAGAGCGGCTATGCCTGCTACACGCCGCGTCTGGCGGCCAGCGCCTATATCACGGGCATTCCGTATCCCGAGCTGGACTATGCCGCCGCCCTGCCCGGACGCTACGACGATCCGGAGTATGAGGTGCCCGAGGTCATCATGATGTGGGGCAAGGAGCCACTGCCTTCCAACCCCGACGGCTTCTTTGGCCACGCGGTCACCGACCTGATGAAGCGCGGTGCGCGCCTCATCAGCGTGGATCCGCGCGTGACCTGGCTCAGTTCGCACGCCGACTACCATCTGCGCCTGCGTCCGGGTACGGACACCGCGCTGGCGCTTGCGATGATCGACACCATCATCAAGGAAGAACTCTACGACAGGGACTTTGTCGAGTACTGGTGCTACGGCTTTGAGGCCCTGGCCGAGCGCGCCGCGGAGATGCCGGCCGAGAAGGCAGCGGAGATCTGCGGTATCGATGTTGAGTACCTCAAGGCAGCGGCCCGCATGTATGCCACGGCCAAGCCGGCCGGTGTACTCTGGGGTCTTGCCGTGGATCAGAAGAAGAACGGCATGCAGAACGGTCAGGCCGTCGTCGCCCTCATGGCCATCACCGGCAACATCGACCGCCCCGGTGGCCAGGTGGTGGGTGACATCAACTCCGGCCTCAACGAGGGCGGCTTTGGCTTTGACAAGGGCATCGGGGCCGAGCTGGGCGCCAAGATGATAGGCATGAAGGAATACCCCGGCTACTGCAACATGATCCTCAACGCGCAGGCCGACCTCGCCCTTGAATGTCTGGAAACCGACGTGCCCTATCCGGTACGCATGGGCCTCTACACCGGCAACAACCTCATGGCCTGCACCTCGGGCGAGCCGCGCCGCTGGCATGACGCCATCCTGCGCTCGCTGGAGTTCTGCATCTGTGTGGACTGCTTCATGACACCGTCCGCCCAGGCCTCCTGCGACGTATTTCTGCCGCTTGCCACGGTGGTCGAGCGCGACGGCTGCCTCTTTGCCGAGTATGGGGCCGCCCCGCTGTACTTTGGTGCCTGCAACAAGGCCATTGAGCCCATCAACTCCAAGAGCGACCTGCAGATAGCCTTTGAGTTGGGCAAGCGTCTCAATCCGCATATGTGGGAGCAGTACAACGACGTGTACGACTTCATCAACGATCTGCGCCTGGGCGGCCAGTACACCTATGACGAGCTGCACAAGGAAGTGACCCTCCAGCAGGATGTCAGTTACTTCAAGTATGAGCGTGGCAGCCTGCGTCGCGACGGCAACCTGGGTTTCAACACGCCCTCGGGCCGTATCGAGCTGTACTCCAGCGCCTTCTACCAGTTTGGCGACGACCCCCTGCCCTACTACGAGGAGCCGCCCTTCTCACCGGTCTCCACACCGGATCTCTTCAAGGAGTACCCCTTCGTACTCACCACGGGTGCCCGCACCTATGCCTTCTTCCACAGTGAGCATCGCCAGATTCCGCTTCTGCGTGAGCTCAACCCCGACCCGCTCGTGGAGATACATCCCCTCGTGGCCGCGCGCCTCGGTATCGCCAACGGCCAGTGGTGTGAGGTCTACAACAACTACGGCTCTGCCGTCTATAAGGCCAAGATCACGCAGGCCGTGGACGAGAAGACCATCCACACGCAGCACGGCTGGTGGTTCCCCGAGCTCGAGCCCGACGACAAGGACGCCAACGGCCCGTACCATACCTTCCGCTCCAACGTTAATAACCTCCTTCCCAACGGCTTTCAGGGCAAGATAGGTTTTGGTGCCCCCTACAAGTGCAGCATTTGCAACATCAAGCCCCTGGAGAAGAGCTATGACACAAACATGGCAGAGGTCTGGGACAAGTTTGGAAAGTTGGTGTAATCATGGCACACTATGGACTCCTGATAGATTACGAATACTGCACCGGCTGCGAGGTCTGCCAGGTCACGTGCAAGGAAGAGCATGACTATCCCGTGGGCAAGTTTGGCATCCGTGTCTTTGATGACGGCCCGTGGGAGATAGAGGAGCATCGCTTCAACTTCAACAAGATTCCTGTTCCCACCGATCTCTGCGATCTGTGCGCCGAGCGTACCAGCACGGGCAGGGAGCCTATCTGCGTACACCACTGCCTGGCCAATGTCATGAGCTATGGCACCGTGGAGGAGCTTGCCCGCAAGCTGGACAGCAAGACCAAACAGGTGCTCTGGGTGCCGCAGTACAAGCCCTATGAGGCCCGCGGCCCGTTTGTCCATGACCCGGCCAAGGGTGCGCGCAAGGCCGCCCACTTTGAGGTGGAGGAAAACGCCAGCGCCGAGCGCATGACCGCCCAGCGCGGTGACCAGCGTGTGGACGAGATGCTCACCGATGCGTAAGCTGGAACGTTCTGGAAGGTGCGCGCTCATCCGATACAGCGGAGGTGCGGCAGGCGAGGAGCCGGTTGACGTGTATCTGGAAGCAGAGCCGGACCGTGTGGTCATCGGCACCGGCGCCGTGCCTCCCGGCATCGATGAGGCCCTCTATGAGATGGAGCCAGGGGATCAGCGTACCCTGCGCATCGTACCGGAGAAGGCCTATGGCTACCACGACCCCGAGGGTGTGCAGGTGTATCCCCGCACTATGATTCCCCATGGTGACGAACTGGAAGTGGGTTCCATCCTCTCCTGGGAGAACCCCTTCAACAGGATAACGCTGCCGGTACGGGTGCTTGAAGCCACAGAGGATTATGTCAAGGTGGACTTCAATCACCCCCTTGCCGGCAAGGAACTGGAGTACTGGATCGAACTCGTGGACATTGTTGATCCCTGAGGGCAGGGGGGGGACGAGGCAACTGTGCCACTGGCGTTGATGGCACAGTTGCCCCGTCCCCCCTTTCCCCAGGGCCGGGGCTACAAGACCGGGGCTTGAAAACACAGAGGGGACGGTGAGGGCACAAAACCGCCGGCCCCTCCTGTGTTTCGCACTGCTCGACTGAAAAGGGTGAGAGGCCTAATACTGCCACTCATCCTTTTGGTCTAATAGAGCCCTCTTACAACCAAACGGGTTAGCCTCTGTTGTTTGACCCCTGTTCAGGCGCCAATAATAGCACTGTCAAGCTAAGTGCATCAGCTGCTTTAGGGTTTGTAGCCCTATGGCTAGTCTGTCCGCCAACTGTTAGAGTGGCTGCGTTGATGTACGGTTCCTGCAAAGCGTTATCAAACCAGATAGGCCAGGTGAACAGACGGTGGAACAGACACAGGCAAAAGGCAAACTGCACTATGCGTGGTTCATTGCGATAGGTTGCTGCTTCATGATGGCAGGTGGCTTGGGGGCGATACTGGACGCGGGCATCGGTGCCTTTGTCCAACCGGTGATAAGTGCCACAGACGTCAACTTCTTCGGCGATGACCCGGCATCCCGCCAGGGCGAACTCATGGTCTACATGTCGATGTACTTTCTCGCCACCATCATAGCCATGCCGCTGATAGGGCATATCCTGCCCCGCTACAACATCCGCATCGTGCTCACGACGGCCTTCGTTCTCACCGCCGGCGCCTTTGCCATCAACGGGCTCTATACGGAGGTGTGGCAATGGTATATCTCCGGCTTCATCTTTGGGCTTGCCGGCAGCTTCATCTTCGTCATGCCGGTGCCCATTCTCATCGGCAACTGGTTCTTCAAACGGCGCGCGCTCGTGCTCGGCATCGTGTCGTGTTTCTCCGGCATCGGCGGGGCGCTGCTCTCGATACTCTTCACCTTCTTCATCAACGAGTTTGGCTGGCGTACCGCCTACTTTGCCTCGGCGCTCGTCATCTGCATCATGGTACTGCCCTTTACCCTCTTCGTCTTTCGCTTCAAGCCGGAGGACATGGGGCTCAACCCCTATGGCTGGTCTGAGGAAGAGGCCAGAAAGCAGATAGAGCAAAAGCACAGCAAGGCCGCGGCGGCCGGGCCCAATGCCGGGGTCGTTGCCAACAGGGTGGCCGTCTTCTCCCTCCCCTTCCTCTGTATGTTCCTGCTCTGCGGCCTCGTGAGTTTTTACGGGAGTCTCGGCACGCAGATGAATCCCTTTGGCTTCTCGCTGGGTTTCTATGGTGACGACGTTGCCGCAAATCGCATGTTTGGCGCAACACTCGTTTCGGCCGTGATGATAGGCAACATCGCGTCCAAGATAGTCATGGGCTTTGTTACGGACTACATAGGGGTGTACAAGGCCATAATCATCCAGCTCGGGCTGGTCATCGTGGGCCTTGTGGGCTTTATCTTCTTCAATCAGGAGCCCTGGCTGCTCTACCTCTTCGGCTTCTTCTTTGGCGTGCAGAACTCCGTCTACGCCGTGTCCACCCCGCTGTTGATACGGAGCATCTTCGGCAACCGCGACTACGCCAAGATCTTCTCCTGGTGTCGCATCGGCACCGGTGCCATCGGCTTTGTCGGGCCTACCATGTATGGCTTTCTCGTGGGCTGGCAGGGCGGCAGCTATATTGCCTGTTTTGTGGTGAGCATCGTCATTGGCCTCGTCTGCATCCTCGCGGTCATCGTTGCCGAGTCCACCAAGAAAAAGCTCAGATGGGTGGACGACGAGAAGGCAAAGGACCTCGGCATCATGCAGGAGAGCCTTGCTCCAAAATAGCGGCAGCGGCCTGCCACAGAGCGTACAGGACTCCGCAGGGCGCGCATATTAGCCTTTGCGGCTAAGCTCTGGCAGGCAATTCAGTCTTTCAGCTCATGGTCACGACTCCCCGTGCCCGTGATAATGAGTGAAGAGCATGCATAAGGTGCTTTACAGCTCAGATGATCGGATACCTAGTTTGAAAAGAGGAGGCTCTCATGCCTATTACGTCACTCAAGAATGCTTTTGATGTCAAGGGTCTCAACGTACTCATCACCGGCGGTACCCAGGGTCTGGGCAATGCCATTGCCGATGGCTATGCCGAGTTGGGCGCCAACGTTGGCTTTACGGGGCGCACCCAGGAAAAGGGTGAGAAGGCCGCGGCGGCCCTGCAGGCCAAATACCCCGACGTCAAGGTCCGGTTCTATCGCGCCGACCAGACCAGGCAGGAAGATGCCCAGGCCGCGGTTGACGGCTTTGTCACAGACTTTGGCAAGATAGACGTGCTGGTCAACAACGCCGGCTGTGGCGGCGGCGATGATGCCATCGGCTACATCAAGGACAACTTTGCCAACTGGCACCGGGTCATTGCGCTGGATCTCACCGCCTACTTCATGATGAGTGCCATGGCCGCCGAGAAGATGCGCGACACGGGCGGCGGCTCCATCATCAACATCACCTCCAACGCCGGGCTCGTCGTCAACAAGCCACAGAAGATGGTCAACTACTCCACGGCAAAGGCCGGTGCCAATCATATGACCGAGATGCTCGCCTGGGAATGGGCCGAGTACGGCATCCGTGTCAACGCCATTGCGCCCGGGTATTTCAAGACGGCACTCGAGATTGCCGACCTGGCCGAGCAGTGGCTCGATATGACCCCAACGGGCCGCTTTGGTGAGCCCATAGAGGTTGCCGCCCTCGCCGTGTACCTCGGCGCTCCCGCCTCTGAGCAGATGACGGGCGCCATACTCGTCATCGACGGCGGCTATCAGCTGGCAAATTAGCACGAGAGTGAGTCGAGTCATGACAGACTATCAGGAGTTTTTGGACGGCATCAACCGAGAGGCCTACCACGAGGGAGAATGGCGGTGGGAGGAAGACGGCTATACCGTCACGCGCACCTACCACTATTCACCTCCGGGCTGCCATGATTCCTGCGGCATCCTGCTCTACACCAAAGACGGCAAGGTAGAGCGGGTGGAAGGCGATCCACTCGCGCCCTATAACGACGGCAGGCTCTGTATGCGCTGCCTCAACCTCACGGAGTCCATCAACAGTGAGCATCGCGTGAGGTATCCGATGAAGCGGGTGGGCGAAAAGGGCGGAAACGAATGGGAACGCATCAGTTGGGACGAAGCCTATGACATCATAGAGGCCAGGGTTCGTGAGATCTGGGCTAAGGATGGCGGTAACTCCATCTTTGTATTTCACGGTACTGGCCGCAATATCAACTGGCAGGTGCCCTGGGCTGCCAAGACCATATTCCATACGCCTAACATCGGCACCTTTGGCTTTACGGGATTCAGCTGCTATCTGCCGCGTGTCTGCGGTTCCATGGCGCCGCTGGGCGATTTTCCGATTGCCGATGCCGCCGTGTGTCACGATGACCGCTACAACAATCCCGAGTGGAAGGTGCCTGAGTGCATCATCGTCTGGGGCAATGAGCCGCTCAAGTCCAATGGCGACGGCTATCTGGGTCACTGGCTCGTACCCTGCGTGCAGAATGGCGCCAAGATAATCTCCATCGACCCTCGCCTGACCTGGTGGGGCGCCCGCGCCGAGTACTTCCTGCAGCTGCGCCCCGGCACGGACGCGGCCCTGGGCATGGCCATGTTGCAGGTCATCATCTCTGAGGGGCTCTACGACCAGGAGTTCGTTGATTACTGGTGCGCGGGGCTCGATGAGCTCTGGGCGGCCATAGAGGACAAGACACCCGAGTGGGCTGCCGAGGTGTGCTGGCTCAACGCCGAGGACATCCGTGGGGCCGCACGCCTGTTTGCCACCTCAAAGCCGGCCTGCATCCAGTGGGGCTTGGCCTTTGACCAGCAGATGAGCGCCATGGCCCTCAATCTCTGCGCCTGCGACCTCATGGCCATTACCGGCAACGTCGACAACCCGGGCGGCAACATCCTCACCCGCAACGCCTTTGACATCAACGCCGGGTATTCCTCCGGTGAGGACCAACTGCCTCCCGAGTGGGGCGCCAAAAAGCTCACGAGCAGCTATACCTTCGGCCGCAAGGGTGCGGAGTATATCGCACTGGCCGACTCGGACTGCATGCTCTACGCACTCGAGACAGAGGATCCCTTCCCGTGTAACATGATCTGGTGCGAGAGTTCCAATACCATCGCCTGCCCCACGCAGGACTCGACGCGCGTACACAAGGCCCTGCAACGCTGCCCCTTCGTGGTTAACGTGGACCCGTACATGACGCCGTTTTCCATTGCCTACGCAGACATCCTGCTGCCGGTGGCCATGAGCGCGGAGCGCAACTCGGCCCGCACCTGGTGGACGCCCGCGCGCACGATGAAGAAGGTGAGCGAGTACTACGAGGCCAAAAGCGACGAGCAGATCATCGTCGAACTGGGCCGGCGCCTCAATCCTGAGTATTTTATTGACGAACTCCAGCTTGAAACCGACGTGGATCTGGTAGACTGGTATCTGAACCTCCGCTCGGGCTCTTTCATCCAGAGCAACGAGAGTGCCACGGGCATGGGTGGACTCACCGAAGAAGGCGGCACCGATGCCTTTGCCGATGAGTTCAACAAGGATTTTGATGGACTGACCGAGGCCTGCGGCTATCAGTACGATAGCTTCAACGCCACCTACTACAAGTACCAGAAGGGCCTCTTGCGCGGCAACGGAGAACTTGGGTTTGCCACGCCGAGTGGCCGCATAGAACTTGCACCTACTACATTTACCGCATGGGGTTTGAGTCCCACGCCATTTCATGTTGAGCCGCTGGAGAGCCCTTACTCCACGCCCGAGCTCATGCAGGAGTACCCGCTGCTACTCACCTGCGGCGGGCGCTCCTACGAATTTTTTCACTCGGAGCATCGACAGCTTCCCACGATGCGCGAGTTTCACCCGCTGCCGCTGGTCACCATCAATCCGGCCACGGCAGCCAGCTATGGCATCAAGGACGGCGCCTGGGTCTGGGTTGAAAATGACAAGGGTCGCTTCAAGCAGATAGCCAAGCTGAGCTGCGAGGTCAACGAGAAGACCGTGCACGCCGAGCACGGCTGGTGGTTCCCCGAGACCGAGCCGGCCGAGCCCAATCTCTATGGCGTCTTTGACTCCAACGTCAATAACTGCACACGCGTCATGCAGACCGGCGAGGGCGACATCGGATCGTCCATCAAGAGTATGATCTGCAAGATATATCCCTACGTGGCAGGAGACGAACTGCCGCAGGAGGTTGTTTCCACGCGCGGTTCGTGGACCGAGACCATTCCAGGACAAGCTTAGGGAGGCGCCGATTTATTCATTGCCCGCCATCTCACGTCTGATTTGCCCCAGCTCTGCCCGTGAGCACAACGCCATTACCGCAAGTAGTGACGTTGCACTCCCGAACAGACCTGGAA